>NZ_JALJRJ010000004.1:0-370473 GCF_024519755.1 Micromonospora sp. Mcm103
GATAGTTGCGGTGTCACACGGGCCGGGTGACCCGCTCCCACATCATCACTGTCAGAGGATGGGGGGCGGGGAGTAGGCCGCCGCCTCGGGGTGGGATTCCACCACCTTGGTGATTCTTGCGGTCACCCGAGTGACCTGGTCGGTGGCGGCGCCCACGAACGCGTTGCGGTCGGCGACCAGGGTGTCGATCTCGGCCCGGGTGAGGCCCAGCCGGCCGTCCGCAGCGAGGCGGTCGAACAGGTCGTTCTCGGCCGCGCCCTTCTCCCGCATCGCCAGCGCCACGGCGACCGCGTGCTCCTTGATCACCTCGTGCGCGACCTCCCGGCCGACACCCCGGCGCACTGCTGCCACCAGGATCTTCGTGGTGGCGAGGAACGGCAGGAAGCGCTCCAGCTCCCGGTTGATCACCGCCGGGTACGGGCCGAACTCGTCCAGCACGGTGAGGAACGTCTGGAACAGCCCGTCGGCGGCGAAGAAGGCATCCGGCAGCGCGACCCGGCGCACCACCGAGCAGGAGACGTCACCCTCGTTCCACTGGTCACCGGCCAGCTCGCCGACCATCGACAGGTAACCCCTGATGATCACCGCGAAGCCGTTCACCCGCTCCGACGAGCGCGTGTTCATCTTGTGCGGCATCGCGCTGGAACCGACCTGGCCCGGCTTGAAGCCCTCGGTGACCAGTTCCTGGCCCACCATGAGCCGGATCGTGGTCGCCAGCGAGGACGGCGCGGCGGCCACCTGGGCCAGCGCGGCGACGACCGCCATGTCGATCGAACGCGGGTAGACCTGGCCGACGCTGTCCAGCACTCGGCTGAACCCCAGATGCTCGGCCACCCGGCGCTCCAGCTCGGCCACCTTGCCGGCGTCGCCGTCGAACAGGTCGAGCTGGTCGGCGGCGGTGCCCACCGGCCCCTTGATCCCCCGCAGCGGGAACCAGCCGATCAGGTCCTCCAGCCGCTCGTACGCGATCAGCAGTTCCTCCGCCGCCGACGCGAAGCGCTTGCCCAGCGTGGTGGCCTGCGCGGCGACGTTGTGCGACCGGCCGGTCATCACCAGGGCCGAGTACTCGCCCGCGTGCCGGCCCAGCCGGGCCAGCGTGGCGACCACCCGGTCCCGGATCAGCTCCAGCGAGGCACGGATCTGGAGCTGCTCGACGTTCTCGGTGAGGTCGCGGGAGGTCATCCCCTTGTGCACGTGCTCGTGCCCGGCGAGCGCGCTGAACTCCTCGATCCGGGCCTTCACGTCGTGCCGGGTGACCCGCTCGCGCGCCGCGATCGAGGCCAGGTCGACGTCGTCGACCACCCGCTCGTACGCCTCGACGACCCCGTCCGGCACCGGCACGCCGAGGTCACGCTGGGCCTTGAGCACCGCCAGCCAGAGCCGGCGCTCCATCCGGACCTTCTCCTCCGGCGACCAGAGGGCGACAAGTTCGGGCGAGGCGTACCGGTTGGCGAGCACGTTCGGGATCGTCGTCACGTACCTCAGTCTTTCATGACGCCCGGGCCGGGCCCGGCGACGCCGGTACCCGGTCCGGCCTGTGGGCGGGCCGGACCGGGACACACCGTCAGCCCAGCCGGATCTCCGGGTCCAGCGCGACCGCGACCATCTCCTCGACTGTCATCACTCTGCTCAGACACTGCATTCGCCTAGGACAATGAGCGCCCTCTACGACGGGGTCTCTGTTACTAGTACGGCAGCTATCGACGCCGGAGACCGGCGGCGCCGCGAGTCACCTGACTCAAAGAACCCAGAGAGCCTGTCGACATCCGCCCAAGATCCAAGGGCCGTCGACACATCAATTATCTTGCACGTCCGGCCCGCCTCGCCTCGGCTGCACCGATTCCGCCCCTCCTCGAAAGCGCGTCACCACCGCGCGGACCGGGTGCGTGGAGGCTGCATGATGGGCGCCGTTCACTTGAAGTCAGCACTTTGGAGTGGATCGCGAAAAAGACAAAGCTGCACATTCCATATGATAGATGGCGCTTCAGGTGAGTCAGGAGCGGGGTACATGCGCCGTGCCACCAGTTCGCTATAGAACATGAAGCACTGCTCGCTAGGACCGGAGCGTTCCGTCTGGAGCACCCACATCCCGGCCCCATTTGAGTCTACCGTGACGGGGTGGGAGGTAAGGTAGTCCATTACGGTTTTTCCATCACGCTGCCGCTGGTGAGGGTTGTGGTAGATGCGCATGTCGACCGTTGAACCGGGGGCGTACCCTCCTACCGCCAGGCGAATTGTGTCACCCGGCTTTGCCACTATAAATGCACCATAGTCAGGCAAGCCATAAGCATCATTAACGTAACCCATGAACTGCGGGCTCGACGCGGCACGCACTTCAATCGCAGTAGACACTGTGATTCCATTTTGAATAGCAGCAACGGTATACAGGCCCATCGGATCTGACCGAACACGCCTGAACGGGACGGCATTAAATGCGTCAAGATCGCCAGGGTTCATTTGACGCGACTCGAAGATCCTTCCCGCTGGGTCGCGCATCTCGAGAGTAACCTCGCCTTCCGGGGCATAACCGTAGACGCACACATCCAGCACGTCTGGGGCAGCCATAAAATCGAGGTCGGGGCGGTTCTTGACTGCGACCGAGAAGGTGGTGATGCCAAAACCGCAAACGTCGCCGCCGCCTTGGAAATATTCAAGCTGCGACGCGATGCCCGGCGGGACAGGATCACTCCTTGACAACACACCACCAATCGGGATGTGGCCGCGCGGGGGCATCGGGGGAAGCGGCAATGCCGAGCCCTGTGGATTCCGGCCGCCATCTCCACTAGACGATCCTGAACCGGGGCGCAATGTTGGCTTGACGGGAAATCGACCGGGATTTGGCAGGGGTTCGGGAACCGGCGCTCCACCACCTGGCGACTGCGAGGCAGAAGACATACCCGTATCGACTGAGCTAGACGGCGTAATGCTGATCTTGGGTTCGGTGCTTTTCGATGCAGTTCCCCCGTCCGTCTTCTCATCCGCCGTTGTTGCCAGGGTCGCGATCAAACCCAGCGCTACTACAAGAGCCGTGGCGACAAGCACCCTTTTCCTCGTGTCCAAGCGTTCACCCCAGGTCCACTGGATCCGCGACACCGGATGTTATCGCACGGGCCAATGACCCGAAAGCCCGAGAGTCAGATAGCCGTCGTTTCGCCTATGGTGCGTTCATGACAAAGGCAAGCGAGGACCCCGACGCAATATCAACTTCCGAAAGGTCCGATACTTGCACGGGGGCAGCATCTGACAGTCCGGCCGAATCGGACTTATCGCGTGGCACGATCGCTCAACTTCGAGGTCTCCCATCGGTGGAGTCGCCAACCCCCCGTGACGAAGATGCCGAGAATGGGCGCGCAAATGCGGATGAGAAACCATCGCCCCCCATTCGATTGGCGCTCACGACTAGCGACCTTAATGAGAGGTTCGCCAAGTGGCGTGATAAGAGCGCGACGCGCTGGTCAATATCCATATCCCTGATCACCATTCTGTGCGGAACTCTAGGCACCTTGTCCGATTGGCAGGGCGCAAAACCCGTATTTCCCTGCTGGGTCAAACGAGAGCAAAAGATCAACGAGCCCTACGGCATTGCCGTGGCAAATATAGGCGTTCGGCGCGAGGACGGGCAACGCTGGTCAGACATGGAGAAGAAGAATGCCAGTGATATCAATGAGAGCCTCTTCAAGCAGGTTTCTAGCAGCTTCGAAGATCGCTCCGGACAGGTTGGCATCGGTCAAACTTGCAACCGAAATATCCAATCAGATCAGGAACGAGAGACATACCTCTCTGAGGTGCAGAAAAAGCTTGATGCCGAGCTAGCGGTCTCATTGACTTTAACGCCTAGCGGCCAACGAGTCAGAGTGGAAATCGAGGCAAGCATTGGATCGCAGGGTGGATGGAACGAAGCGCAGGAGCTAGCGGGTTACTATAAATTCAATGCGGGCCTGGTGGGCGATTCCCTAGAGATTAGAACAAGTATCGCGAAGGCATCTGTAGGGGAGCTTTTAGTTCCATACATCACCCTTCTCCGCGCGATCGCCGAGTACGCGAATTCGGACTACGGTGTCGCCAAAGACACCTTAAGTAAAGTCCTCGCAACACCCGGAATCTCCGATGACCTAAAACGATTGGCGCTAGTCCTGAAGGGCAACACAGAGGGGCGCCTCGGTGGCACTGGATCAACCGAGAGGGCAGCAGCCGCCTATACAGCCGCCCTTAAAACAGACAGGGGTTACGTAAGGGCTATTCTCGGACTCGCTGAAATCGACTACCAAACGGGCCTGTCCAAAATTAGGAGCACCGGCGGCCCCAGATGCGAAGGCAAGCTTACCTCTCAAGCGAAAGCCCACCTTGCCGCCGCACTCGACAAATATGAAGGCGTCTATAGATCTGCGGCTACGTCTCGCGTTCCAGACGTTGACGCTAGAGCGAAATTTGGTATTGGTCGAACGTATGCATGTCTGCTGAGGTCGGGCGACCGCAGCAAGGCCGAGGCCGCTCTGGAGGCGCTCAAGTACGTGACCGCCAGATTTGAATCCGACAGGAAGAAGGTTTGGCTACGGGCGACGGCATCCGGCGCCTACGGTGAAACAGCGCTAATTTACTGCGGGCAGGGACGCAGAGAAGAGGCCCTCGCTTACTATGCGAAAGCATATGAGTGGGCTGTGGATGAGACGCGAGCCAGAGACTATGACGACGCCCGCAGGAAAATTAGCACGAACCGGCGTTACTGCTCCTGAGAAGTGCGCTGTAGGCCACCATTGGCGCAGCGGCTCCAGCCGGGCGGTCACGTAGTCGCGGAACTCCTCGTCGCGCCCGGTCACGAAGTGCCACCCCTTGCTCGCCTCATGCCCAGGGGACGGAACGAGCCGGCACGCGGGTTGCCCGCCCGGCGCAGAACCGGGCGGGCGTCCTCGTCAGCGCTCCAGGATCGCTGTCACGCCCTGCCCGCCTGCCGCACAGATGGAGATCAGGCCGCGCCCGCTCCCCTTCTGATCCAGCAGCTTGGCGAGCGTGGCGACGATCCGGCCGCCGGTGGCGGCGAACGGGTGCCCGGCCGCCAGCGACGAGCCGTTGACGTTCAGCTTGTCCCTGTCGATCGAGCCGAGCGGGGCGTCCAGGCCCAGGCGCTCCTTGCAGAACTCCGGCGACTCCCAGGCCGCCAGCGTCGCCAGCACCTGCGAGGCGAACGCCTCGTGGATCTCGTAGAAGTCGAAGTCCTGGAGGCTCAGCCCGGCGCGGGCCAGCATCCGGGGCACCGCGTACGCGGGGGCCATCAACAGGCCCTCGTCGCCGTGCACGAAGTCGACGGCGGCGGTCTCGGACCAGGAGAACCAGGCCAGCACCGGCAGGTTGTGCGCCTTGGCCCACTCCTCGGACGCGAGCAGCACCGTCGATGCGCCGTCGGTGAGCGGCGAGGAGTTGCCGGCGGTCATGGTGGCCCGCTCGGCGTCCGCACCGGAGGCGCCGAAGACCGGCTTGAGCGAGCCGAGCTTCTCCAGGCTCGTGTCCGGGCGCAGGTTCTGGTCGCGGGTCAGCCCCAGGTAGGGGGTCATCAGGTCGTCGAAGAACCCCTTGTCGTACGCGGCGGCGAGCCGCTGGTGCGAGCGCAGCGCGAGTTCGTCCTGCGCGGTCCGGTCGACGTTCCAGCGCAGCGCCGTGCGGGCCGCGTGCTCACCCATCGACAGTCCGGTACGCGGCTCGGCGTTGCGCGGGATCTCCGGCTTGAACGGCTGGTGCGGGCGCAGCTTCGCCGCGATCTTGAGCCGTTCGCCGAGCGTACGGGCCGAGTTGAGCTGGATCAGCGTGCGCCGCATGTCCTCGTTGACGGCGAGCGGCGCGTCCGAGGTGGTGTCGACGCCACCGGCGATGCCGACCTCGATCTGCCCGAGGGCGATCTTGTTGGCGACCAGGATGGCCGCCTCCAGCCCGGTGCCGCAGGCCTGCTGGATGTCGTACGCGGGGGTGTGCGGGTCGAGCCGGGAGCCGAGCACCACCTCACGGGTGAGGTTGAAGTCGCGGGAGTGCTTGAGCACCGCGCCAGCCACCACCTCGCCGACCCGCTCGCCGGCCAGCCCGAACCGGGCGACCAGCCCGTCGAGCGCCGCACCGAGCATGTCCGCGTTCGACGCGTGCGCGTAGCGCGAGTTGGACCGGGCGAAGGGGATGCGGTTGCCCCCGATGACCGCGACCCGCCGGACACTCTGCACGATCGGCCTCCCTCGAAACTGTTGCCCGAACCCTACTCGCCAGTAGGCTACGCCTATGACCGACAGGTACGCGAGCTTCGTCCAGACGGGGGCCGGTCGCGCGCTGGTCAAGCGCCTCGGGCTGCCCGACCCGCCCCGACTGCGCCGGCACACGCCGGGCGACCCGCTCGTTCCCGGGCCGGTCCTGCTCGGCTCCTCGGCCGGCGGCCGGATCGCCGAGCCGGCCGGCAAGATCCTGACCGCCGCCGGGGTCGAGCTGGCCGATCCGGTCGCCGCCCACGACGCCGACCGCCGCTTCGCGGCCCTGGTGTACGACGCCAGCGGCATCACCGACTCCACCGGGCTGCGCCAGCTCTACGACTTCTTCCACCCGCAGGCCCGTTCGCTGGTGCCGAGCGGCCGGGTGATCGTGCTTGGCACCCCGCCGGCCGAGTGCGGCTCCCCTCGGGAGGCTACCGCCCAGCGTGCGCTGGAGGGCCTGACCCGCAGCATCGGCAAGGAGTTCGGCCGGGGCGTGACCGCCCAGCTGGTCTACGTGACACGCGAGGGTGACGCCGGTACCCCGGTGAGCCTGGAGTCCACGCTCCGGTTCCTGCTCTCCGGCCGGTCCGCGTACGTCTCGGGCCAGGTCGTCCGCGTCGGCACCGGCACCGCCGTGGCGCCGGCCGACTGGGACCGGCCGCTTTCCGGGCAGGTGGTGCTGGTGACCGGCGCGGCCCGGGGCATCGGCGCGGCACTGGCGAAGGTGCTGGCCCGCGACGGCGCCCAGGTGGTGGCGCTGGACATCCCGGCGGCCGGGGACGAGCTGGCCGCTGTCGCGAACGAGATCGGCGGCAGCGCGGTGCAGCTCGACCTGACCGCGCCTGATGCGCCGACGCGGCTGGCGGAGCATCTGGCGTCCCGGCACGGCCGGGTCGACGTGGTGGTGCACAACGCGGGCATCACCCGGGACAAGACGCTGGGCCGGATGGACGCCGACCGGTGGGACTCGGTGATCGACGTGAACCTGTCCAGCCAGGAGCGGATCAACGACGTACTGCTGGAACGCGACCTGATTCCGGCCGGCGGCCGGATCGTGTCGGTCTCGTCGATCGCCGGGATCGCCGGCAACCGGGGGCAGACCAACTACGCGACGAGCAAGGCCGGCGTGATCGGCCTGGTCGACTCGCTCTCGCCGGTGCTGCGCGAGCGCGGGATCAGCCTGAACGCCGTGGCGCCGGGCTTCATCGAGACCCGGCTGACCGCGCGCATCCCGCTGACGATCCGCGAGGCGGGACGGCGGATGAACAGCATGGCCCAGGGCGGCCTGCCGGTGGACGTGGCCGAGACGATCGGGTGGCTCTCCTGGCCGGCGAGCGGCGCGGTGAGCGGCAACGTGGTCCGGGTCTGCGGCCAGAGCCTGCTGGGGGCGTGATGGCACCCCGTGACCACGAGGACGACGACCTGACCCTGCACGACCTGATCGAGGGCCCCACCCGAGACCTGACCGCCGCCCGAGCCGCCGCCCTAGCCCGCACGCAGGCCCGCCCCTCCTCCGACGATCATGAAGTTGACGGCACTTCTGGAGATCCACAGGGCAGCCAACCTCATGATCGACGGGGTGAAGCGGTGGGGCCGGAGGGGCGGCGGCGGGTCGCGCTGGAGCGGCTGCCTGCCAGTGGGGCGCTCTATCGGCGGGCGCTGCTGGGAGTGGTGCCGGGGGTCGGGGGGCGGCGCGGGGCGGACGTGCCGGGGCTGGAACTCGCCGTCGGTGGGGTCGCTGTGGATCAGCGGCATCTGGCGGACTACGACCGGGTGTGCGGGTTCCGGCTGACCGACCGGCTGCCGGCGACGTACCTGCACGTGCTCGGGTTCCCGCTGTCGCTGCGGCTGATGACGAGCCCCGGCTTCCCGATCCCGCTCACCGGCGTGGTGCACGTGGCCAACCGGATCACCGTGCACCGTCCGGTCGAGGCCGGCGAGAGCGTCGACTTCCACACGTACGCGGAGAACCTGCGCCCGCACGAGCGGGGCCGCCAGCTCGACGTGGTGCTGGTCGGCTCGATCGGCGGCGAGGAGGTGTGGCGCGGCGTGTCCACGTACCTCGGGAAGGAGCGTGCGTCCGGCGGCGGCCCGCGGCGCGACCGGGGTGACCGCCCGGCGCCGCCCGCCGCCTCGGCCCGGTGGCGGGTGGCCCCACGGGTCGGTACGGACTACGCGCGTGTCTCCGGCGACCACAACCCGATCCACACCTCGAAGCTGGGCGCGCGGCTGTTCGGCTTCCCGCGCCCGATCGCGCACGGCATGTGGAGCAAGGCCCGCTGCCTGGCCGCGCTGGAGCCCCGGCTGCCCGAGGCGTACACGGTGGACGTGTCGTTCAAGCTGCCGGTGCCGTTGCCGTCGACTGTGGCGTTCAGCGCCTCGGCGACCGGCGCGGGCTGGGACTTCGCACTGCACAGCGCCCGGGACGGAAGGCCACATCTGACCGGTTCGGTGCGCTGAGCGAAAGAGGGGACTTGCCGTCCCCTCTTTTCGGCGCTAAGTTGTTCTCAGATTGAGTTGTTCTCAACCTGAGAGAGTGAGTGACCGTGAACGAGCAGGAGTTCCTCGCCGGGTACGACCCCCGGGACTACCCGGCGGTCGCGGTCACCGTCGACGTGGTCGCCCTGACCATCCGCGAGGGCGCGCTGCACCTGCTGCTGATCCGCCGCGGCGCGCCACCCTACGAGGGGCACTGGGCGCTGCCCGGCGGCTTCGTCCAGCCGGACGAGGACCTCGCCGCGGGCGCCCGGCGCGAGCTGGCCGAGGAGACCGGCCTCGGCGGCGAGCGGCTGCGCCGGGTGCACCTGGAACAGCTCGGCAGCTACGGCGCCCCCGACCGCGACCCCCGCATGCGCGTGGTCTCGGTCGCCCACCTGGCGTTCGCCCCCGACCTGCCCGACCCGGTCGCCGACACCGACGCCGACGAGGCGATCTGGCTGCCGGTCACCGCGCTCACCAGCCGGCAGCTCGCCTTCGACCACGGCCGGATCATCTCCGACGGCCTGGAGCGCGCCCGCTCCAAGCTGGAGTACACGCCGCTGGCCACCCGGTTCCTCGCCCCCGAGTTCACGATCACCGAGCTGCGGGAGGTCTACGAGACGGTCTGGGGCCACCCGCTGCACGCCGGCAACTTCCACCGCAAGGTGCTCTCGGTGCCCGGCTTCGTGGAGAGCACCGGCGCCAGCACCGAACGCGGCGGCACGCGCGGCGGCCCCCGGGCCAAGCTCTACCGCGCCGGAGACGCCCGGCTGCTGCACCCGGCGCTGCTGCGCCCCGCCCGGGAGGAGACGGTGCGGTGAGGACCGAGGAGGCGATCCGGCTGGTCACCGCCGCGCGTACCGACGCCGACCTGTTCGGCACGCAGGAGCCCGCCCGCCGCTACCGCGAGCTGGTCGGCGCGCTGCACCCCGACCGGCTGGGCGCGGCCGACCCCGGGATACGCGCCGCCGCCGCCGAAGCGCTGGTCACCGTCACCACCCGGTGGCGCACCCCCGCCCCGATGTACGTCGGCGACGTCGCCGACCTGCACGACCACGGCGACGGACGCCTGCTCAAAGTGGCCCGGCACCCCGGCGACAACGACCTGATGGCCCGCGAGGCGCGCGCGTTGCGCCGGATCGCCGAGCGCGGCGACGCCAAGCACCTCGCGTACGTGCCCCGGCTCGTTGACTCCTACCCGGCGCGCGACCCGTCGACCGGCGTGCAACGGCAGGTCAACGAGCTGGTGACCGTACCCGGACTGCGCAGCCTCGACGACGTGCGCCGCGCGTACACGGACGGGCTGGACCCGCGCGACGCGGCCTGGATGTGGCGGCGGCTGCTCGTGGCGCTCGGCCTGGCCCACCGGGCCGGCGTCGTGCACGGCGCGGTGCTGCCCCGGCACGTGCTGATCGAGCCGGACGCGCACGGCGTGGTGCTCGTCGACTGGTGCTTCTCGGCCGAGCCGGGCGGGCTCGTGCCGGCGCTGGTGCCCGGCCACGAGGACTGGTATCCGCCGGAGGTCGCCGCCAAGCGGCAGTGCGGCCCGGGCACCGACATCGCGATGGCCGCCCGCTGCATGACCTGGCTGATGGGTGACCGCGCGCCCCGCGAGCTGCGCGCCTTCGCCGACGGCTGCCAGGGCACCGCGCTCGCCACCCGGCCGGACGACGCCTGGCGGCTGCTGCGCGAACTGGACGAGGTGCTGCACCGGCTGTACGGGCCGCGCACCTTCCGACCCTTCACCCTCAACCCGTAGGGAGGCTGCCATGGGCAGTGGAATCTGGTCCACCGACGTGTACGACGCCGCCGACCGTTACCGGCGCCGCACCGGCAAGAGCGCGTTCTCCTACAGCGACAGCGGCGCACGGAAGGTGCACCCGGCGCTCGACCCGCGCGACGCGCTGCGGGAGAGCCGCGACTCCGCCGAGCACCCGCAGTCGACGCCGATCGCCGTGCTGTTCGACGTCACCGGCTCGATGGGGCACGTGCCCCGGGTGCTGCAGAGCAAGCTGCCGCAGCTGCTCGGCCTGCTGCTGCGCCAGGGGTACACGAAGGACCCGCAGGTCATGTTCGGCGCGATCGGCGACGCCACCTGCGACCGGGTGCCGTTGCAGATCGGGCAGTTCGAGTCCGACAACCGGATGGACGACGACCTCGGCCGGATCGTGCTGGAGGGCGGCGGTGGCGGCCAGATGATGGAGTCGTACGAGCTGGCGCTGTACTTCATGGCCCGGCACACGGCCACCGACAGCTGGGACAAGCGCGGCCGGCGCGGCTACCTGTTCATCATCGGCGACGAACTGGCGTACCCGGCGGTGAAGACCGCTGAGGTGAGCCGGCTGATCGGCGACGACCTGCGCGAGGACGTGCCGGTCCGGCAGATGGTGGACGAGGTGACCGCGCGCTGGGACACCTACTACCTGCTGCCCGCCGGCAGCCACTACGCGGGCAACCGCAAGGTGCTGGACTTCTGGCGTGGCCTGCTCGGGCAGAACGCGGTCGAGCTGGACGACCTGGACGCGGTCTGCGAGACGATCGCGCTCACCGTCGGCCTCGGCGAGCAGGCCATCGACCTGGACGCCGGGCTGCGCGACCTGGACCGGGCCGGCTCCACCGCCACCCGTACCGTCTCGAAGGCGCTCGCCCGGCTCGGCTCCGACCGGCGCGCGGTGGCGACGCTGCCGTTCAGCCCGGCCGACGGCGCAAGCGGGGTCACCCGGCTGTGAACCACGTGATGGTGGTCGACCTCGGCTACGGCGACGCCGGCAAGGGCACAGTGGTGGACCTGCTCTGCGCCACCCGGCAGGTCCACACGGTGATCCGGTTCAACGGGGGCGCGCAGGCGGCGCACAACGTCGTCCTGCGCGACGGAAGGCACCACACGTTCGCGCAGCTCGGCGCCGGGACGTTCCGTCCGGGCGTACGGACACACCTGGCGCGGCACGTGGTGGTGGACCCGCTGGCGCTGGCCGCCGAGGCCGACCACCTCGCGTCGGTCGGCGTGCCCGACGCGCTCGACCGTCTGACAGTGGACGGGGAGGCGCTGCTCGCCACCCCGTACCACCGGGCCGCGAATCGCGCCCGGGAGATCGCCCGGGGAGCCGACCGGCACGGCTCCTGCGGGCTCGGGGTGGGCGAGGCGGTCGCGTACGGCCTCGCCCACCCCGACGAGGCACCCCGGGTGGCGGACTGCCGCCGCCCGGCGGTGCTGCGCCGGCGGCTGACCGCGCTACGGGACCGGCTCACCGCCGAGCTGGGCCCGCTCGACGCGCCGCCGGTGGAGGACTGCCTGCCCGCGTACGCGGCCTTCGCGCGCCGGGTGGCGATCGTCGACCGGACCTGGCTGGCATCCGCGCTGCGCGAGGGCACCTGCGTGTTCGAGGGCGCCCAGGGGGTGCTGCTGGACGAGTGGCACGGCTTCCACCCGTACACGACGTGGAGCACCACGACGTTCGCCAACGCCGAGACGCTGCTCGCCGAGGCGGGGATGGCCGGGACCGCGCAGCGGCTCGGCGTGCTGCGCACGACCACCACCCGGCACGGTCCGGGACCGCTGGTCACCGAGGACGCGGCGCTGCCGTTCACCGACCGCCACAACGGGACGAACCCCTGGCAGGGCCGGTTCCGGTTCGGGCACTTCGACGCGGTCGCCCACCGGTACGCGCTGGAGGTCGCCGGTGGCGTCGACGGGCTGGCGCTCACCCACCTCGACCTGGCCGGTCCGGAGCTGCGGATCTGCCGCCGGTACGAGGGCCTGGACCGGCTCGTCCCGGGGCCGGCCGGTGACCTGGACCGGCAGGCGGCGCTCACCGAGCGGCTGATGCGGGCCCGGCCGGTGCTGGACGAGTCGCCCGCCGACTGGCCGGCTGCGGTCTCGGAGGCGCTGGGGGCGCCGGTGGTGCTCACGTCGCGCGGGCCGACGGCCGAGGAGAAGGAAGGGCCCCTTGTTGACGCCTTTTGTATGGGAAGGGCCCCTGCTTAACACCGCACCACCGAGCATGGGTGCATGGGGGACGTGCTCGACCTGCTGCACCACACGGTGACGTCGCCGTGGGTGTATCTGGTGATCATCGCGGTCACCGCCGTCGACGCGTTCTTCCCGGCGGTCCCCGGCGAGACCGTGGTGATCACCGCCGGGGTCTTCGCGGCCGGCGGCGAGCCGAACCTGGTGCTGGTGATCCTGACCGCCGCGCTCGGCGCGCTCGTCGGCGACCACGTCTCGTACGCGATCGGGCGCGGCGGCGGCGCGCACCGGCTGGCCCGCTTCCCGGCGGACAGCAGGCGGCGGGCCAGTTCGGAGTGGGCCCGCCGGGCGGTCGACAGGCGCGGCGGGATGATCCTGACCACCGCCCGGTACGTCCCCGGCGGCCGGACCGCGGTCACGCTGACCATGGGCGCGGTCCGCTACCCGGCGCGCACGTTCCTGCTGTACGACGGCCTGGCGTGCACCACCTGGGGGGTCTACTGCGGGCTGCTCGGCTACTTCGGTGGCCTGGCGTTCGAGCACAACCCGCTGTCCGGGCTGCTCGCCGGCGTCGCCATCTCGCTGGCGGTCACCGGCCTGTTCGAGGCCGTCCGCTGGGGCCGGCGTAGAGCTCGGACCCGGGCCGCCCGCCGCTGACCCCGCCGCGGCCGGATCCGGCGCGGTTCCGGGGCCGTCAGTCCAGCAGGTCGGCGTCGTGCACGAGGATGGCGAGTTGCACCCGGTTGGCCAGGCCGAGCTTGGCCAGCGCACGGCTGACGTGCGTCTTCACGGTCGCCTCGCTGGCGCCGACCCGGCGGCCCACCTCGGCGTTCCCGTCCCCCCGGGCCACCTCGCGGACGATCGCCGCCTCCCGCTCGGTCAGCCGGGACAGCCGCTGCCGGGCGGCCTCCCGGCGGGCCGGACCGCGCTCGGCGAAGGAACTGATCAGTCGCCGGGTCACCGTCGGCGCGAGCATGGCGTTCCCGGCGGCGACGGTCCGTACGGCGGCGGCGAGGTCCCGGGGCGGCGTGTCCTTGAGGAGGAAACCGACCGCGCCGGCCCGGAGCGCCTCGTGCACGTACTCGTCCAGGTCGAAGGTGGTCAGCATGACCACCTTCGGTCCGGCGGCCACGATCCCGGGGGCGGCGGCCAGCCCGTCGACGCCGGGCATGCGGACGTCGAGCAGCACCACGTCGGGGCGCAACCGTACGGTGGCGGCCAGCGCCTCGGCCCCGTCCGCGGCCTCGCCGACCACGGTGATGTCCGGCGCGGCCTCCAGGATCAACCGGAGCCCGGCGCGGATGAGCTGCTCGTCGTCCGCGAGCACGACGCGGATCACGACGTCTCCCCGGCCGGGACCAGCGCACGCAGCAGGAAGCCCCCGCCGGGGATCGGCCCCGCCGTGAGCCGCCCACCCGTCAGCTCGACCCGTTCGCGCAGGCCGACCAGGCCGAGCCCGGCACCCGGAAGCACCGGATCGCGACGGTCGGACCGGTCGTTGCGGATGGTGACCTCGACCCCGTCGGCCAGGTGCCGCAGGCGTACGTCGACCGCCGCGTCCGGGGCGTGTTTCCGCACGTTCGTCAGCCCTTCCTGCACCACCCGGTGCACGGTCCGGGCCACGGCGTCCGGCACCGGCCCGGGCGTTCCCTCGTCCGACCGGCTCACCCGCAGTCCGGCCGCGCGCGACTCGCGGACCAGATCGTCGACCGTGTGCCAGCCCGGCGCCGGGAGCGGCCGTTCCTGACGCAGCACGCCGAGCACCTCCCGCAGGTCGGTCAGGGCGGCCCGGCCCGTGGACCGGATCAACGCGGCCGTCTCGACCGTGGCGGGATCGGCGGTGGTCACCTCAAGCGCACCCGCATGCACCACCATGAGCGAGACCCGGTGCGCCACGACGTCGTGCATCTCCCGCGCGATCCTGGCCCGTTCCTCCGCCCGTACCCGGTCGGCCTGCGCCTCCTGCTCGCGCTCCAGCCGCTCGGCCCGGTCCCGCAGGGCCGCCAGGGCGTCCCGGCGGGCCCGGATCCAGAGCCCGACGATCGCCGGAGCGATCACCAGCCAGGCGTAGAACACCACCGCGTTTCCGGGGGTCGCCATGACCATGCGGCGTTCGCCACCCACCGCGCTGCCGACCGCCATTCCCGTGAGCATGACCGGGAGCGTCCCGAACAGGTACGCGGCGAGCTGCCGCCCCCGCAGTCCGGTGCCGGCCCGCCAGGACGTGACCACGACGGCCGCCCAGGCGGCCAGGACCAGCCAGCACACGGCGGCCGCGGCGGGCAGCACCCAGCGACGTGACGAGAGCACCGAGGCACCGGTGGCCAGCGCGAGCAGGAGGATCACCGCGGGCGGCAGCGGCGAGCGCACGCCGAGCCCGCCGGTCGCCGAGGCCCAGGTGGCGGCGGCCACCGTCCCGGCCAGCAGCACCGGCAGGTACGGTTCGACGCGCCGGACGGCGCCCGCCCAGGCGGTCACCCGACGAGCCTAGGCCCGGCGGGCCCGCGACGGCACCGGGCTCGGGGAGGGTTGGGTGCCGACCCCGAGACCACCTCGGGGTACGGCACGACGAAAGTGCACCCTCCGGGCCGACCGACGGCAGATTCCGTCGGCGCCCGGCCGGACCAGCATCGACGCCATGGATGCCGCTCTCGAACTGCTCCACGACACGATCTCGTCGCCCTGGGTCTATCTGGCGTTGTTCGCCATTGCCGTGGTGGACGGGTTCTTCCCCGTCGTACCGAGCGAGACAGCTGTCATCACGGCAGGCGTCTTCGCGGCCACCGGCCAGCCGGACCTGCCGCTGGTGATCGGCGTGGCGGCGCTCGGCGCGCTGGTCGGCGACCACGTCTCCTACGCGATCGGCCGGCACGGCGGGGCTCGGCTGCTGGACCGGCTGCCACGGGAGAGCCGTCGGCGGGCCGCTGTGGACCGGGCCCGGCGGGGAATCGCCGTGCGCGGCGGGCTCATCCTCACCGTCGCCCGGTACGTGCCGGGCGGCCGGACCGCCGTCACCCTCACCATGGGCGCGACCCGCTTTCGCCGGCGGCGGTTCCTCGCCTTCGACGCGCTCGCCGCCGCGACCTGGGGCACCTACTCGGCGTCGGTCGGCTACCTCGGCGGGCTCGCCTTCGAGCAGGACCCGATCCGGGGACTGCTGTTCGGTCTGGGGCTGGCCCTGACGGTGACGCTCGTGGTGGAGATGGTGCGCTGGGCGCGGGGCCACCGCGCGCCGCAGGTGTCAGGAAGGGGCCCTTCCTCTGCCGGAGGCGTTAAGAAGGGGCCCTTCCTTACGCCGTAGGCGGGTGCCAGGTGACGCCGCGCAGGAGCTGGTCGGCGCCGAGCCAGGCCACGTTCATCATCCGCGTCGCGGTCTTCCCTGCGTCCGCCTCGGGGTGGTCGGCCAGCCAGTCGGCGAGCGACTCGCTGGCACCGACCAGCCCGTACGCGACCACCTCCAGGTCGGTGGCGCCGACCTCGCGGCCGGAGGCGCGCAGCGCGTGGTCGAGCATCCCGGCGACCACCTCGACCAGCCGGTCACGCATGGCGGCGAGTTCGGCGGCGAACGGCTGGGAGCCGCGGGCCTGCCGGTAGAGCACCGCCCAGCCGTCGCGGTGTGCGCCGACGAAGCCGAAGAACGCGCGCAGCCCGCGCCAGAGCCGCTCGTCGGCGGGCAGGTCGGGGGCGGCGGCGCCGGCGATCGCCTCCATCATCCGGGTGCTCTCCCGGTGCAGGCAGGCGATGAAGAGTTCCTCCTTGGTGCCGAGGTAGGCGTACACCATCGGCTTGGAGATGCCGGCGTCGTCGGCGATCTCGTCCATGCTGGCGGCGTGGAAGCCGCGGCGGGAGAACACCTTCACCGCCGCGTCGAGCATCTGCTGCTCGCGTACGGCGCGTGGGAGGCGCTTGAAGGTCGGCGTGCTGGACACCCTTGCGAGCATACCTACCCGTGCGTAAGGTTACGCCAGAGTAACCAAAGTGGCCCCGCCCGAGAGGTGCAATCCCCCATGACTGACTTCGACCCGGCCAACTTCGCGAACGTCGGCCCGAAGGAATTCGCGCAGCTGGTCAAGTCCACGCCGGACGCCAAGATCAACGAGATCATGTCCGGCGACTCGCGCGGCAAGATCCTCAGCGAGGTCTTCAACCGGATGCCCACGCTGTTCCGCGCCGACCGCGCCGGTGCCACGAACGCGGTCATCCACTGGAACATCACCGGCCGTCCGGACGGTGGCACCGACACCTACGAGATCGTCATCGAGAACGGCACCTGCACCGTCTCGGAGACCGCGACCCGCGACCCGAAGCTGAGCCTCACCATGGGCCCGGTCGAGTTCCTGAAGATCGTCTCCGGTGGCGCCAACCCGGTGATGATGTTCATGACCGGCAAGCTGAAGGCCAAGGGCGACCTGGGCCTGGCCGCCAACATCGCCAACCTGTTCGACATCCCCAAGGCCTGACATGGCCGAGTTCTCGCTCGACCTGAACGAGGAACAGCGGGACCTTCGCGACTGGGTGCACGGCTTCGCCGCCGAGGTCGTGCGCCCGGCCGCGGCCGAGTGGGACGCCCGGGAGGAGACCCCCTGGCCGATCATCCAGGAGGCCGCGAAGGTCGGCCTGTACGGGTTCGAGTTCCTCGCCACCTGCTGGGCCGACCCCACCGGCCTCTCCCTGCCGATCGCCAGCGAGGAACTCTTCTGGGGTGACGCCGGCATCGGCCTGAGCATCTTCGGCACCTCCCTCGCGGTCGCCGCGATCTACGGCGCCGGCACCCCCGAGCAGCTCGTCGAGTGGGTGCCGCAGTGCTTCGGCGACGTCGACTCCCCGGCCGTGGCCGCGTTCTGCACGAGCGAGCCGGAGGCCGGGTCCGACGTCGGCTCGATGCGTACCCGCGCCGTCTACGACGAGGCCACCGACGAGTGGGTGCTCAACGGCCAGAAGGCGTACGCCACGAACGGCGGCATCGCCGGGGTGCACGTCGTGACCGCCTCGATCGAGCCCGAGCTGGGCTCGCGCGGCCAGGCCGCGTTCGTCGTACCCCCTGGCACTCCCGGTCTGACCGCCACCCGCAAGCTGCGCAAGCTGGGGCTGCGCGCCTCGCACACCGCGGACGTCTTCCTCGACGACGTCCGGGTGCCCGGCCGCTGCCTGCTCGGCGGCAAGGGCGCGCTCGACGAGCGTCTGGGCCGTGCCCGGTCCGGGCAGCGCGCCTCCGGTCAGGCGGCGATGCGGACGTTCGAGCTGTCCCGCCCGACAGTCGGCGCGCAGGCGCTCGGCGTGGCCCGCGCCGCCTACGAGTACGCCTTGGACTACGCCAAGGAGCGGGTCCAGTTCGGACGCCCCATCATCGCCAACCAGGCGGTCGCGTTCGCGCTCGCCGACATGAAGATGGAGATCGACGCGGCCCGGCTGCTGGTCTGGCGCGCCTCCTGGATGGGCCGCAACAACCGGCCGTTCACCGCCGGTGAGGGCTCGATGTCCAAGCTCAAGGCCGGTGAGGTGGCCGTCTCGGTGACCGACAAGGCGGTCCAGCTCCTCGGCGGCGCCGGCTTCCTGCGCGACCACCCGGTGGAGCGGTGGTACCGGGACGCCAAGATCTACACCATCTTCGAGGGCACCTCCGAGATCCAGCGGCTGGTCATCTCCCGGGCCATCTCCGGGATGCAGATCCGCTGACCGCCGGCGGGCCGCGGCCCGACCCGTGACGCCTCGTGCCGTCGCGGGCCGGGCCGCCGCTCCCGGGCCGACCCGAACCGCGATCGGGCACAAGATCATGCCGAACCGGACGCCCGACCGTCCGGAGCCTGGTCGACGAACCACGAACGCGAAGGAGTTGCGCCGTGGACCTGCCGTTCATCGCCGCCACGCTGACCCGACGTGGACTGCTCGCCCCGGGCGGACCGATCCGCGTGGTCTCCCAGCTCAACGCGCTGCGCCGGTGGGGCTGGAGCCTCGCCGGGGAGCTGCGCCAGGCCGCCGCCCGCGACCCCGGCCGCGTCGCTGTGGTCGACGAGCAGGGCGCCACCATGACGTACCAGGAACTGCTCGACCGCTCCGAGCGGCTGGCCCGGTCGCTGCGCTCCCACCTCGGCGTGCAGACCGGCGACCGGGTGGGCGTGCTCTGCCGCAACCACCACGGCCTGATCGAGGCGATAGTCGCAGCGATGCTGCTCGGCGCGGACGCCGTCCTGGTCAACACCGGCCTGTCCGCCGCGCAACTGGTGACTGTGGCCGAGGAACAGGGCCTGCGCGTCCTGGTGCACGACGGCGAGTTCACCGAGCGCGTCCTCGGCCTCCCGGCCGAGCTGCACCGGGTCGACGAGCGGGGGCAGGAGGAGCTGATCGCCGCCGCCGTACCCGGGGAGAAGCTCCAGCCGCCGGAGCGCGACGGCCGCACCATAGTGCTGACCTCCGGCACCACCGGCGCACCCAAGGGCGCCCGCCGGCCCACCCCGCACGGCTTCGGCCCGCTGGTGTCCATCATCGACAGGATCCCGCTGCACGCGAAGAACACCGTGATGATCGCCGCGCCGATCTTCCACACCTGGGGGTACGCCGCACTCCAGGTCTCGTTCGCGCTGCGCGCCACGGTCGTACTGCACCGGCGCTTCGACCCGGCCGCCACGCTCGCCGCGCTCGTCGACCAGCGGTGCGACGCGATGTTCGCCGTACCGGTGATGCTGCAACGGCTGATGGAGGTCGCGCCACCGCAGCCCCGGCCGCCGCTCAAGGTGGTGGCGGTCAGCGGATCCGCGCTGCCCGGCAACCTGGCCACCGCCTTCATGGACCGGTACGGCGACGTGCTCTACAACCTCTACGGCTCGACCGAGGTCTCCTGGGCCTCCATCGCCGGCCCGCCCGAACTGCGCGCCGCGCCCACCACCGCAGGCCGGCCGCCGCACGGCACCCGGCTGGCCATCCTGGACGAGACCGGCCGGCCGGTCCGCGACGGCGAGGTCGGGCGGATCTTCGTCGGCAACGAGATGCTGTTCGAGGGCTACACCTCGGGCGCCGGCCGGGAGAGCCGCGACGGTCTGCTCGACACCGGCGACCTGGGCCGGCTCAACGCCGACGGACTGCTCTTCGTCGACGGCCGGGCCGACGACATGATCGTCTCGGGTGGTGAGAACGTCTTCCCGTCCGAGGTGGAGGACCTGATCGCCCGGTTGCCGCAGGTCCGCGAGGTCGCGGTGATCGGCGTACCGGATCCCGACTACGGTCAGCGGCTGGCCGCGTTCCTGGCGCTGCGGGCCGGCGAGACGCTCGACCCGGAGGCGGTCCGCGAGTACGTCCGGCGCTACCTGGCCCGCTTCTCCGTGCCCCGTGACGTGGTGTTCGTCAAGTACCTGCCGCGCAACGCCACCGGCAAGGTGCTCACCCGGGAGCTGCGCCGCTACTTCGATTGATCAACAACGGACAGACAGCGCCGGCCGCCGGTGCTACCTTGTCTCCCGACCGGACGGGGAACGGGGAGCACCACAATGGACCGGTTTCGGCGGCGTACCGCGCTCGGCCTCCTCGTCGGCGGCGCGTCCGCCGCCGCGCTCGGCTCGTTCGACCCGGTCCACGGCCGGCCCGACGACCCACCCACCCGCTGGCCGGTTCCGCCCGTCGAGCGGGAGAACCGCGCCGCCGGTGAGCCGTGGTGGCCCGAGCACGGCGGCCGGGCCGCCGACGACCGGCGGCGTCAGATCCAGGGGTACGCCTCGACGACGAGCGTCGCCCCCGGCGAGGTGATCGATTTCCACGTCGCCGTCAACCCGGGCGGCCGGTTCCGGATCAGCGTGCACCGCATCGGCTGGTACGACGGCGCGGGCGCCCGCACGATGCTGACCAGCCCCGAGCTGAGAGGCGAGCCGCAACCGGTGCCGGTCGCCGACCCGGACACCGGTGCGCTCGACTGCCGGTGGCCGGTGTCCTGGCGCCTGCCCGTCCCGCACGGCTGGACCTCCGGCCTCTACCAGGCGGTCTTCACCTCGGCCGGCGGCTGGCGGGCGTGCACGCCGTTCGTGGTGCGCGACGACAGGCGCCCGGCCGCGCTCTGCGTGGTGCTGCCGGTGACCACCTGGCAGGCGTACAACCAGTGGCCGCGCGACCGGCGGGTCGGCAAGAGCCTCTACAACGGCTACCGGACCGACGGGCGGCGCGACCCGGCGCTGCGGGCACGCGCTGTCTCGTTCGACCGCCCGTACGCCGACGCGGGCCGGCCCACCCACTTCGACCGCGACGAGGCAGCGGTCCGGTGGCTGGAACGCAACCTCTACGACGTCAGCTACGCCACCAGCTTCGACCTGCACTCCGGGCGACTCGACCCGGCGCGGTACCGGGGCCTGGTGTTCTGCGGGCACGACGAGTACTGGTCGGCCGAGATGCGCCGCGCCACCGAGGTCGGCCTGGACGGGGGCACCAGCCTCGCGTTCCTCGGCGCGAACAGCGTCTACTGGCACGCCCGCGTACGGCCCGCCGCCGACGGCCGCCCCGAACGGGTCGTCGAGTGCGCCAAGACGCTCCCCGACCCGGGCGCCGGCACCGGCGACCCGACTGTGACGTGGCGCGACCTCGACCGGCCGGAACAGGCGCTGCTCGGCGTGCAGTACAACGGCATCGTGCTGACCCCGCAGCCGCTCGTGGTGCGCGGTGCCGACAACTGGGTGTGGTCCGGCACCGGCGTCGCCGACGGCGACCGCATCCCGGGCGTGGTCGCGGGCGAGGCGGACGGGCTGCACGCCGCCCTCGCCCGGCCCGCCGGGACCACGCTCAGCTCGTCGCCGTACCCGGCGCAGCAGGGCGGCCGGCGACTCCAGAGCAGCCACGTCTACGAGACGGCACGCGGCGCCGTGGTGTTCGCCAGCGGCACGCTCGGCTGGACGCTGGCCCTGGACCGGCAGGGACACCGCGACCCACGCATCGAGCGGGCCACGGCGAACGTGCTCAACCGGATGGCCGGCCGCCGGCGCGGGACCGTCAGCCCGGGATCGTGATCCGGCCGTCCACCGCCGCCGCCGCGATGTCGGTGCGGTGGTGGGAACCGGCCAGCTCCACGTCGCGTACCAACTCGTAGGCGGCGTCACGCGCGGCGGCCAGGTCCGGCCCGGTCGCCGTACCGCAGAGGACCCGGCCGCCGGCGGACCGCAACGTGCCGTCGGCGTCCCGGCGGGTGCCGGCGTGGATGATCCCGGCGCGGTCCGCGCCGGTGATCACATCACCGGTACGCGGGCCCGCCGGATAGCCGTCGGCCGCCACCACGACGGTGACCGCCGCGCCGTCGCGCCACCGCAGCGGCTGGTGCGCGCCGAGCGTGCCGGTGGCGGCGGCGTGCAGCAGCCCGCCGAGCGGCGTCTCCAGCAGGGCGAGCACGACCTGCGTCTCCGGGTCGCCGAAACGCGCGTTGAACTCGATGACACGCGGGCCGGACGGGGTGATCGCCAGGCCCACGTAGAGCAGCCCGGCGAACGGGGTGCCCCGGCGGCGCAACTCCGCCAGCGTCGGGTGCACCACGTCGCGCATCACGTCGTCGACCAGGTTCGGCGGGGCCCACGGCAGCGGCGCGTACGCGCCCATGCCGCCCGTGTTCGGCCCGGTGTCGCCGTCGCCGACCCGCTTGAAGTCCTGCGCCGGCAGCAGCGGCACCGCCGCCTCGCCGTCGGTCACCACGAACAGGGAGACCTCGGGACCGGACAGGTACTCCTCGATCACCACCCGGCCGCACTCCGCCGCGTGCCGCTCGGCGGCAGCCCGGTCGTCGGTGACCACCACGCCCTTGCCGGCGGCGAGCCCGTCGTCCTTCACCACGTACGGCGCGCCGAACTCGTCCAGCGCCTGCGCCACCGCACTCGCGTCCTCGCAGGTGTACGCGCGGGCGGTCGGCACACCGGCAGCGGTCATCACGTCCTTGGCGAACGTCTTCGAGCCCTCCAGCCGGGCCGCCTCCGCGCTCGGGCCGAACACCGCGATGCCCTTGGCGCGTACCGCGTCGGCGACGCCCGCCACCAGCGGCGCCTCCGGCCCGATGACCACCAGGTCGGCCGCGACCTCGACGGCGAGGGCCGCCACTGCCGCCGGGTCGGTGGGTGTCACCTCCCGAAGCTCGGCCACCGCGGCGATCCCCGGATTCCCCGGAGCCGCGACGAGCGCCTCGACAGCCGGGTCACCGGCGAGTCCGAGCGCGAGAGCGTGCTCCCGCCCACCACCACCCACAAGAAGTACGCGCACGACCGGCATCCTACTGACCACCCCACCCCACCCCGTCGATCATGAAGTTGACGGCAGGATGTGAGATCGACATCGCCGTCAACTTCATGGTCAACGCCGGGTCCTTGCGGCCAGCGCCGCGCGGACGACCTGGGGGATGTAGTCGGGGCGGAGGGTGTCGGGCCAGGTGAACCTGAGGACGGTCCAGCCGGCGTTGGTCAGGCGGTTCTGCCGCTGCCGGTCGTCGAAGAGCGCATCGGGCGTGGAGTGCGGACCACTTCCGTCCGCCTCCGCGATCACCCGGGCAGCCCGCCAGCCCATGTCGCCGACGCCGAGCAGATAACCGTCGGCGTCGCGTACCTCGATCTGAAGGGCGTCCGGCGGGACGCCTCCGTCGATGCACCGCAGCCGGGTACGCGTCTCCAGCGGCGACTGGGCGGCGCCGTTCGCCTCAGCCAGGTGACGACGCGCATGCACCACGCCCCGCCGCCCCGCGATCAGGACGGGGATGGCACCGAATTCCTCCTCGGTGATCCGCCCCTGATTGAGCGCCGAGTCGAGCAGGGCCACCGCGACGTAGCGACGAACCCGGAGGACGAGTTCCGCAAGCGTGTGCGTGGGAGCCGTCACCGGAATGCCGTCGACGGTCGTCAGCGCCTGCTCGGGATGCTCGAACTGGTGCAGCGTCACGGCAGGATCCCTGACGCGGGACGGCCGGGCCGCGCGACCCGGGACCGCGACGTGAATCGCGCCCGTCCTCGGCAGCCCCGCGATCCCGTGCAGCTCGGCAGCGGTGCCGAGGACGGCGTGCGCCTCCGGGCCCAGCGACAGGACCGCCGCCCGGATCTGCCGCCGCCGTTCCACGCCGTCGGGCCCGGTGCGCTCGACGGCGTACGTCGCGCGGGCCAGCCGCCGCCACCGACGCGAGGTGAGGAGGTTGTCGATCTCGTGCCGGCTGTAGCCGGCCCGGAGCGCCTGCGCACGGGTGACGACGCCACCCTGGTCACTCGCGATCTGCCGGATCACCCAAGCCCGTTCCACCCACCGAGCGTCCCCGCGCACCCCACCCACGCGAAGCCCCTGTGGACAACCCACCCCGCCCTGTGGACAACCATCGCCCTCGCCCCGTCGATCATGAAGTTAGCGGCGATGTGGATCTACAAAACGGCCGCTAACTTCATGATCAACGGGGTGGTCCGGGGTGGGTGGCGGGCGGAGGGTGGGTGGGTGGGGTGGGAGGGGGTTAAGGGAGGAGGGGGTGGCGGAGGACGTTTTCCTCTCGGCCTGGGCCTACTCCGACCACGCTCACCCGGGTGCCGGTCAGCTCCTCGATGCGGGCGATGTAGCGACGGGCGTTCTCCGGGAGCTCGTCCTCGGTCCGCGCCTTAGTGATGTCCTCCCACCAGCCGTCGAGCTCTTCGTAGATCGGCGTGGCGTGGTGGAAGTCGGTCTGCGTCATCGGCATGTCGTCGAAACGCTCACCGTTGATCTCGTACCCGACGCAGATCGGCACCTTGGCCAGGCCGGTCAGCACGTCCAGCTTGGTGACCACAAGGTCGGTGACGCCGTTGAGGCGGCACGCGTACCGGGCCACCACGGCGTCGAACCAGCCGCAGCGGCGCTCCCGGCCGGTGGTGGTGCCGTACTCGTGGCCGACCTTGCGCAGGTGCTGCCCGTTGTCGTCGAACAGCTCGGTCGGGAACGGGCCGGAGCCCACCCGCGTCGTGTACGCCTTGCTCACCGCGATAACCTTGGTGATCGCGGTCGGCGGGATGCCCGCGCCCACGCACGCCCCACCGGCCGTCGGGTTCGACGAGGTGACGAACGGGTAGGTGCCGTGGTCCATGTCGAGCATGGTGGCCTGGGCGCCCTCCAGCAGCACGGTCTCGCCGCGGTCGAGCGCGTCCCAGAGCATCACCCGGGTCTCGGCGATGTACGGGCGCAGCCGCTCGGCGTACTGGAGGTACTCCTCGACGGTCTCCTCGACGTCGATCGCCTTGCGGTTGTAGACCTTGAACAGGAGTTGGTTCTTCTCGCGGAGCGCCAGCTCAAGCTTCTTGCGCAGGATGCCCGGGTCGAGCAGGTCCTGGAGCCGGATGCCCATCCGGGCGACCTTGTCGCCGTACGCGGGGCCGATGCCCCGGCCGGTGGTGCCGATGCGGGAGCTGCCCAGGTAGCGCTCGACCACCCGGTCCAGCGCCCGGTGGTGCGGCATGATCAGGTGCGCGTCGCCGGAGATGCGCAGGCGGGACACGTCCACGCCGCGCTCGGCGAGCCCGTCGATCTCCTGCAGCAGCACCTTCGGGTCGACCACCACGCCGTTGCCGATCACGATCATCGCGCTCGGTGACAGCGCCCCGGACGGCATGAGGTGCAGCGCGTACTTCTGGCCGTCCGGCGTGATCACCGTGTGGCCTGCGTTGTTGCCGCCGGAGTAGCGCACGACGTAGTCGACCCGCTCACCCAGCAGGTCGGTAACCTTGCCCTTGCCCTCGTCGCCCCACTGGGCGCCGAGCAGCACGATCGCTGGCATCTTCTCGCCTCCAGAAGGCTCGGGTGCCAGGTGGCGACCGGTCAGCGAGCCCGGGGTGTCAGGCTAACAAGTAGTGACGGCGGGACCAGCAGGGGTTGGTCGAGAAGCAGGAGGCTCCTTCGTGTACGACGTGGTGCTGCTCACCCTCGGCTCGGAGCGGGACGCTCCCGGTGGTGGCTGCGGCAGCGGCGGCGCCTGCTGCGGCGGCGCGGACGACACCGCCGCCGAGACCGGCGAGGAGCGCTGCGAGACGCCGCGCGTACCGGTGCTGGCCTGCGCGGACGAGCTGACCGCCCGGGGTGCCCGGGTGACCACCGTGACCGCCCGGTCGGACTCCGAGATCGACGAGGTGCTGGCCCGCCTCGACGGCCCGCCGCGCGCCGACGGCCTCACCTGGCCGGACTCCGACGGCAAGACCCGGCTGATCGTCGCCACGGCGAGTGACGGTCAGTTGCGCGCCGTCCTGCGCCGGCTGGTGCGCCGGTACGCTCCGCCGCCGAGCCGCCGTCCCGCGGACCTCGCCGACGACCGTACGGTGCCCGACCTGCCCCCTGTCGGCGTACTCCCGCTCGATCCGGCCCGGTCCGGGACGGCGCGGGACCTGGCCGCGCAGCTCGGGCTGCCCCGGGATCCGGCGGGTGTGGCCGCCGCGGTGCTGGACGGCACCGCCCGGCGGCTCGACCTGCTGCGCAACGACGGCGGCTCGGTGACGCTGGACGGCGCGCTGCTCGGCGCCGCCGACGACGCGGGCCGTCCGCTGCACTGGCGGGCCCGGGTCGAGGTCGACGGCACGGTGCTCAGCGACGGTTCGGAGCCGATCACCGCGTGCGCGATCGGCAACGCGGGCGGGTACGCGCGCCTCGGTGAGGTGGACCTGCTGGGCGGCCCGGATCCGGCCGACGGGCGGGTGACGGTGGGCGTCGCCGTACCGGTGGTGACCCGGTCGGCGTTGGGCCGGAAGAAGGTCCGGCTGGAGGTACGCCGGGCGCGGGGACGCGCGGTGGCGGTGGTGCCCCGCGACGAGAAGGTGCCGTTCCTCGACGACGGCGTCGAGGGCGAACTGAGCCGTAAGCGCTCCTGGTGGACCGAGCCGGGCGCCTGGGCGGTCTGGACGGGCTGACCTCGGTCGATCCCCACCCGGCTCGCGGCGCTGGCCGGAACGCCTATCCTCGGCGGAAGGAATGGGGAGGAACCGTGGTGCACGAGAACGACGACCGGGCCCACGTACCGGGCCGGCCGCAGGTGCCGCAGCGGGACGTCGAGCCGCTCTGGCCGCCGGAGGAGACCGACGCGGCGGCGGCCACGATCCCGCCGTGGGCGTCGGTGCCCTGGCCGCTCCCGCCCGCCGACGCTCCCACGCCGCCGGCCGCGGACGTCCCGGCGCCCCAGGCGCCCGCGGTCG
Source organism: Micromonospora sp. Mcm103 (assembly GCF_024519755.1). Classification (NCBI taxonomy): domain Bacteria; kingdom Bacillati; phylum Actinomycetota; class Actinomycetes; order Micromonosporales; family Micromonosporaceae; genus Micromonospora; species Micromonospora sp. Mcm103. The sequence continues at coordinate 26,796 of NZ_JALJRJ010000004.1, forward strand.
ACATGGACCTGCCGTTCACGCTCGACCGGGCGACCTCCGCCCCGTCACCGGCCCAGCCGGAACCGGCGGCATCCAGCTCACCGGCGGTGCCCGGTACGCAGGCGGCGCCCGCCCCGGCGACCACGCCCACCTCCGGCACTGCCGGAACGGCTACCGCCGGCGAGAGCACCGGGAACGGACGGGCCACCTCGCCGTGGGCACAGCCGCCACAGCGGGCCGGGTCGGACTCCGCCACCACGCCGGACCCGCTCCCCACCGAGGCAGCGGCTCCGCCGTCCGAGTCAGCGGAGGCCGACGGCAACGCGTCCGGCCGCGCCATCGTGGCGCCGCCCCCGCCCGAGGCACTCTCCGCCGGCGGCGCCGCCTCCGGCCGGGCCACCGTGGCACCGCCCCCGCCGCCTGACGCCCTCCCCGAGGACGGCATCGCGTCCGGCCGCGCCACTGTCGCCGGGACGCAGCCGTCGCCGGACTCCGGTACGGGACCGGCAGGGCCGGGCGCGCCCGAGCAGACGCCCCGCCTCGGGCCGTTCCCGCCGTCGCCGGGCGTGCCGGCGCAGCCGTCCCCGTACGGCAACGGCTATCCGCCGTCCGCGTACCAGCCGCAACCTGGTCAGCCCGGCTGGTACCCGCCGCCCGGCTGGACGCCCCAGGCCGGCGCGCCGCAGCCGGGCGGCCCGATGCCGCCGCAGGCGCCGGTGTCCGGCCCGGTGGTGCCGCCACCGCCGCCTCAGCCGGGCGCGCCCCACCCGGAGCAGGGCTGGACGCCGCAGCAGGCGGTGCCCCCGACCGCCGAGGACTTCGCCCGCCGCCGCCAGGCCCGGCCGGTCGACCCGGTGGCCACCATGGGCGTACGCGCGGTGGTGAACAAGATCGGGCTGGTCCGGCTCGCGCCCGGGCGGCACGAGCAGGAGATGAAGCGCGACATCGAGATGGTCCGCCGCAACTTCGGTGGCCTGCGCCAGGTGACGGTGGTCAACCCGAAGGGCGGCGCCGGCAAGACGGTGGCGATCCTGCTGCTCGCCATGACGTTCGGGCAGAAGCGCGGCGGATACGTGCTGGCCTGGGACAACAACGAGACCCAGGGCACTCTCGGCATGCGGGCCCAGCAGGACTTCCACGCCCGTACGGTGCGGGACATGCTGCGCGACCTGGCCCAGTTCCAGGGGCCGCACGGGCGGGTGGGCGACCTGTCGCAGTACGTCCGCTCGCAGGGCGAGGGCATGTTCGACGTGCTCGCCTCGGACGAGTCGGCGACCGGCGGCGAGATGCTCACCGCCGCCGCGTTCGCGGAGATCCGCGAGGTGGTCAGCCGCTTCTACAAGCTGATCTTCGTGGACACCGGGAACAACGTCCGGGCGCAGAACTGGCAGGCCGCGATGGACGCCACCGACCAGCTCGTGGTCACCATGTCGGCTCGTAACGACTCGGCCGAGACCGCCGCCCGGATGCTCGACCACCTGGAGCAGAGCGGCCGGCAGCGGCTGGTCCGGCAGGCGGTCACAGTGGTCTCGATGCCGCCGTCGCGCAAGGAGATCGACCTGCCCGCGATCCAGGCCCACTTCGCGGCGCGGACCCGGGCGGTGCTGCTGGCGCCGTACGAGCGGCTCATCGACACCGGCGAGCCGCTGCGGTACGGGCAGCTCTCCTCCGCCACCCGGGACGCCTGGCTGAAGATCGCCGCGTCGGTGGCGGAAGGGCTGTAGGACGGGCGCGACGGCCGGTGCCCGGGTCGGGACCGGCCGTCGCGGCAGTGGTCAGTCGCCGGAGAGCGCGTCTCCGGCGGCCGGGTCGCAGTCGCGGAGGAACTGGGCGCACCGGGCCGCCTCGTCCGCCTCGCCGATCTCCCCCGCGGCGCGGGACAGCACGTAGAGGCAGCGGAGGAAGCCCCGGTTGGGCTTGTGCGACCAGGGCACCGGGCCGTGGCCCTTCCAGCCGCTGCGGCGCAGCTGGTCCAGGCCCCGGTGGTAGCCGGTGCGGGCGTACGCGTACGCCGTGACGACCTGACCCGCGGCGAGCGCGCGGCCGGCCAGCGCGGCCCAGGCCGCACTGTAGGTCGGGAAACGGGCCGCGACCTCGGCGTACGCCTCGTCGGTGCCCTGCTCGGCCGCCGCCGCCAATGCGGCGTCGGCCTCCTCGTGGACCGGGAGCAGGGTGGCCGGTGGCTCAGGCAACAGGTTCTGCATCGCCCCATTCAACCCGCTTCGCCCTCGGGTACGCGAGGGGCCCCGCCCGGACGGTTGGCTGAACGGCTGAGGGTTTCGTCACGCCTGCGGCGGGAGCACACGTACCCGCGGCCCATGCCGCCGCCGTGGTTCTTGCACTACAAATACAGATCCGGAGCCTCCCCAGGACCCGGTTACGCAGGAGCCCGGCGGCGTGCCCGCCGGGCTCCTGTCGTTCCCCGCCCCGGTTTCGGCACTTGCCGTGCGGGGGCAGGATGGCCTGGTGCCGACCCCACCACCCGCGGACGTCATCGAGCCGCACGCACCCCACGTCAACGAGATCGAGACCCGCACAGCGTTCGAGCAGCGGCTGGCCGGGGGAACCCTGGCCGGCCTGACCGTGCAGGGCCTGCGCCTCGACCTCGATCCGATCCCCGACCTGCGCGACGTCGACGTCACCGGCACGCTCTTCGTGGGCTGCCGGTTCGCCGGCCGCGAGGTGGGCGCGGACCTGGTCCGCCGGGGCGCCAACGTGGTCCCGCCGTTCTCCGGGCTGCCCTACCCGACCCAGCCGTCGCACCTCTACACCGCCGACGAGCTGGCCGCCGGGTTCGCCGAGGGCGGGTTCGCCGAGATGTACGACACCCGGGTGTACGCGCACTTCCGGGCGCACGGCGGCGCGCTGCCGGACGTACGCGAGGCGCTCGGGCAGCGACTGCACGACCACGGTGTGGACAACGCGCTGGCCGACGCCACCCGGTCGTGGCTGGCCGCGCACGGGCCGCAGTCGGTGGTGGGGGTGATGGGCGGGCATGCGGTGCCGCGCGGCAGCGTCGCGTACCGGATGGCCGCGGTGCTGGGCTGGGAGCTGGCGCGGGCCGACCGCTTGGTGGTCACCGGCGGTGGTCCGGGCGTGATGGAGGCGGCGAACCTCGGCGCGTTCCTCGCGGCCTGGCCGGCCGAGGAGCTGTCCGCCGCGATCGACGTGCTCGCCGTCGCGCCGGACTTCACCGACCACGACCGGTACACGGCGGCGGCGCTGGCGGTGCGCAAGCGGTACGCGGACGGCACGTCGCTGCCCTCGCCCCGCCCGTCGGCGCCCGGCACCGAGTGGGCCCGGTCCGGCGGGCTGGCCATCCCCACCTGGCTGTACGGCCACGAGCCGGCGAACCTGTTCGCGGGCCGGATCGCGAAGTACTTCTCCAACGCTATCCGGGAGGACACCATCCTGCGGCTGGCCCGGGGCGGGATCGTGTTCGCACCCGGCAAGGCCGGCACCGTGCAGGAGGTGTTCCAGGCGGCCACCAAGACGTTCTACGGCACCGACGGGGCGAGCGGGGCGTACGTCTTCCTGGACCGCACGTACTGGACCACCGAGCTGCCGGTGGAGTCGCTGCTGCGGCCGCTGTTCGCCGCGTCCCCGTTCGGCGACCTGTCGCACACGATCCACCTGACCGACGACGTCCGCGACGCCGTCCGGGTGCTGACGCAGTGAAAGGAAGGGCCCCTTTTTAACGCCTCCGGTAGAGGAAGGGCCCCTTATTAACCACAGCGGTTAATAAGGGGCCCTTCCTTACACGCATAGGGTCACTTCATGGTGGTGCCGGTGGAGCGCAGGTGCTCGCAGGCCTCGACCACGCGGGCGGCCATGCCGGCCTCGGCGGCCTTGCCCCAGACGCGCGGGTCGTACATCTTCTTGTTGCCGACCTCGCCGTCGACCTTCAGCACGCCGTCGTAGTTGCGGAACATGTGGTCCGCGACCGGACGGGTGAAGGTGTACTGGGTGTCGGTGTCGATGTTCATCTTCACCACGCCGTAGTCCAGCGCCTCCCGGATCTCCGACAGCAGCGAGCCGGAGCCGCCGTGGAAGACCAGGCTCAGCGGCTTGTCCTTGCCGTACTTGGCGCCGACCGCCACCTGGATGTCGTGCAGCACCGAGGGGCGCAGCTTGACGTTGCCCGGCTTGTAGACGCCGTGCACGTTGCCGAAGGTCAGCGCCGCCATGTAGCGGCCCTTCTCGCCCAGGCCGAGCGCGTCGACCATGGCCAGGCCGTCCTCGACGGTGGTGTAGAGCTTGTCGTTGATGGCGTTCTCGACGCCGTCCTCCTCGCCGCCGACGACGCCGACCTCGATCTCAAGGACGATCTTGCCCTTGGCGGCCTCGGCGAGGAGCTGCTCGGCGATCTCCAGGTTCTCCGCCACCGGCACGGCCGAGCCGTCCCACATGTGCGACTGGAACAGCGGCTCCTGGCCGTTCTTGACGCGCTCCTGCGAGATGGCCATCAGCGGCCGGACGAACTTGTCCAGCTTGTCCTTCGGGCAGTGGTCGGTGTGCAGCGCGATGTTCACCGGGTACTTCTTGGCGACCTCGTGCGCGTAGGCGGCGAACGCCGTCGCGCCGGTCACCATGTCCTTCACGGACGGGCCGGACAGGTACTCCGCGCCACCGGTGGAGACCTGGATGATGCCGTCGCTCTCCGCGTCGGCGAAGCCCTTGAGCGCCGCGTTCAGCGTCTGCGAGGAGGTCACGTTGATCGCGGGGTACGCGTACCGGCCGGCCTTGGCCCGGTCCAGCATCTCCGCGTAAGCCTCGGGGGAAGCGATGGGCATGTCGAACGCTCCTTACTTACCGCTCTCGGCCGTGCAGGCCGCTGTCTTCCATGGGCGCGACCCGTTCCGGTCGCTCACGTCCACGGTTGCGCCGGACCGCGCTGTCCACCGCGGGCAGTATCCCGCAGGAGCGTGAGCGGGGCACAACCGGCCCGGACGCCGCTCACCGGTTCTCCAGCCGGTCCGGTACGACGACGCTGATCAGCCAGCTCACCACCGCGACCACGATGGCGCCCCAGAAGGCGGCCCAGAAGCCGTCCACGTGGAACGGGAGCTTCAGCACCCCGGCGATCCAGTCGGTCAGCAGGAACAGCAGCGCGTTCACCACGAGCGCGAACAGGCCGAGCGTGAGCAGGTAGAACACGCAGCCGAACACCTTGATGAGCGGCTTGAGCACCGCGTTCACGACACCGAAGACCAGTGCCACCACGATCAGGGTGAGCACGTTGCTGCCGGTGTTGCGGCCGCTCACCTCCACTCCGGGCACGATCAGGGTCGCGATCCACAACGCGACCGCGGTGATCGCCAGTCGGATCAGGAAGCCCATGCCTCCCATCCTGGCACCGGCCGTGCGCCGGGAGCGGGACAATCGCCGACTCCGCCGTTCCGCCCGCCACCCAGCGAGGGCCCGGAGCAGCCCGTACGGTGGTGGGGACGGTGCCCGCACGGAGAACAGGGAGGGACGATGGGTCAGCCCGACGAGGACTTCGCCCCCAGTGACCACCTCGCCCCGGAGGAGCGGGATCTGGAGGCCGAGCCGGCCGACGCGGTCGAGCAGGCCACCACGGTGACCGACGAGACGGACGGCGAGCCGCACCGGGGCATGGAGGTCGACGACTGGGACGCCATGGAGCAGGCCCGCGTCGTCACCGCCGACGAGGACGACTACCGCTGACCCGGCGCCGGGTCACCGCAGAGCGGTGGCCTGGGCCGGGTGGGCGGCGGCCCACTGCGCCAGCCGGTCCGCCCGCAGCGCGTCCAGGAACCCGGGGCTGAGCGCCGGGTCCGGCTCGAATCCGTGCCCCTTCTCCTCTGCGATGCGCACCGGAAGACTCAGCGCGACCGGCTCGGCGCCACCGGCCCGGCTGGTCGCGCCCACCAACGCCGGCAGCGACAGGTCGCCGGTATCGACCGTGACGGCCGATCCGACCCGCAGAAGCAGCCGGCCGAGCTGCGCCGGATCGGTCGCCGTGCCCTGCTCCCGCAGTTGGCGGAGCAGGCCGGCGGCGTAGCGGGCCGCGTTGCGGTCGCGGTCCAGCCCACCGTCGCGCAGGCCGTACCGCTGCCGCAGCAGGTCGACCGCCGCCGCGCCGTCGAGCCGCTGACATCCGGCCGGGAAACGCCGCTCGGTGTGCACCGAACGCACCGGCGCCGGCAGGCAGACCGGCACGCCGCCGACCGCGTCGGTCAGCTCACGCGCCCCCGGGTACGTGAGCACCGCGCCGGCGTCGACGCGTACCCCGGTCAGCCGGGCGACCGCGTCGCGGGTCGCCCGGTAGCCGGCGGCCAGGTCGGTGCCCGACCCGGCGGCGCGGGAGAACGTCGCGTTGAGCTTCTCCGTCCCGCCGTTCGGTGGCACCGGCACCAGCAGGTCACGCGGGAACGACACGAGGTAGAGCCGGCTCCGGTCGGCCGGCAGGTGCACCAGCAGGACCGAATCGGCGCGCCGGCTGCCGGCGGCCTGGTCGACGCCGAGCAGCAGCAGGTTCAGCGCGCCGCCGGGCTCCGGCACCGGCGTGGAGGGCGCGGGCGCCGCCGTGGGCGCCGGCGGCCGGGGCGCCATCGCTGTGAAACCGACGAGTGCGACGGCGGCGACCGCCAGCGCCGTGCCGGCCAGGCGTACGCGCCGACGACGCCGACGGCGACTGATCACCGCCCGGTCGACGGCGGCCCGGATCGGGCCGACGGGCGGGGTCGACTCCTCGAGGCGGGCGAACGCGGCCCGCAGCTCGTCCTCGATCATCAGGAGACCTCCACGAGTTCGGCTCGGAGGGTGGCCAGCGCACGCGAGATGCTGGACCGGACGGTGCCGACGGCGCAGCCGAGGATCTCGGCGATCTCCCCGTCCGGCAGGTCCTCGTAGTAGCGCAGCACCAGCGCGGCGCGTTGACGCCGGGGCAACCGGGACAGCCAGTCCCGGATCTGGTCCCGGTCCGCCGCGGACTGGGCGTGGTCGGCCGGCGCGGGCACCGATTCGTCCGCCGCGCCGCGCAGCAGCACCCGCCGCGCCCACGATCCGCGCCGCCAGTCGATGAACTGGTTGGTGAGCATCCGGCGCACGTACCGCTCCGGGGCGTCGGTGCGGGCCACCCGCCGCCAGTTGAGCTGGACCCGGACCAGGGTCTCCTGCACCAGATCCTGGGCCTGGTGCGGATCCCCGGTCAGCATGACCGCGTACCGCAGCAGGGCGCCCAACCGCGCGTCGGCGAACTCCTCGTACGTCACTGCACCTCCCGGTGTCCGATTGATGGACGGTTCCGGGCAGGTGGAACATTGCGGTGGCGCCGATCATCCGTTCGGTCAATATTCATGATGTGGGACAACGCGATCCTTTAAGGAATCTTTAAGCTCCGTGGGCTCCACCTGATCACCCCACGGGAGGACCCCCCACATGCTCAGCAACTCCACCCGGCGCTGGTTCGCCGGGTTGGGCGTCGCAGGCGCGTTCGTCGCCGCCTCCGCCACCCCCGCCCTCGCGGCGGACGCGCCGTTCGAGGTCGTCACGCACGACCTGCTCGTCGCCCCGGGCCACCTGGGTTACGGCTCGCTCTTCGCGCACATGTCCGACGGCGAGTCGGAGCCCAAGTTCGGCCGCACCACGATCGACATCGACTTCTCCGCGGTCTCGGCCTTCGCCACTGTCGAGCCGGCGTGGGACTGGACCTGCGACGTCTCCTCCACCAAGATGCACTGCGAGGCGGACCTTGCCGACGGCGACGAGCCCTGGTTCGACTACCTGGTCAACGGCAAGGACACCGCCGAGCCGGGCCAGAAGGGCGCACTGAAGATCAGCGTCACGTCGGGCGGCAAGACGGCCACCGGTACGGCCGGCGTCACCATCGCCGAGGGCGTCGACCTGGTGAGCGACCCGACCGTCGAGGCGAGCGGTGCACCGGGTGGCCGCGCCGCCGTGCCCGGCGTCGTCCGCAACGGCGGCGACACCACCGTCGACGGGACGGTGCTCGTCGTGCAGGCCGACTGGCTCGCGTCGTACGGCGGGAACTTCTCCAACTGCCGCGCTCAGGAGGACGGGTTCTACGCCTTCTGCGCCTTCGACACGAAGATCGAGCCGGGCCGGTCGTACAAGCTCTCCGAGGATCTGCCGATCACGCTGCGCCCGGAGACGCGTACCGGCGCCCGGTTCCCGGTCTACCTCGACTGGTGGACCACCGACGACTTCGACCAGGCGTTCGAGGACTGGCTGGACGAGGTCAAGCCCGGCACGGGCCCCGAGCTGCGCCTAATTGAGAAGTCGGTGCAGGCCGCGCGGGTGCCGCAGACCGACCTGGACCAGATGAACAACTTCACCGTCGCGACCGTGAAGGTCACCGGTGACAACCCGGCCGACCTCGCCGCCGAGGGCGCCACCGCCACCGGGAAGAAGGGCGACGTCGTCACTGTCGCGCCGAGCTTCACCAACCTGGGTCCGGCCACGCTGGAGTACCTGGGCCAGGGCACCCCGGGCATCCGCCTGGAGGACCTGCCGGTCCGCGTCACCGTCCCGGCCGGCACGACCGTCGTCGAGGCGCCGTACGACTGCGTGCCGTTCCTGCCCACGAAGGAGTGGGACCCGTGGACCGCGAACTGGGGTGAGCCGGGGGCCAAGGAGTACGCCTGCCAGGTCACCGAGAGCCCCAAGGGCATGAAGAACCCGTACGAGTTCCGCCTGCGCATCGACACGGTGACCGCGAACGCGGCGGGCAGCTTCACCACGAAGCTCTCCGGCGACCCGAACGGCAAGAACGACACCGCCGCGATCGTCATCAACCCGGCCGGCGGCACCCCCGGCACGCCCGGTAACCCGGGCGACGGTGGCCAGGGCGGCGGTGACGGCGGCACGCTGCCGATCACCGGTTCCTCCACCGGCCTGATCGCCGGCATCGGCGCGCTGCTGCTCGCCGCCGGTGCGGTCGGCTACGTGCTGACCCGCCGCCGCAAGACCCGCTTCGTCGCCTGACCCGAAGCACAAACGGTGCCCCGCCGACCACCCGGTCGGCGGGGCACCTCCACATCTAGGCCGAACCACCAGGCAGCACAGGTCGACGCGACGGGGACCACGTCAGGTTTCCGGGGGAGCCCGACCCGCGCAGGGATCAAGCCTGACCGCCCGGAGCGGGTCGGGCTCCCCCGGAAACCCCCACGACAAAAAACACAGAAGAACGAGATCATCGACAAGTGCTGCTGACCCTCACCACGACCCACCGCCCGGCGACCGACCTCGGCCACCTCCTGGTGAAGCATCCGGACCGCGTGCAGACCTTCGACCTGCCCGCCGGTTCCGCGCATGTGTTCTACCCGGAGGCGGACGAGGCGCGCTGCACGGCGGCGTTGCTGGTCGAGGTCGATCCGCTCAAGCTGGGCGGCGGCCGGAAGAACCGCGCGCCGGAGGGCTTCGCGCTCGGGCAGTACGTCAACGACCGGCCGTACGCGGCGTCCAGCCTCCTCTCGTCGGCGCTGTCGAAGGTGTTCCGCTCCGCCCTGCGCGGCGAGTCGCGTGACCGTCCCGAGCTGGCCGCGAGCGCGATCCCGCTGACCGTAGGGGTGCCGGTGCTGCGCTGCCGGGGCGGCGCCGAGCTGGCGGTACGGATCTTCGCCCCGCTGGGCTGGACCGTGACTGCCACTCCGATCCCGCTCGACGAGACGTACCCGGAGTGGGGCGAGAGCCGCTACGTCGACCTGACGCTGACCGGCACGCTGCGGCTCGCGGATGCCCTCAATCATCTGTACGTGCTGCTGCCGGTGCTGGACGACGCGAAGCACTACTGGGTGGCGCCGGACGAGGTGGACAAGCTGCTGCGCGCCGGCGCCGGCTGGCTGGCCGGGCACCCGGAGCGGGGCCTGATCACGCGCCGCTACCTGGCGCACCGCCGGGCGCTCGCGGGCGAGGCGATGGCCCGCCTGACCGAGCTGCGGCTGGCCGACGAGCCGCCCGCCGACGACAGCATCGAGCCGTCGACCGGAGAGCCGGCCGAGTCGTCGGGCGGCGGGGCCGGAACGGCGGAGGACGTCCGCCGGGCCTCCCTTGCGGTACGGCGTCGGGAGGCGGTGCTCGCCGCGCTGCGGGACAGCGGTGCGAGCCGGGTGCTGGACCTGGGCTGCGGTGGCGGCGCGCTGCTCACCGCACTCGTCGCCGACCGGCGGTTCACCGAGGTGGTGGGCGTCGACGTGTCGGACCGGTCGCTCGGCCTGGCGGCCCGGCGGCTGCGCCTGGACCGTCTCCCGGAGCGGCAGCGGGACCGGATCCGGCTGTGGCAGTCCGCGCTCACCTACCGCGACGACCGGCTCCGGGGGTACGACGCGGCGGTGCTGATGGAGGTCGTCGAGCGCCTCGACCCGCCGCGCCTGCCGGCGCTGGAGGACGCGGTGTTCGGTCACGCCCGGCCGGGCACGGTGGTGGTGACCACCCCGAACGTGGAGTACAACGTGCGCTACGAGGGGCTCGAGCCGGGCCGGTTCCGGCACGCCGACCACCGGTTCGAGTGGACCCGGGCCGAGTTCGCCGCCTGGGTGGACCGGGTGGCGGCGGCGCACGGCTACACGGCGGTGCTCGGCGGCGTCGGCGACGACGACCCGGAGGTCGGCACGCCGACCCAGATGGCGGTGCTCACCCGCGCCGACCGCGACGAAAGCACCGGCCGGCGCGACCGGGCCGACCGGAACAACCGGAACGACAGCAACGACCGGAAGGAGGCGACGAACCGATGACCGTCCTGGACATCCCCGAGCTGGCACTGGTGGCGCTCGTCGGCGTCTCCGGCTCCGGCAAGTCCACATTCGCCCGGCGGCACTTCGCGCCCAGCCAGGTGCTCTCCTCGGACACGTTCCGCGGCCTGGTGGCCGACGACGAGAACGACCAGTCCGCGTCCGCCGACGCGTTCGACGCGCTGCACCACGTCGCCGCCATCCGGCTGCGGCGCGGCCTGCTCACCGTGGTCGACGCGACGAACCTCCAGCCGCACGCCCGCGCCGGGCTGATCCGGGTGGCCCGGGAGCACGACGTGCTGCCGGTGGCGATCGTTCTGGACGTGCCGGAGGCGGTGGCCTGGGAGCGTACGGAGGCGCGCGCCGACCGCACGCACGGCCGGCAGGTACTGAACCGGATGCGCCGTGACCTGCGGCAGTCGTACGGGCGACTGGCCCGCGAGGGCTTCCGCAAGGTGCACGTGCTGCGCGGCGTGGAGGAGATCGACGCCGCGGAGATCCGCTACGAGAAGCTGTTCAACGACCGGCGCGAGCTGACCGGTCCGTTCGACGTGGTCGGGGACGTGCACGGCTGCCGTACCGAACTGGAGGCGCTGCTGTCCCGGCTCGGCTACGTGCTGCGGCGCGACGACGCGGGCCGCCCGGTGGACGCGGCGCACCCGTCGGGGCGTACCGCGGTGTTCGTCGGTGACCTGGTGGACCGCGGCCCGGACTCGCCCGGCGTGCTCCGCCTGGTGATGGGCATGGTGGCGGCCGGCCACGCGATCTGCGTGCCGGGCAACCACGAGCAGAAGCTGCTGCGCAAGCTGCGCGGCCGGGACGTCAAGCTGACCCACGGCCTGGCCGAGACGATGGAGCAGCTCGCCGCCGAGCCGCCGGAGTTCGTCACCGGGGTGGAGACGTTCATCGACGGGCTGGTCAGCCACTACGTGCTCGACGGCGGCCGGCTCGTGGTGGCGCACGCCGGGCTGAAGGAGGCGTACCAGGGACGGGCGTCCGGCCGGGTGCGGTCGTTCGCGCTCTACGGCGAGACCACCGGCGAGACCGACGAGTACGGCCTGCCGGTGCGCTACCCGTGGGCGCGGGACTACCGCGGTTCGGCGATGGTCGTGTACGGGCACACGCCGACGCCCGAGCCGGAGTGGGTGAACAACACCATCTGCCTGGACACCGGTTGCGTGTTCGGCGGGCAGCTCACCGCGCTGCGCTACCCGGAGAAGGAGCTGGTCGCGGTCCCGGCGGTGAAGGAGTGGTACGCCCCGGCCCGCCCGCTGGTCCCGGTCACGCCGTCGCGGCCGGACACCGTGCTGGACCTGGCCGACGTGACCGGACGGCGGCACCTCAGCCACGCGTACGGGTCGCTCACAGTGCCGGCCGAGAACGCCGCCGCCGCGCTGGAGGTGATGAGCCGGTTCGCGGTCGACCCGGGCCGGCTGGTGTGGCTGCCGCCGACCATGGCGCCCTGCTCCACGTCGAGCGTGGACGGTTTCCTGGAGCACCCGGCCGAGGCGTTCGCCGACTACCGCGCGGCGGGCGTCGACCGGGTGGTCTGCGAGGAGAAGCACATGGGCTCGCGGGCGGTGGTGCTCGTGGAGCGGGAGCCGGGCCGCTTCGGCGGCGGGGTGGTGCACACCCGTACCGGCAGGCCGTTCTTCGACCCGCCGCTCGACGGCGAACTGCTGGCCCGGGTGCGCGCCGCGGTCACCAGCGCCGGCCTCTGGGCCGAGCTGGGCACCGACTGGCTGCTGCTCGACGCCGAGCTGCTGCCCTGGTCGGCGAAGGCGGGCGGGCTGATCCGCGAGCAGTACGCCGGGGTCGGCGCGGCCGGGCGGGCCGCGCTGCCGCCGGTGCTCGCCGCGCTGGACACCGCCGCCGGGCGCGGGATGCCGGTGGCCGGGCTGCGCGACCGGATGGCCGGGCGGGCCGCCGAAATCACCGCCTACTCGGCTGCCTACCGGGCGTACGTCCGGCCGACGGACGGGCTGCGCGGGGTGACGCTGGCGCCGTTCGCGGTGCTGGCCGGGGCCGGGGTGAGTTACGCCGACCGCGACCACGGCTGGCACCTGGCGCTGGCCGACCGGCTCTGCGCCGCCGACCCGGAGTTCTTCACCCCGACCCGGCGGCGGGTGGTGGACCTGGCCGACGAGTCGGCGGTGGCCGACGCCACCGAGTGGTGGCTGGCGCTCACCGCGGCCGGCGGCGAGGGCATGGTGGTCAAGCCTTACGCGGGCCTGGCCGCTCGTTCGCCGAAGGGCTCGCTGCTCCAGCCGGGGATCAAGTGCCGGGGGCGGGAGTACCTGCGGATCATCTACGGTCCCGGGTACACCGAGGCGGCGCAGCTCGCCGCGTTGCGCCGCCGGTCGCTGGGACGCAAGCGCGGGCTCGCCCTGCGGGAGCACGGTCTGGGCCTGGCCGCCCTGGACGCGCTGGCCGAGGACGCTCCGCTCTGGCGTCGCCACGAGCTGGTGTTCGCGATCCTCGCCTGCGAGTCCGAGCCGGTGGACCCCCGCCTCTGACGACGACGCCCGGTCCGGCCGATATGCCGGACCGGGCCGGGGTACCCTGTGTGGCCGTGGACACAGCAGAGAAGACCCGGATGTTCTCCGAGAGCGTGGCACTGAACCCGCTCGACCCGAAGGACCTCATCCACACCTTCGGCATGATCGGCGTCTGGGTGATCCTCTTCGCCGAGACGGGGCTGCTGGTCGGCTTCTTCTTCCCCGGTGACTCGCTGCTGTTCCTGGCCGGGGTGGCCGCCTCACCGGTGGCCGACGCCATCTTCGGCGACGGCCCCCGCCTGTCCCTGGCCGGTCTGATGATCGGCGGTCCGATCTGCGCCATCGTCGGCGCGCAGCTCGGGCACTGGCTCGGCGCCCGGTACGGCCGCCGCATGTTCGAGAAGCCCAACTCCCGGCTGTTCAAGCGGGAGTACGTGGAGAAGGCGGAGTACTACTTCCAGAAGTTCGGCCCGGCGAAGGCAGTGGTGCTGGCCCGGTTCATCCCGATCGTGCGGACGTTCCTCAACCCGGTGGCCGGGGTGCTCGGCATGCCGGCCCGCCAGTTCTTCGTGTGGAACGTGGTGGGCGCGATCCTCTGGGTGGACGGCATCCTGCTGGTCGGCTACCTGCTGGCCCGCCAGATCTACGACGCCATCGGCGACAAGATCGACAGGTACATCCTGCCGGTGGTCGCGCTGATCATCGTGATCTCGGTGCTGCCGATCTTCTTCGAGTTCCTCCGCGACCGGCGGGCGCGCAAGCGCGGCGAGGCGGTCGCCGTCATCACCGCGGCGACGGTGGCCGGCACTGTGGAGGCGGCCCGGGAGGGCATCGAGGAGCACCGGCCCGGGCACGGTGACGGGCACGGCGGTCAGCACCGGCGCTGAGCACGTCGTACGGACACCGAAGGCCGGCCCTCGGACGAGGACCGGCCTTCGACATCACTGCTCCAGCCGGGTCACACGGACGACGACAGCCGTCACCGTGCGCTGATGGCGCCACCCCTCGCACGCCACCGGTCACCCGGTCGGGACGACCCTCGGTCGGGCCGGCCCGGAGGTTTCAGCGAGCCTTCTTGGTGGCCCGCTTCCGCGGCGGGGTGAGCAGATCCGCGATCGTGGCGATCGCGGACGGCACCAGCCGGTAGTACGCCCAGACCCCGCGCTTCTCCCGCTCCAGCAAGCCGGCCTCGGTGAGGATTCGCAGGTGGTGGCTGACCGTCGGCTGCGAGAGGCCGAGCGGCGCGGTGAGGTCACACACGCACGCCTCCCCCTCGGGAGCCGACTGGATCAGGCTGAGCAGCCGCAGCCGGGCGGGGTCAGCAAGGGCCTTGAGGACCCCCGCAAGCCGCTCGGCGTCGGCGCGTTCGATCGGCTCGCCGGCAAGCGGCGAGATCTGAGGCATGGTCATTTCAGCCAACGCAGTTCCCACGTATTCCATCCTTCCACCAGCAGCATCGATCCGCCTGCATATCAGCAGATCCGAATCGGCAAACTTTTACGCCACAAGGCCGAGGTCAGCCAACGTATAGGCCGCCCGATAGGGCAATCCGGCGGCTCGCACCGTGTCGCCGGCACCTCGATCAACAATAACCGCCACACCCACCACCTCGGCCCCTGCCTCACGCAATGCCTCGACAGCCGTCAACACACTTCCACCGGTGGTGGAGGTGTCCTCGACCGCGAGCACCCGTCGCCCGGAGACGTCCGGCCCCTCGATCCGGCGCTGGAGACCGTGGGCCTTGCCCTCCTTGCGGACGACGAAGGCGTCGACCGCGCGGCCGGTGCCCGCCGAGGCGTGCAGCATGGCGGCGGCCACCGGATCGGCGCCCAGGGTCAGGCCGCCGACCGCGTCGTACGACCAGTCGGCGGTGAGGTCACGCATGACCCGACCGATCAACGGAGCCGCTTCGTGATGGAGCGTGACGCGGCGCAGGTCCACGTACCAGTCCGCCTCGCGGCCCGACGAGAGCACCACCCGGCCGTGCACCACAGCGAGGTCAGTGATGAATTTGCGCAGGTCGTCGTGGTCGCCCATGGCCCCAGAGCGTACTTCGCAAGTCTGAGCGCCGTGTTTCGGGTCCGCCCTGGTCAACCCTGCGGGCGACCGACGGGTGGCGATGAGCGGCTACGCTGTGCGACCGTCCATCCCGGTCGGCCGCCGAAGCGGCCCGCCCACGGGCCACCGCCGGTCAACCGCGCTGCCGGCCGACCGCACCCCGGGTGTCCCGCCGGAAGCCGCGCAACAGGCGCTTCGGCGCGTACCGCAGCCCGGCCACCGCCACCTTGTACTTCCAGTCCGGGACACTCACGAACTTACCTTTATGCAGGTCAAGCAGCCCTTCGGCGACCACATCGTCGGCGCGCAGCCAGGCCCAGGCGGGCAGGCGCGACATGTCGATGCCCGCGCGTTCGTGATTTCCGGTTCGTGTGTAGCCGGGACAGAGCGCCATCACGCGCACACCCAGCGGCGCGACGGACTGGCCGATCGATTCACTGAAATTCGTCACCCACGCCTTGCTGGCCGAGTACGTGGATCCCGGCATGGGGACACCGAAGCCCGCAACGGAAGAGACATTTATCACTGCCCCGTGCCCTCGTTCGGTCATCGGGCCCAGAGCGGCGTGGGTCAGACGCAGCACCGCGAGCACGTTGAGCCGCACCAGCCGCGCCTCGTCCGCCACCGACGACCGGACGAACGACGTGTTCAGACTGATGCCGGCGTTGTTGACGAGCAACTCGATCGGCGTACCGGCGGTCAGCCGCTGCTCGACCGCCGCGCAGCCGTCCTCGGTGGACAGATCGGCGGCGATCGTCTCGGCGTCGCCGCCGTGCCGGCCGGTCAGCTCGGCCGCCAGCGCGTCGAGCCGGGCGGCGTCCCGGGCCACCAGGACGAGGTCCCAGCCGTCCGCGGCCAGCCGGCGGGCGAACGCCTCGCCGATGCCGAGGCTGGCGCCGGTGACCAGGGCACGGCGCCGGGAGGGGTCGGTGTCACCGGTCATCGGCGGTCCTCCGGAGGTGGCGGGAACCCACCCGGCGGCGGCGCGGGCGGTGCGGACGGGGGCGGCACGGGCCGCTCGTACGGCGACGGGCCGGAGGCGGGCGGCGCGGAGGCGGGCGGGTTCAGGCCGGGTGGTGGTCCCCAGGGCGTCGGCCCGGGGGCGGTCGCGCCGGACACCGTCGCGCCGTAGCCGGACAGCCGCAGCGGCGCGGTGCGGCGGCGCAGGAACGCACCGGACGGCGGCAACGTGAGCAGCGCGGCGACCACCAGATAGCCGAGGATCTGCGCCACCGACACCGCCGCGTTCACCGGGATCCACCAGGACGGGTAGGCGTCGCCGACGAGGCCCAGCAGCTCGGCGGTGATCCGGTCGTCCGCGCCGAGCCGCAGCGGGGCGGCGCGCTGGCCGACCAGCACCGCCAGCCCGCAGCAACCGCAGAGCAGGCCGGTCCCGGCCACCACCCAGGTCGCCGTGCGGGCGCCGGAGCGGCCGGCGAGCAGGCCGAGCGCGAGCCCGACGAGCAGCAGCCCGGCGAGCACGCCGAGCACGGCGGCCAGCACTGTGGAGCCGCGTAGCAGGCCGGCCACCTGGTCGATGTCGCCACCGCTCGCGCCGGTCCGTTCCGCCGCCGCGTCGCGGAACCGGTCCACCGTGCCGCCGCCGACGGCCAGGTTGACCACCGCGTACGCCACGGCGCCGACCGCCATCGCCAGCAGCAGCGCCGCCGCGGCGACGACCGTGCCGGGCCGGCGGGGTGCGGCCCGTTCGGGGTACGACACGACTGATCCCTCCGGTAGGCGTCGGCTTGCAACCTACTCGGAGGGATCGTCGGCGTCGCTGCAATCCGGACGTCAACTTCCGGATGGCGGCTCCGGATCGCGGCGCTCACCCGGCTGACCGCCCGGCGCGGACGGCGGCTGACCACCGGCGGACGGCGGCTGACCACCGGGCGCCGACGGCGGCGCGCCGGGAGTCGGCGGGTACGCCGGGTACGCCGGGTCGCCCGGCTGGCCCGGCTGGCCCGGGTGCGACGGGTACGCCGGGTAGGCGCCACCGGGCACCGGCGGCTCCCAGCCGGCCTTGGGCTTGCGGAAGAACTCGTTCGCCTGCGGCAGCGCCAGCAGGATCAGCGCGGCCAGCAGGGCGAGCAGCGCGACCAGGCCCAGCAACAGGTTGACCGGCGTGTACCAGGACGGCAGCGCGTCCTCCAGCCGGCGCTGGATCTCCTCCGAGCTGGGCACGTCACCGGTGGTGTTGCCGCCGCCCGTCATGCCGCCGGTGAGACCGGTCAGCAGCCCGCCGCCGGTGCAGCAGAACAGGATGCCGCCCAGCACCCAGGTGGTGATCCGGGAGCCGTTCTTGCCCCGGTTGTTCAACAGCGCGAGGACGACGAGGCCGGCCGCGATCAGCAGCGACACGACCGCCGTGATGATGCTGAACGCGTACGCGATGTCGGCGGCCGACTCGGCCGAGGTGCCCGCGTAGGCGTCGGCGAGAACATCGCGGATCTTGCCGACGACTGCGAGTGCCACGATCAGGTTCAGCACCTGGATCGCGGCGACGAGGATGAGCAGCCAACTGGAGAGCGTCACCACGCCGGGACGCGTGCGGGGCGGGGTGCCCGGAGCATCGACCATGATTCTCCCTTCCTGGATCAGATGCCCACCGTAGCGATCTTCCACCAGGTCAGCACGCCGGAATGGCTCACCTCTCGGCGGCGCGCCGCAACCGGCGGTGCTCGGCGGTGACCACGCCGAGCAGCGCGAGATCGAGCGCGACGGCGGAGACCGCGCCGAACTGGTTCACGGTGAAGTTGAAGACCTGGCCGAACAGCAGGTCGACCAGGAGCGCCAGCTTGAAGAACCGGAACGCCTCGGTCCGGTCGCGCCGCATCAGCCACGCCGCCCGCAGACTCAGGACGGCGGTGACCAGCGCGGCGACGGTGACGCCGAGTACCGCGCCCCACTCGTGTTCCTGGTCCAGCTCGCCGGTCACCCCGTCGAGAACCACCGCCAGCACCACGGCCATCGGTTCCAGCACCAGGTAGACCACCACCGGCCAGACCAGCCAGCGGCGTCCGGCAGCCCAGGCGGCGATACGCCGGACGCCGTCCGCGGCGCGCTGCCAGATCCGCACCGGCGGCGGCTCCCGGCGGGGCACCGCGTCCAGCAGTTGCGCCACCGCCGCCTCGGTGGCCGGTCCGGTGCCCTGCACCAGACGCAGCACGGCGACCCGCCGCCGGTCGGTGAGCCCGCCGGGCAGGCCGCTGAGCACCACGTCCAGCGCGTTGGCGGTGCGTTCGGCCGGGGTCAGCCGGGACCGGCCGGTGCGTCCGCGTACCGCCTGGGTGAGCAGGACCAGCAGCGCGAACGCGACGTAGATGATGGCGGCGGCTGGCGCGTAGAAGTAGTCCGTGCCGGTGGTGACGAACTTGCCCACCTCGTCGATGAACAGGCCGAACCCGATGCCGCCGACCACCGCTCCGGCCGTCCGGGCGCCGTCGCCGAGGTAGACCAGCGTGACGCCCAGGCCGACGGCGAGCAGCAGGCCGCCCCAGAGCACGTGCGCGATGTGCAGCCCGCCACCGCCGATCTGCGGATAGCCGGTGGCTTGGAGATACGCCCGCACGACCAGCACGGTGACCACGCCGGAGAGCACGAACGCCTGAAGGTAGGAGGCCGCGCCCAGCGCCCGGGTCGGTAGCAGCCGGACCAGCCAGCCGATCCCCGGCCGGTGGCGTGACGGTCCTGGCATGCCTTGCAACCTAGTAGCCGCGCCACTCCTCGCGGGCGTAGTCCAGCACCTTCGGGCGCAACAGCGTGGAGGCGGGCACGTCGATCCGGGCCCGGTCGGCGGGGAACGTGCCGGCGGCGGCCAGCACCGCGGGGGTGAGGAAACGCAGCGGCGGGGGATCGTCCGGCAACGCCAGTTCGGGCGCGACGTCACCCGGCGCGGCGAGCACGAACCCCCAGTCGCCGAAGCTCGGCACGTCGACGTGGTACGGCACGGTGGCGAAGCCCGCCTCGCGGATCGACCGCTCGATCGACCAGTACGACCGGGGCGCGAAGTAGGGCGACCCGGACTGCACGACGAGCCGCCCGCCGGGGGCCAGCACCGGCCGGATCAACGTGTAGAACTCGATCGTGTAGAGCTTCGCGGTGGCCGTCTCGTCCGGGTCGGGCAGGTCGGCGATCACCACGTCGAAGCGGTCCGTGGCGGTACGCAGCCACGCGAACGCGTCCAGGTTGAGCACCCGTACCCGGGGGTCGGTGAGCGACTCCCGGTTCAGCTCGCGCAACTGCGGCTCGCGGCGGGCCAGCTCGACCACTGCGGGGTCGAGGTCGACGAGCGTCACCGAGCGCACGTCCGGGTACTTGAGGAGTTCCCGCGCGGCCAGCCCGTCGCCGGCGCCGAGCACCAGCACGTCGCCGTGCGCCCCGCGCATCGCCGGGTGCACGAGCGCCTCGTGGTAGCGGTACTCGTCGATCGAGCTGAACTGCAGGTCGCCGTTGAGGAACAGCCGCAGGTCGGTGTCGGAGTGGCCGGGCTCGCGCACCGAGCGGGTCAGCACGATCTCCTGGTAGCGGCTGCGCTCGGCGTGCACCACCGGATCGCGGTAGAGCTGTTGACGCGCGGTCACCTCGAAGTCGTGGGCGGTCACCCACGCGTACCCGAGGAGCAGGCCGACCACGACGGTGGCCGCGCCCAGCGCGGCCCGCGCCCGGCGGCTTAGTTCGGCGCGGAACACGGTGAAGACGAGCACCACGCCGGCGGCCGCGTTCACCGCGCCCACCACGAGCGCGCCCTTGAGCTGGCCGAAGACCGGGATCAGGAGGAACGGGAACGCCAGCCCGCCGAGCAGCGCGCCCACGTAGTCGGCGGCGAACAGGTCGGCCACCGCGCTGCCCGCCGACTGCTCCCGGATGCGTTGCAGCATCACCATCAGCAGCGGGATCTCCGCGCCGATCAGCAGGCCGAGCACGAACGCGGTGCCGACGAGCGCCGGGCCGTACAGGTCGAGCCAGGCGAACGCGGCGTAGAGGCCGAGCACGGACAGGCCGCCGAGCAGCGCCAGCGTCAGCTCGATCACCGCGAACGAGACCACCGCCCGGGACTGCAACGGCTTCGCCACCAGCGCGCCGACACCCATCGCGAAGACCATCACGCCGAGCACGATCGACGCCTGGCCGACCGTGTCGCCGATCAGGTAGCTGCCGAGCGCGACCAGCGCCAGCTCGTACACCAGGCCGCAGGCCGCGCACACGAAGACCGCGAGCAGGACCGCCGAGCGGGCCAGGCGCCACCGCGGCCGTGCGGCCACGTCGGCGGTCACCGTCTGCTCCGGGTACGTCCGGCGGCTCCCGCCCCGGCGCGCTGCGCGGGCACCCGTACCCGGTGGTTGCGGCGCTGTCGCACGCCCACGGCGAGGAACAGCGCGGCGAGCAGGAACAGGCCGACCGAGCTGAGCACGTAGATCCAGCGGTCCCGCCAGAAGTCGTTTCCGGCGTCCGGCAGCGGGGTGGCGGCTGTCGACGGCGCGGCGGTGGGCGTCGCGGCCGGCTCGGCGAGCCCGCGCTCGGCGGCGAGCAGCGGCAGGATCGTGGCGGCCCGGGTGACGGCCCAGCCCGGGTCGTCGACGAACGCGTCCTCGTCCAGCCCGAAGCGGCCCAGCCGGGTCTCGATCGCGGCGAGGTCGGCGAACTCGATGTCCTCCGAGCCCTTGATCCGGATCGTGGCGGAGTCCTCCGACTCGCTGCTGGACGAGGTGTACCTGACGTTCGCGGAGACCGCGATCCAGCGGGTGCAGCCGGGAGCGTCGACGACTGTGGTGCCGTCGCCGAGGTTGGAGCCGACGCTCACCTCGTCGTACACGTCGAGCAGTTCCCAGCCGTAGCAGATGCCCTGGCTGTCGGCGGCGGCCCGGAGGATCGGCACGGTGCCGGAGCGCTCGTCGGCGGCCGGCACGGGGACTGAGGTGTCCGAGTCGCCGCCGAACGCGCCGATGGCGCAGACGAGGACTACGACCCCCACTACCACGGACCAGATCACCGTCTGGGTGCGCTTGTCCTTCCCCACCTGGTGCTTGGCGGGCTTGCCGCTCATCAGATGATCGCGGCCGCGATGATCGCACCGGTGGCGAGGTGCACGGTGGCGGAGACCCAGACCGCCGGGTGCGGCTCCGGGTCCACGAGCAGCTCACCGAGCTTGCCCGGGGTGGCCACGTCGAGCAGCACGAACGCCGCCGCCATGATCACCAGACCGAGGATGCCGTACGCGGCGGCGCCGACCAGCCCCAGCGTGAAGTCGTCGTCGCTGGCGACGATCGCGGCGACCACGATCGTGCCCACCCCGAGCAGGTTCGACGAGAGCAGCAGCGCCGCGTTGCGGTTGCGCTCGGTCCAGATCAGCTCGTGGAGCTTGCCGGGGGTGGCCAGATCGACCAGGACGTAGCCGATCGCCATCAGGACGACGCCGACCGCGCCGTACGCGAGGGTGACCAGCAGGTCGGTGACGAGATGCTGCACAGAGGACTCCAGGGTGAGGGGATCGACAGGGCTACTTGCCGGAGCCGGGGCCGCCGCCCCGGACCGTGCTGCCTCGGCCCCAGCCCCAGCTGTTGCCGACGACGCTGTGGTACCGCGGGTAGGCGGTGGTCATCCTCTCCAGCAGGATCACCGAGCCGACGGCGAGCGGGAGGATCACCACCGAGTCGTCGTCGTAGCGCAGGTAGACGCCGCTGCCGTCGACGTACTGGTCGGCCGGCTTCCAGGCGTCGGTGATCTGCTTGGACACCTCGCTCGGCGCCTTGTTCGAGGTGTACGCGATCGCGTTCGAGCCGATGTCCCGCCCGGTGGCGCGGGAGAAGTTGTCCTCCACGTAGCCGCGGGGCGAGAAGTTGCCGTAGAAGATCGTGAAGGCGGCGATGAGCGCGCCGATGACGGCGACCGCCACGCCTACCACGAACCACCGTCGGTACGTCACAGCTCCTCCACCACCGTCTCGGTCAGGACCAGCTCGTTGGTCTGCGGGTAGGCGTGCCAGGTGCGCCAGGCGAGCGCGCCGTCCGGCGGGCCGGGCCGCACGGAGAGCGCGGTGACCGCGTCCTCGTCGCCGGGAAAGACCCCGATCAGCGCATACGGGTCGTCGGCCAGCTCGGCGCGCAGCGCCGCGACCCGGGTACGCAGGCCGTCGCCCTCCGGCCGGAGCACAGTGGCGAGGAACCGGTAGCCGGCCATCTCGTCGTGCAGCGTGCCCGGCAGGTGCGGCGGGCGGCCGGGCAGGCAGGCGACCGTCTCGGTGAGCGTGCCGAGCACCACCTGGTGGGAGGCGCCGAGCAGGCGCAGCCGCAGCCGGGGCAGGCCGGGCAGGTCGATGTCGCGTACGGCCAGCGCCGGCAGCTCCGGGCTGCCCAGGGCCAGGCTCAGATCGGCGGCGCTGGTGTCGACGTACGGCGCGTCCAGACAGACGAGCACGTCAGCGCACCGTCTCCGGGCCACCCTGCGGGTAGATCATCACCTCGGCGCGGCGCAGCTCCTCGCCGAGGTTGACCTCCCAGCCGGCCTCCCCGTACGCCTCGAACGACAGCCGTGCGCCGCCGGGCGCCTGGTAGTCGTAGTAGCGCATGGTGCCGTGCGGGTCGAGGCCGGTGCCCTCGGTCGCGGTGTACCGGGCCTGACCCGACTCGTCCCAGTTGTAGCGGCGGCCGGCGATCTCCAGCGTCGGGGCGCCAGGCGTGACGGTGGCCCCCGGCTCGCTGGTCCAGAGCACCATCTCCAGGTCCGGGTCGCTCTCGACGGAGAGCCAGCGCTTCACGCCGCCCGCGTCGTCGAGCAGATGCTCCGCCCAGCTCCAGCCGCCCTCGACCAGGTGCACCGAGCCGCGCACGGTGTACGGCACCGTGCGGATCTCGACGATGTCGCCGGGCTTGAGGGCACGCGGGTCACCCCGCAGCGCGTCGGCGTCCCGGTCCCGGAACGGGTCACCCGGAGCCGCCTTCGTCTTCGGGCGGGACGCCGACCGGGACTTCCGTACCGCGATCACGGCGATCACCACACCGGCCACCCCGACGAGGCACCCCAGCGTGGTCACCACGTACGCCAACGAACCGTTCACTGCCGCCTCCCCCAACGCGCTCGGCGGGAACGGTAACAACCGCACGCACGCCTTCTGAAGTCCCGTTCGCTGAGTGTGCGCTCAGCTACCTTCGGCACCGGCGAGCCGGTCGGCGGCGTATTCGCCCAGCGTGGCGCGGCCCATGAGGCAGCCGGAGAACGTGGTGAACTCACCGTCGTCGCCGCGCAGCCGCGCCCAGGCGTCCCGCCCGGCGGCCGGGTCGACAGCCTCCAGCAACGTGGCCGCGTACGCCCGGCCGGCCGGCGAGCCCTTGCGGAGCAACCTGTCGACCCGCTTACGGGCCGCCTCCGGGTGCTCCCGCAGCCCCTGTTCCAGCGTCCGGTACGCCTCGGTCGCGGGCAGGATCTGCCCCGCCAGCCCCACCCCGCCGAAGGCGAGGGTGTCCGCGCGGTCGAGTTCCCGCACGGCCGCGTCCAGTTCCCGTTCCCAGCTCCCGCTCATGCCCCACTATGTGCCCACCCCACCACCCCCTCCAACCACAAGGAAGGGCCCCCTGTTAACGCCTCCGGTAGAGGAAGGGCCCCTTGTTAACACCCGCAGCACCCGCAGCACGCAGCACCAGCGGCACGCGGGCCGGCGCGGCCGGGGACGGCGAAGGCCCGGCCGGGGACGGCCGGGCCTTCGCGGATGAAACGGGTCAGGCGGCGGTGACCGCCAGGGACTCCTTGGAGTCGGACAGGTCGACGCGGACCGTGTCGCCGTCGCGGATCTCACCGGCCAGCAGCGCCTTGGCGAGCTGGTCGCCGATCGCCGACTGCACCAGCCGGCGCAGCGGGCGGGCACCGTAGATCGGGTCGTACCCGTGCTCGGCCAGCCACGTCCGGGCCGCCTCGGTGATCTCCAGGCCCAACCGGCGGTCCGCAAGACGGGTTCGCATCCGGTTGAGCTGGATGTCCACGATCGAGCGCAGGTCCTCGCCCTGGAGCGCGGCGAACACCACGATGTCGTCGAGCCGGTTGAGGAACTCCGGCTTGAAGTGCGACCGGACCACCGCGAGCACGCCCTCCCGGCGCTCGTTCTCGGTGAGCGTCAGGTCGCTGATCACCGACGAGCCCAGGTTCGAGGTGAGGATCAGGATCGCGTTGCGGAAGTCCACGGTACGACCCTGACCGTCGGTGAGCCGGCCGTCGTCGAGCACCTGGAGCAGCACGTCGAAGACGTCCGGGTGGGCCTTCTCCACCTCGTCCAGCAGGATCACCGAGTACGGCCGGCGGCGCACCGCCTCGGTGAGCTGGCCGCCCTCCTCGTAGCCGACGTACCCGGGCGGGGCACCGACCAGGCGGGCCACCGAGTGCTTCTCGCCGTACTCGCTCATGTCGATGCGGACCATGGCCCGCTCGTCGTCGAAGAGGAACTCGGCGAGCGCCTTTGCGAGCTCGGTCTTGCCGACGCCGGTCGGGCCGAGGAACAGGAAGCTGCCGGTGGGGCGGTCCGGGTCGGCGACGCCGGCCCGGGCGCGGCGGACCGCGTCGGAGACCGCGCCGACCGCCTCGGCCTGGCCGACCACGCGGCCGCGCAGCGACTCCTCCATCCGCAGCAGCTTGGCGGTCTCGCCTTCGAGCAGCCGACCGGCGGGGATGCCGGTCCAGGAGGCGACCACTGCGGCGATGTCGTCCGCGCCGACCTCCTCCTTGAGCATCGCGCCGTCGGCCTGGAGCCGGGCCAGCTCCTCCTCGGCCTGCTTCAGCTCGGTCCGCAGCGCGGGGATCCGGCCGTACCGCAGCTCGGCGGCGCGTTCCAGCTCGCCGTCGCGCTCGGCCCGCTCGGCCTCGCCGCCGAGGCGCTCCAGCTCCTCCTTGGCGGTGGAGAGCTTGGTGATGTGGCTCTTCTCGGTCTGCCAGCGCTCGGAGAGCGCGGTGAGCTGCTCGCGCTTGTCGGCCAGCTCCTTGCGCAGCCGTTCCAGGCGCTCGGCGGACGCGGCGTCCGGCTCCTTCGCCAGCGCCATCTCCTCGATCTCCAGCCGGCGTACCGCCCGCTCGATCTCGTCCACCTCGACCGGGCGCGAGTCGATCTCCATGCGCAGCCGGGACGCGGACTCGTCCACCAGGTCGATCGCCTTGTCCGGCAGGAACCGGTCGGTGATGTACCGGTCGGAGAGCGCGGCGGCGGCGACGAGCGCGGCGTCGGTGATCCGTACGCCGTGGTGCACCTCGTAGCGCTCCTTGAGCCCGCGCAGGATGCCGATGGTGTCCTCGATGGTCGGCTCGCCGACCAGCACCGGCTGGAAGCGGCGCTCCAGGGCCGGGTCCTTCTCGATGTGCTCGCGGTACTCGTCGAGCGTGGTCGCGCCGACCATCCGCAGCTCGCCGCGCGCCAGCATCGGCTTGAGCATGTTGCCGGCGTCCATCGAGCCCTCGCCCTTGCCGGCGCCGACCACGGTGTGCAGCTCGTCCAGGAACGTGATGACCTTGCC
Organism: Micromonospora sp. Mcm103; assembly: GCF_024519755.1. Taxonomy (NCBI): domain Bacteria; kingdom Bacillati; phylum Actinomycetota; class Actinomycetes; order Micromonosporales; family Micromonosporaceae; genus Micromonospora; species Micromonospora sp. Mcm103. The sequence continues at coordinate 52,536 of NZ_JALJRJ010000004.1, forward strand.
GTCGGAGTTCTTGATCTCCTCCAGCACGGACTTCAGCCGCTCCTCGAACTGACCGCGGTACGACGCGCCGGCGACCATCGCGCCGAGGTCGAGCGAGACCAGCTTCTTGTCCCGCAGCGACTCCGGCACGTCGCCGGCCACGATGCGCTGGGCCAGGCCCTCCACGATCGCGGTCTTGCCGACGCCCGGCTCGCCGATCAGCACCGGGTTGTTCTTCGTACGCCGGGACAGCACCTGGATCACCCGGCGGATCTCCGAGTCCCGGCCGATCACCGGGTCGATCTTGCCGTCGCGGGCGCTGGCGGTGAGGTCCACGCCGTACTTGGCGAGGGCCTGGTAGGTCTGCTCCGGGTCGGCGGTGGTCACCCGGCGGTCGCCGCCCCGGACGGTCGGGAACGCGGCGACCAGGTTCTCCTCGGTGGCGCCGGAGTTCTTCAGCGCGACCGAGACCGCGCCGCCGACCCGGGCCAGCCCGGCCAGCAGGTGCTCGGTGGAGGTGTACTCGTCGCCCAGCGGCCGCGCGATCTGCTCGGCGGCGCCGATGGCGTTGACGAACTCGCGGGCCAGGGTCGGCTCGGCGATGCTCGACCCGCGTGCGGCAGGCAGCGCGTCGACCGACCGCTGGGCGACGCGGCGCAGCTCGGCGGGGTCGGCCCCGACGGCGCGCAGCAGGCCCGCGGCGGTCGAGCCCTCGGTGTCCAGCAGTGACAGCAGCAGGTGCCAGGGCTCCACGGTGGCGTGACCGCGCTGGTTCGCCAGCGCGACGGCACCGGTGATGGCCTCGCGGCTCTTGGTGGTGAGACGTTCCGTGTTCATGGGCTCCCCCGGATCGGCGTGTCCACTGGACATGACACAACCAGAGTTGAGTCTATTCCGCTCAACTCCACCCCTGTGACCTGAGTCACCCTCATCCGATCCGGCCGGAGAGATCTTGGTACGAAAAGGCCCTTGGAGGGGCCGTTTCGTACCAAGATCTCAGCGACGTGGCAGGCGCGCCAGGCAGGGGGTCTCGTGGTCGGCGCGCAGCACGCAACGCCGGCCGCCGTCCAGCTTGCGGTCGCAGAACACCCAATGGCGTACGGCCTGGTCGTCCTCGGCCGAGACGGTGATCCCGCCCAACTCCACCACCGCGAGGAACGCCAACGACCGCCCGGCCGTGCGGCCGAGCATCTTCGCCCGGGCCAGATCGGCCGCGCGCACCGGCAGATGGATCACGTACCGCCCGGTCACGGCCGCCCGGCCAGGTCACGCATCGACGGTGCCTGCCGGGACTGCCACTCGCGCAACGCGCCCTTGATCCGGGCCGTCTCCTCACGGCTCCGGGCGACTTCGGCGTACGCGGCGGCGAGATCGCCGGCGACGCGATCCAGGAATGCCGCGACCTCGGCCGGGTCCAGCCCTCGACGGCACGTCGTGAAGCGGCGGCCCCGCACCTGCCAGGGCCGCAGCGGAAGGTACGACGCGGAACGGTAGGCGCCGACCGGCGCGGAGTTGGGCGGGCCCCCCTTCCGCCGCTTCGGACGTATTCGCAGGAGATTGCGCACGACACTGTCCCTTCTCGCGGAGGACGGGGGTCGGGACGAGCCACGGGGGATGCCCGCCCCGACCCGGGAAAGCTCCAGGTGCCATCCGGGAGCGTTCGCCAGCAACCTACAATCGGTACCAGTTGTAGGTCAACGACCAACCCACAATTGCTTGAGGTTGGAGGCGGTTGCATGGTCGAATGGGCGTGCCATCCGGGGAGTGTGTATGCCCAAACAGCAGTACCAAGTGCTCGCAGACGAACTGAAGAGCAAGATCGATTCGGGCGAGTGGCCACCCGGCACCAAGCTGCCGAGCCGCGCCCAGCTGTGCAAGGAGTACGCCGTCTCCGACACCGTCGTCGGCAAGGCGATGATGATCCTGCGCGCGACGGGTCTCACCGAAACGCTCGAAGGTGTCGGCGTGTTCGTAGCCGAACGGGACTAGACGAGCCGCCCGAGCCGCATCGACCAGTCTGCAGTTCGGCCCCGGAAACAGCACGTGCGCGCCCGGAGTAGCCTCACCCGCGTGCGAGTACGTGTCGAACAGACCGCCCTGCCCGGGATCGGCGTACGTCATGATCTGATGACGGAGTCCGGCCGCCGGCTCGGCGTGGTCTCCCACCGCAATGGCCGTCGCGACCTGGTCCTATACGACCCGGACGATCCCGACTCCTGCCAACACGACATACCCCTGACCGACGACGAGGCGGAGGCGCTCGCCGACATCCTCGGCGCGTCGCTGATGCTGGGTCAGCTCTCCGGTCTGCGCGAGCAGGCCGCCGGGCTGCTGACCGAGCAGATCGCCATCCCGGCGGGGTCGAAGTACGTCGGCAGGCGGCTCGCGGACACCAAGGCACGCACCCGGACCAGCGCGTCGATCGTGGCCGTGCTGCGTCAGGGCGCCGTGAACGTCTCGCCCGATCCCACCTTCCGGTTCGAAGCCGGCGATGTGGTCGTCGTGGTCGGTACCCGTCAGGGGCTCGACGGCGTGACCGCGATCCTCGCCGAGACCGATCCGGACGGCTGACGCGTATGCACGAAACCACAATCCTGCTCATCGAAGTCGGTGCGCTGCTGCTCCTGCTCGGCCTGCTCGGCCGGCTGAGCCGTCGCTTCGGCGTGTCGCCCATCCCCCTGTACCTGCTCGCCGGCCTGGCGTTCGGGCACGGTGGGCTGCTGCCGCTCAACGCCAGCGAGGAGTTCTTCGCGGTCGGTGCCGAGATCGGCGTGATCCTGCTGCTGGTCATGCTCGGCCTGGAGTACAGCGCCAACGAACTGGTGGGCAACCTCCGGTCCGCCGCGCCGGCCGGCGTGATCGACGCGGTGTTCAACGCGCTGCCCGGGTTCGCCTTCGCGCTCCTGCTCGGCTGGGGCTGGGTGGCGGCGGTGGTGCTCGCGGGCGTCACGTGGGTGTCGTCGTCCGGCGTGATCGCGAAGGTGCTCGGCGACCTGGGCCGGGTCGGTAACCGGGAGACCCCGGTGATCCTGTCCGTCCTGGTGATCGAGGACCTGGCGATGGCTCTCTACCTGCCGCTGGTCACCGCGCTGCTCGCCGGGGTCGGCCTGATGAAGGGCGGCATCGCGCTCGCCATCGCGGTGTTCACCGTCGTCGTGGTGCTGGCCGTGGCGATCCGGTACGGCCATCTGATCTCCGCCGCGCTCTCCGCCAAGGATCCGGAGGCGCTGCTGCTCGGGGTACTCGGCCTGACCCTGCTGGTCGCCGGTGTCGCGGCCAAGCTCCAGGTGTCGGCGGCGGTCGGCGCGTTCCTGGTGGGCATCGCGCTGTCCGGGCCGGTGGCGCACCACGCCACCGAGCTGCTCTCCCCGCTGCGTGACCTGTTCGCCGCGGTCTTCTTCGTGTTCTTCGGGCTGGTCACCAACCCGCTGGACATGCCGCCGGTACTGCTGCCCGCGCTGCTGCTCGCAGTGGTGACCATGGCGACGAAGGTGGCTACCGGCTACCTGGCCGCCCGCCGGGCCGGGATCGCCGAGCCCGGCCGCTGGCGGGCCGGCCTGGCGCTGACCCCGCGCGGCGAGTTCTCCATCGTCATCGCCGGGCTGGCCGTCGCGGCCGTCTACCCGGTGGAGCCGAAGCTCGCCGCGCTCGCCACCGCGTACGTGTTGATCACGGTGGTGACCGGGCCGCTGCTCGCCCGCCTGCCGGACAGCCCGTGGTTCAAGCAGTGGCTGCGCACCCGCGCCGCCGCCGCACGGCCGCCCGCGCCGCTGCCCCTGGGCTCCGGCGACTGACCGGGCCGGGCCGGATCAGCCGGGGGCAGATCCGGCCCGGCGTTGTCAAATTGATCCCGGGAAGGTCTACCCCTGCTCCGTCCAACCGCGTTAACGTTTCGGCCCAGCAGCCAGGGTCCGCGGGTGGCCTGTGCCCCCGCCAGCGCAAGCGGAAGGTCGGCCGGTGAGCGTGCAGGAAGAGACGTTCCACGGCTTCGCCAACCCGGTCGATCCCTCGCCCGCCGAGCTTCGGTCGTGGGCGTATCAGCCGGATTCGGTGCCGCTGACCTCGATGCCGCCGGACTGGGATCTGCTGGTCGCCGGTGACCACCTGGTGCAGACGCTGTTCGATCTGGCGATGGACCAGGGCTGCCCGGCGCGGCGGTTCGCGCTGCACTGCCTCTACATCTACGCCGCCGACGGCATCCGGACGAACTTCCGCGCCCACCCCAAGCGCCGGTTCCGCAAGCTGGTCGAGCAGGCCGAGAAGTCCGGCGACGACCTGATGCGCAACTGGGCGCACAACAGCCGGGTGCTGCTCGCCCGGCCGGATCTCTTCGTCTACCGGGACTGGTGCGAGGGCGGCCTGGTCCGCGAGAACCGCCGACTCTGACGCCATCCGTCCCCCCGGGGTCAGCGTCGCCCAGCCACCTCGACCCGTCCGGCCTGGTCGATCATGAACTTGGCGGTGTTTGGTGTCCGGTTTGTCGCCGCCAACTTCATGATCGACCGCGAGGGCGGGTGCGTGGTGCCCGCTCGGCCCTCGGGACACGAACGGGCCGGGATCCCCCGTGGATCCCGGCCCGCACGTCGGCGGATCGTCTAGGTCGACCCGCCCTGCTTCTTGCGCCGCTCGTCGTCCCGCGCCCGGTCCACACCGTGGTCCGTCTGGTCGGCGAAGCGCCCTTCCTTGACCTTGTCGCTGAAGCGTCCCTCGGTGACCCGGTCGAACCGCTCGCGGACGTTCTCGGCCACTTTCTCCAGCCGTTCCTCCGCGCGCTCGGCCACCTTCTTCGCCGGTTCCGTCATGGCTCCCCCCGCCAGCCCGGATTCCGATTTGAGGCTTTTTGCCCCTGCGGAAAATCGTAGTCGACCCCGCTCTGCCGTACCCCGGCTTTCCCCGACCCGGGCGGCGGACCGCCCGGGGAACGACGAAGGCCGGCGCGGCCCCGGGGGAGCGGGCGCGCCGGCCTTCAGGTACGAGGTCAGCGGTCGGGAGCGCGGCGCGGACGCCAGACGACGAGCGCGGTGGACGTGCGGTTGGTGGGCACGAGGTCGCCGCGGGGGAAGCCGCCGAGTGACTCCAGCTCGGCGATCCGCCGGTACGCGGCGTCCAGTTCCGCCTCCAGCCGGGCCACCCGCTGCTGCGCCTCTTCGAGCAGCCGCTCCAACCCGATGATCCGCTTGACCCCGGCCAGGTTGATCCCGTCGTCCTGGCTGAGCCGCTGCACCTCGCGGAGCAGCACCACGTCCCGGACGCTGTACCGGCGACCGCCGCCGGACGCCCGGCCGGCCTGCACCAGGCCCAGCCGGTCGTACTGGCGCAGCGTCTGGGGGTGCATCCCCGCCATCCGCGCGGCCACCGAGATCATCAAGACCTTGGCCTCGTAGGCCGGGTCACCCGAGCCGACGTACTCCTCCGACATGCCCGCTCACCTCCGGTGCCGCCGTCAACTGAATCGACGTACCCGCGCTTCGAGATGTTCCCGCGCGGCGGGCGGAGTCTGCGCCGCGAAGGTCTCCAGCGCCGCCCGCGCCTCGTCCGAGACCTTCGCCGGGACCACCACGTCAAGCGTGACCAGCAGGTCACCGGCGCGGCCGTCCTTGCGTACGACGCCCTTGCCGCGGGCGCGCAGCACCCGCCCACTGGGCGTACCCGGTGGCACCCGCAGGGTCACCGTCCCGTCCAGGGTCGGCACGCGCAGGTCCGTGCCGAGAACCGCCTCGGCGTACGTGATCGGGACGGTCAGGGTCAGGTCGTCCCCGGTGCGCCCGAACAGCTCGTCCGGGCGGACCTTCACCTGCACGAACAGGTCACCCGCCGGACCGCCCCGCTCGCCGGGCTCGCCCCGGCCGGCCAGGCGGATCCGCTGCCCGTCGGCCACCCCGGCGGGGAAGCGCACGTTCAGCGTGCGGGTCTTGGTGACGCCGCCGGTGCCGTGGCACTCCGGGCACTTCTCCTCGACGATCGTGCCGACGCCCTGGCAGTTGCGGCACGGCTCGGAGAAGCTGAACGACCCCTGGTTGCGGGTGGTCACGCCGGCGCCGTGGCAGACCGGGCAGGCCACCGGCTGGGTGCCGGGCTTCGCGCCGTTGCCGTGGCAGGTGTCGCAGACGCCTGGTGCGCGCAGCGTCAGCGGCAGCGTGACGCCGCGTACCGCGTCGTCGAAGTCGAGCGCCACCTCGGTCTCGACGTCCCGGCCGCGGGCCGGGCCGCGCGGACGTGCCGGGCCACCGCCGGCGCCGCCGGAGAAGATCGAGCTGAACAGGTCGGTGAAGCCGCCACCGCTGAACCGGTTGTCACCGCCGCCGGCGCCGCCGCCGAACAGGTCGGAGACGTCGAACGGCATGCCGCCCGGCTGGCCCGCGCCGCGGGCGCTGCGCCGGAAGGCGCCGGAGCCGAACAGCGAGCGCATCTCGTCGTACTCGCGGCGCTTCTTCTCGTCACCGAGCACCGCGTACGCCTCGGAGACGGTCTTGAACCGCTCCTCGGCACCGGTGTCGCCGGGGTTGTGGTCCGGGTGCGACTCCCGGGCCAACTTGCGGTACGCCTTCTTGATCTCGTCCGAGGAGGCGGACTTGTCCACGCCCAACGCGGCGTAGTAGTCCTTCTCGATCCAGTCCTTGGAACTCACCGGTCCACCCCCTTCCACGGGTCGAACCCCGGTCGTCCCGCCCGCCCGGTGCGGGCGGGCGGGACGTCACGGGTCGGCACTACTCCGGGTCCGCGACCGCGACCATGGCGGGCCGCAGCAGCCGCTCGCCGAGCTGGTAACCACGGCGCATGACCTGTACGCAGGTCGGCTCCGTCACGTCGGCGGAGGTCTGGTGCGCCACCGCCTCGTGCCGGGTCGGGTCGAACGGGTCACCCTTCTCGCCGAACGCGGTCAGGCCGAACTTCGCCAGCGCGCCGGTGAGCTGCTCGGCCACGCTGCCGAACGGGCCCACCAGGTCGCCGTGCTCGCGGGCCCGGTCCAGGTCGTCGAGGATCGGCAGCAGCGCGGTGAGCACCGCCCCGGTGGCCTGCTCCTGGACCAGGTTGCGGTCCCGGTCGACCCGCTTGCGGTAGTTGGCGTACTCCGCAGTCACCCGCTGGAGGTCGCGGGTGAGCTCCTCCAGGTCGGTGCGGAGCGACTCCAGCTCGGCGCCGAGCGGCGTGTCCGTGCCGGGCCCGCCGTTCGGCTCGGCGGGCGAGTCGACCACGGTCGGACCGCTGACCTCGGCCTCGCCGCCGATCTCGTCGACCACGACCTCGGCCTCCTCGACCAGCCCTTCGGCGGGCGCGTCGGCGGCCGCGTCGGCCGCCGAGGCGTCGTTCGCCGGCTGCTCGGTCACCTTGCCGAGCTTGCGCTTGTCGCGGATGACGACCCGGGGTTCGTCGCCGGTGTCCTTGCCGGCGCCCGGCGCCGACCCGGTGGCACCCGGGTCGGCCGCTCGTGGCTTGTCCGTCATGCGGTTACCTCATCCCTCTGCGGTGCGAATCGTGTCCGGGACCGGATGTCACTTCTTGTCCTCGTCCACGATCTCCGCGTCGACCACGTCGTCGTCGCCACCGGCCTTCGGGCCACCGGCCGCGCCCGCGCCGGCACCCGGCCCGGCCGCACCCGGTGCGGTCTGCTCGCCCTCCTGCTGCTGGGCGTAGAGCAGCGAGCCCGCCTGCTGGGAGACCTGCGCCAGCTTCTCGTGCGCGGACTTGATCTTCTCGATGTCCTGCCCGCCGAGGGCGCTGCGCAGCTCGCCGAGCGCCTCGTTGAGCTGGTCACGGTTCTCGCCGGGCAGCTTGTCGCCGCTCTCGGCGAGGAACTTCTCGGTCTGCCACTGGAGCGCCTCGGCCACGTTGCGGGTCTCGGCCTCCTCACGGCGGCGCTTGTCCTCGTCGGCGTGCTCCTCGGCGTCCCGGCGCATCCGCTCGATGTCGTCCTTCGGCAGCGAGGAGCCGCCGGTGATCGTCATCTTCTGCTCCTTGCCGGTGCCCAGGTCCTTGGCGTGCACGTTCACGATGCCGTTGGCGTCGATGTCGAACGTGACCTCGATCTGGGGCACGCCGCGCGGGGCCGGCGGGAGACCGGTCAGCTCGAAGGTGCCGAGCTTCTTGTTGTAGGCGGCGATGTCCCGCTCGCCCTGGAACACCTGGATCAGCACCGACGGCTGGTTGTCGTCGGCGGTGGTGAAGACCTCGGAGCGCTTGGTCGGGATGGTGGTGTTGCGCTCGATGAGCTTGGTGAAGATGCCGCCCTTGGTCTCGATGCCCAGGCTCAGCGGGGTCACGTCGAGCAGCAGGACGTCCTTGACCTCACCCTTGAGCACGCCGGCCTGGAGGGCGGCGCCGACGGCGACGACCTCGTCCGGGTTGACGCCCTTGTTCGGGTCACGGCCGGTGAGCTGCTTGACCAGGTCGGTCACGGCCGGCATGCGGGTCGAGCCGCCGACCAGGATGACATGGTCGACGTCGGAGATCTTGATGCCGGCGTCCTTCACGGCCTGCTCGAACGGGCCCTTGCAGCGGTCCAGCAGGTCCTGCGTCATGCGCTGGAACTCGGCGCGGCTGAGCGTCACGTCCAGGTGCAGCGGGCCGGCCGAACCGGCGGTGATGTACGGCAGGTTGATGTTGCTGGTGGTGGCGGCGGACAGCTCGATCTTGGCCTTCTCGGCGGCCTCCTTGAGCCGCTGCATGGCCATCTTGTCCTGCGAGAGGTCGATGCCGTGCTCGCCGCGGAACGTCTTCACCAGGTGGTCGATGATGCGCTGGTCCCAGTCGTCACCACCGAGCTGGTTGTCACCGCTGGTGGACTTGACCTCCACCACGCCCTCGGCCAGCTCCAGCAGCGACACGTCGAAGGTGCCGCCACCGAGGTCGAAGACCAGGACGGTCTGCTCCTTGGAGCCCTTGTCCAGGCCGTACGCCAGGGCCGCCGCGGTCGGCTCGTTCACGATCCGCAGCACGTTGAAGCCGGCGATCTCACCGGCCTCCTTGGTGGCCTGGCGCTGCCCGTCGTTGAAGTAGGCCGGGACGGTGATCACCGCGTCGGTGATCTGCTCGCCCAGGTACGCCTCGGCGTCCCGCTTGAGCTTCATCAGCGTGCGCGCCGAGATCTCCTGCGGGGTGTACTTCTTGCCGTCGATGTCGACGGTCCAGTTGGTGCCGATCTCACGCTTGACCGACCGGATGGTCCGGTCGGGGTTGGTCACCGCCTGGCGCTTGGCGACCTCACCGACGAGCACCTCGCCGTTGCGGGCGAACGCGACGATCGAGGGAGTCGTACGCGAGCCCTCGGCGTTGGCGATGACGGTGGGCTCACCGCCCTCGAGAACGCTGACGCAGGAGTTCGTCGTGCCGAGGTCGATGCCGACCGCACGTGCCATGTTCGCTTCCTCGCTTCATAACGGGTGAGCAGGTCAGACGGCCTGCCCGGCGGGTCGCCGGTAAGCGACCGCACCACAAGTTGAGTGAACTTGACTCAATAGTGCCACGCGATCGCCAATCCGCAAGTCGGGGTTGAGCCGACCCGGCGCAACCCGACCGTTACTACTGTCCGGTTGTCTTACCTTGCGTCGGTCGGGCACGCTTTAGCGGTGACGACGCATGGCGATTCCGCCACCCGTGCCGGCGCGCCCGCCGTCGCAGCCCGCACCGGGCCCACCACGGGCGACGACCAGCCTGCTCACGCCGCCGACGGCCTGCCCGCCGCGCTCACCGGCCTGCGCGCGGCGATCGGTGCGGCCCGCTTCCCGCTCGCCCTTCCCTCGGCCGAGCCGGCCCGGCACGCCGCCACCAGCCTCACCGACCAGCTCGACGACTACCTGCTGCCCCGGCTGGCCCGGCTCGACGCCCCGCTCCTGGTGGTCGTCGGCGGTTCCACCGGCGCCGGCAAGTCGACACTCGTCAACAGCCTGGTCCAGGCTCGGGTCAGCGCGGCGGGCGTGCTCCGCCCCACCACCCGCTCTCCGGTGCTGGTGTGCAGCCCGACCGACGCGGCCTGGTTCCGGCAGGGTGAGCTGCTGCCCGGCCTGACCCGGACCACCGAGCCCAGCGAGCAGCCGGGCACCCTGCACCTGGTCACCGCGCCGGCGCTGCCGCCCGGCCTGGCCTTCCTCGACGCGCCCGACATCGACTCGGTGGTCGACGCCAACCGGGCGCTCGCCGGTCAGCTGCTCGCCGCCGCCGACCTCTGGCTGTTCGTCACCACCGCCGCCCGGTACGCCGACGCCGTCCCCTGGGAACTGCTGCGCAGCGCCCGGGCCCGGGGCACCGCCGTAGCGATGGTGCTGGACCGGGTGCCCCCGGAGGCCGCCGACGAGGTCGCCGCCCACCTGTCCGAGATGCTCGCCGAGCAGGAGCTGGGCGCCTCGCCGCTGTTCGTGCTGCCGGAGACCTGGGTGGACGGGCAGGGGCTGCTGCCGGACCGGATCACCGCGCCGCTGAGCGACTGGTTCGCCCGGCTCGCCGCCGACTCCGAGGCCCGCGCCGCGGTGGTCCGGCAGACGCTCGACGGCGCGCTGGCCGCGCTGCACCCGGTGGTGGAGACGCTGGCCGAGGCCGCCGACGAGCAGGTGAGCGCCGCCGACGCGCTGGACGAACGGGTCCAGGCCGCGTACCGGAGCGCGGAGCGCAGCGTCGACCAGGGGCTCAGGGACGGCCGGCTGCTGCGCGGTGAGGTGCTCGCGCGCTGGCAGGAGTTCATCGGCACCGGCGACTTCTTCCGCGGGCTGGAGGCCCGCATCGGGCGGCTGCGCGACCGGGTGGTCGCGGCGGTCACCGGGCGGCCCGCGCCCGCCGCGGAACTGCGTACCGCGATCGAGTCCCAGCTCGTCACGCTGCTGCGCGGGGTGGCCGCCGAGGCGGCGGAGAACGCGTACACCGGTTGGAAGGCGCACCCGGCGGGTGCGGCGCTGCTGGAGCCGGACCTAGCCCACCCCTCGGCCGACCTGCCGGAGCGGGCCGAGCAGCTGGTCCGCGACTGGCAGCGCGGCGTGCTGGAGCTGGTCCGGGTCGAGGGCGGCGACCGGCGGTTCGTGGCCCGCACGGCCGCGTACGCGGTGAACGCCACCGGTCTCGCCGTCATGATCGGCGTGTTCGCCTCCACCGCGTTCATCCCGACCGGCCTGGAGGTGGCCGCGGGCACCGGTACGGCGGTGGCCGGGCAGACGGTGCTCCAGGCGATCTTCGGCGACCAGGCGGTCCGCAACCTGGCCCGCAAGGCCCGCGTCGACCTGCTCGACCGGGTCGGCAAGCTGCTGGCCGAGGAGGCCGAGCGTTACCTGAGCCGCACCGAGGCCGAGCGCCCCGCCGCCAACGCCGGCGCGGCGCTGCGCTGGGCCGCCGTCGAGGTCGAGCGGGCCCGGCACCGCAGCGGCCTGTTCCCGCCGGCCCCCGAGCAGGAAGTTCGCCCGTGAGCGCGAGGAGTGAGCCGGGTCTGCGAGCCCCGCAGTCGCGAGCAAGGAAGGCACCGTGAGCAACATCGTGGGACGGATGCGCGAGGCGATGCGGGGTGAGCAGCGGGTCGACCCGGACACCCTGATCGAACGGCTCACCGCGATCCAGCGGTTCCTCGGCGCGGTGGACGGCCACGTGCCCGACGCCCAGCTCGTCGCCGCGCACACGGTGGTCGAGCGCGCCGGTGACCGGCTCGCGCTCTCCGGCCGCCACACGGTGGTCGCGCTCGCCGGTGCGACCGGCAGCGGCAAGTCGAGCCTGTTCAACTCGCTGGCCCGGCTGGACCTCTCCCCGGTGGGCGTACGCCGGCCCACGACGGGTGTCGCGCACGCCTGCGTGTGGGGCCCGCTCGACGGCGCGGTCCGGCTGCTCGACTGGATCGGCGTGCTGCCCCGGCACCGGTTCGTCCGGGAGAGCCCGCTGGACGCCGACGACGAGTCCGGGCTGCACGGCCTCGTCCTGCTCGACCTGCCCGACTTCGACTCGGTACAGCACGGCCACCGGCTGGAGGTGGACCGCCTGCTCGGCCTGGTCGACCTGGTGGTCTGGGTGGTCGATCCGCAGAAGTACGCCGACCGCGTGATCCACACCAGCTACCTGCGCGAGTTCCACAGGCACAAGGACGTCACGGTCGTGGTGCTCAACCAGGCCGACCGGCTGCACCCCACCGAGCTGCCGAAGGTCCTCGACGACCTGCGCCGGCTGCTCGACGCCGACGGGCTGGGCGGGGTACCGCTGCTGCCGACCGTCGCGGTGGACCCGAACGGGCTGGAGGGGCTGCGGACCGAGCTGGAGCGTACGGTCGCCGAACGGCAGGCCGCGCTGCGCCGGCTCTCCGGCGACGTGGACGGCGTGGTGGCCGATCTCGAACCGCTCGTGGGGCCGGAACCGCCGCGCACCCGGCCCGGTGACGCCTCGGCTCAGGAGCTGACCCGGGCACTCGCCGGGGCGGCCGGGGTGCCGACCGTGGCGGCGGCGGTCGAGGGCGCGTACCGGCACCGGGCGGTCGGCAACACCGGCTGGCCGCTGCTGCGGAGCTGGCGCAAGCTGCGGCCGGACCCGCTGCGCCGGCTGCACCTGTCCGGGCGGGACCCGAACGCGCCGGCGGAGAGCCTGGTCGCTGCCACCTCCGTACCCGATCCGACAGCCGCGCAGCGCTCCGCCGTCACGCTGGCGATCCGCGCGGTGGCCGAGCGGTCCGCGAGCGGCCTGCCGGCGCCGTGGCCCGCCGCGGTGACCGCCGCGGCCCGGGCCCGGCAGGCCGACCTGCCGGGCGCGCTCGACCACGCGGTCGCCGCGACCGACCTGGGCATGGACCGGCGGCCCGCCTGGTGGCGGGTGGTCGGCGCGCTCCAGTGGGTGGTCACCCTCGCCGCGCTGGCCGGCCTGGTCTGGCTGCTCGTCGGGTACGCGGTGCGCCTGCTCGGCCTGCCGCCGCTGGAGCATCCGACGCTCGGCGTGGTGCCCTGGCCCACGGTCCTGCTGCTCGGCGGCCTGCTGGCCGGGCTGCTGATCGCGGCGCTGACCCGGCCGGTCATCGGGTGGGCGGCCCGGCGGGCCCGGGCGCGGGCGGAGCAACGCCTGCTCACGTCGGTGGGCAGCGTTTCCGAGAAGTACGTGCTGGACCCGGTCTGGGCGGTGCTGGCGCGCTACGGCACGGCCCGGGACGCGCTGCGCGAGGCGGGACGGCACTGAACCCGGCGTGCTGACCGGTGTGGGGGCGGCCGGTGCGGCGTAGGGTCGATGCATGGCCACGCCACAGACCCCCTACGACGCGGTGCTGCACGCCGCGCGCGACGTGACGAGGCTCGACTCGGCCCTGGACGCGGAGATGCTCGGCGCCGCGTTGCTGGGCAGCGTCTACGCCGTCGCGGAGCACGACCGGGAGCAGGCCGTCCGCGAGTTCGTCAGCGGCTTCCTCGCCGCCACGTCCCGGCGCCGCAGCGCCGCCGCGACCACACTGCGGGCCGTCTTCGCCGCGCTGGTGCCCGACGCCGAGGGCGCCGCCCGGGTCCGGCCCGGGGCGTACGCCCCGTCGTGGGCCGGCCAGCTCGGCCGGGTGCGCGTCACCGGCGCCTGGGCGTACGGCGACGTGTACGGCGACCAGACCTCCTACCTCGCCACGTTCGCGTACGACGACGAGGAGGAGGGCGGCCCGGAGCACGCCCTGGTAGCCCTCGTCGACCACAACATCGGCATCACCAAGGACGTCTTCGTCGGCGGCCCGGCCGGACGGATCGTCGAGCAGGCCCGGGAGATCTGCACCGAGGACGAGTTCACCTGGTTCCGCACCGAGGACCCGGCCCGGATGCACGCCGAGGTGAGCCGCCACCTGGCGGTCACCGACGACCTCACCGAGCTGCCCGCACAGGGCTCGCTGGCCACCGACCGGGCGCTCGTGGGCGCCCGGCTGGCCGCGCTCCCGGGGCCGACGCCGCCGGCCGGTCCGGCCGTGATGCCGCCGCCCACCGACGAGGAGCGCACCCGCCTGGTGCGTGCCTTCCTCGACTCACCCGAGGCGACCCGGTTCGGGCTGCCCGAGGTGGCCGACGGCGAGCTGGCCTCGCTGCACTTCTGCCTCGGCCTGCTGCTCGACCACGCGGCCAGCTTCCCGGATGCCGACCCGATGCGGTGGAGCCCGATGGTGGCCGAGCTGTTCCTGCTCGACTGGGTGCACCGCCGGGCCGTGCTGGACATGGACGACGCGGCGATGCTGCCCCGGGTGCTGCGCGCCTGGGCGACGTACGCGGCCCGGCAGCGCGGGCTGTCGCAGTCGGCGGCCGCCCGGACGGACGAGGCGATCACCGAGATGGTCCCGGAGTTCGCGCGGCTCTACAGCACCGGTGAGCGGCGCAGCCCGGCCACCGCGGCGGTGGCGCAGCTCATGGCGGACGGGGTGGACCCGGACGACCCGGAGGCGCTGAACGCCTGGATCGAGGCGAACCGCCACCGCCTCACTGACGACCCGGCCTAGGCATTCCCGTTCGCATGATCGGCACCACGTCGGCGAGGTGGCCGTATCAAGCCGCTCGTGACCACACCACCACGCCGTACTGGTGTCGATCATGCGGGTGACCGACCCGATGGCCTCGGCCCTGCCCTCGTTGATCAACACCACCTCGCCGAGGTGGCTGCATCGAGCCGGTCGGAACCACACCAGCACGGCGAAGTGGTGTCGATCATGCGACCCGCGCGCATCGGGACCACCCCGCCCGACACGCAGGGCTTCCCCCGAACCTCGTTTATCCACACCATTCCGGCGAGGTGGCCGTATCAAGCCGCTCGTGACCACACCACCACGCCGTACTGGTGTCGATCATGCGGGCGCCGGCCCCCAATCACCTCACCCCTCGTTGATCCACGCCATCTCGGCGAGGTGGCTAATTCGAACTGGCCGGAACCACACCACCACCCCGCAACGGTGTTGATCATGCAGCCCGCGCCCTCCAGACCACCCCACCCCACGAGGGCCAGGCCCCCGGAGCTCGTTGATCCACACCACCTCGGCGAAGTGGCTGCATCGGGCCGGGCGGGACCACACCACTACGCCGGAGTGGTGTCGATCATGAGGTGTGGGACACCGACGGGCCGGACGGAACAGAGGTGGCGGACGGATCGGCAGGACCCGACGGATCGGCAGGACCCGACGGATCAGCAGAACCCGACGGATCAGCAGAACTCGACGGGTCGGCGGGGCCGGACGGATCCGATGGGCTGGACGGCTCGGACGAACCTGCCGAGGGCGTCGGCTCGGCGGTCGTGACCGACGGCTCGGGGCTCGGGCTCGGCTCGGGCGTCGGCGTGGCCGGGTCCGACGGCGAGTGCGACGGCGACGGTGAGGGCACCGGCGACGGGCGCGGCGGGCGGACCGGGGTGGGCCGGACCGGCGCGGCCGGCGGCGGGGGCGCGGCGACCGGGCGGGACCGGTGCCGGGAGCCGAGGTCGCTGTCGTCGGGCAGGGCCGGCGCCGCCGGGAGCACCGGTCGCGCCGGGGGCACCGAGGTCACGTCGACGGCGGGCGTGGCCGTGGACGGCGCCGGGGCCTGGGTGCCCTGGGGCATCGGGATGACCACCGGGCCGACCGAGGGGGTCGGCAGGAACGGGGTGCTGGTGTCGGGCAGGGCACTGTTGCCGACGGTGGCGGATCCGGTGCTGATCGCGGCGAGGATCGGCATCGACGCGGTGCCGGCGAGCAACGCCACGGTGAGCAGGTAGCCGCGGCTGGGACCGCCGGTCCCGGTGGCGCGGTGGGCGCCCACGACCCGGCGGTACGGGGAGGCGGGCAGTGCCCGGTGCCGGCCGAGGAAGGGCGTACCTGGTGGACCCTCTGGTTCGGACACCGGCACACTCCTCACGCACGGATGGACGAAGAGCACGCGCGGATATTCGGACAAATGCCGCGCAACAGCTCACCGCAAGCTTGACCCAGTGACGCTCAGTTCACCAGCCGCAACCGCGTGTCGACACACATTTTGTGCGTCGGCCGCACCCACCACTGCGGACAAAAGCGCTTATCCGTCGTGAACCCGATCGAACCTCACCGGCGAGGGAGGCCATACTGTGGGCCCGCTCACCTCCTCTGCAATCATTCAGACACGACGGCAACGCAGCCGCCACCTCCGCGTACCCCGCGGCTGGTGCGGAACGGCGCCGGCGCTCCCGGGCCTGGGTCTGTCCCCGACCGACTCCGGCTCACGCCGCGCGGCAACCCCTACCGGGGTCAGGCGCGGTCGCCAGGGACCGACCCGGCACCAGCCGGGCGGGCGCACGAGGTGCTCGGCTCGGGTAACCCCCGGCGCCGGCGCAGACAGACAGGGAGAGACGGATGGCAAAGGGCGACCCCGGGGCCGCCACCCGCAGCAAGCGGGCCGCACCCCGAACCAGACGCGCCGCCGCGACCGGTGAACCGGAACTCGTACAACTGCTGACCCCCGAGGGTGAGCGGATCGAGAGCGCGCTCGGCCCGGACGGGACCGAGTACCGCGTCGACTTCACCGACGAGGAGTACCGCGGGCTGTACCGCGACCTCGTGCTGGTCCGCAAGCTGGACGCCGAGGCCACCGCTCTGCAGCGCCAGGGCGAGCTGGGACTGTGGGCAAGTCTGCTGGGCCAGGAGGCCGCGCAGGTCGGCTCCGGCCGGGCGCTGCGTACGCAGGACATGGCCTTCCCGACCTACCGCGAGCACGGCGTGCTCTACTGCCGCGGCATCGACCCGATCATGCCGCTGGGCCTGTTCCGCGGCGTCGACCAGGGCGGCTGGGACCCGAACGAGTTCAAGTTCAACATGTACACGATCGTGATCGGGGCGCAGACCCTGCACGCGACCGGGTACGCCATGGGTGTCGCCATGGACGGCAAGACCGGCGGCGAGGACGGCGAGGCGGTCATCGCCTACTTCGGCGACGGCGCCACCAGCCAGGGCGACGTCAACGAGTCGTTCGTCTGGGCCAGCGTCTTCAACGCCCCGCTGGTGTTCTTCTGCCAGAACAACCAGTACGCCATCTCCGAGCCGCTGGAGCGGCAGACCCGGGTGCCGCTGTACCGGCGGGCCGGCGGGTTCGGCTTCCCGGGTGTCCGGGTGGACGGCAACGACGTGCTCGCGTCGTACGCGGTGACCCGGCACGCGCTGGACAACGCGCGCAACGGCCAGGGCCCGAGCCTGATCGAGGCGTACACCTACCGGATGGGCGCGCACACCACCTCCGACGACCCGACCCGCTACCGCATCGCCAGCGAGGTCGAGGCGTGGCAGGCGAAGGACCCGATCGCCCGGATGAAGGCGTTCCTGACCAAGCAGAAGATCGCCGACGAGTCGTTCTTCACCGCTGTCGACGAGCAGGCCCGCACCGAGTCGGTGCACCTGCGCGAGCGCGTGCTCGCCATGCCCGACCCGCAGCCGGTGACCATGTTCGACCACGTCTACCCCAACGGCTCTCCCGAACTGGACGAGCAGCGGGCCCGGTTCACGCAGTACATGGAGTCCTTCGAGGGGAGCGCGCACTGATGGCCACGGAGACGCTCACCCTCGGCAAGGCGCTCAACACCGGCCTGCGGCGGGCCCTGGAGAACGACCCCAAGGTCGTCATCATGGGCGAGGACGTCGGCAAGCTCGGCGGCGTGTTCCGGATCACCGACGGTCTCCAGAAGGACTTCGGCGACCAGCGCGTGATCGACACCCCGCTGGCCGAGTCCGGCATCATCGGCACCGCCGTCGGCCTGGCCATCCGCGGCTTCCGGCCGGTCTGCGAGATCCAGTTCGACGGCTTCGTCTACCCCGCGTACGACCAGATCGTGTCGCAGGTGGCGAAGATGCACTACCGCTCGCAGGGCAAGGTGCGGATCCCGATGGTCATCCGCATCCCGTTCGGCGGCGGCATCGGGGCGGTCGAGCACCACTCCGAGTCGCCCGAGGCGTACTTCGCACACACCGCCGGTCTCAAGGTGGTGAGCTGCGCGAACCCGCAGGACGCGTACGTGATGATCCAGCAGGCCATCGCCTCGGACGACCCGATCGTGTTCCTGGAGCCGAAGCGGCGCTACTGGGAGAAGGGTCCGGTGGACCTGGACGCGCCGATCGCCGACGCGTACCCGCTGCACTCGGCCCGGGTCGCGCGGCCCGGCGCCGACGCGACGGTGCTGGCGTACGGCCCGATGGTCCGCACCGCGCTCGACGCGGCCACCGCCGCCGCCGAGGACGGCCGCGAGCTGGAGGTCATCGACCTGCGCACGATCTCGCCGCTGGACCTGACCGCCGCGTACGAGTCGGTGCGGCGCACCGGCCGCTGCGTGGTCGTGCACGAGGCCCCGGGCAACCTGGGTCTCGGGTCGGAGATCGCGGCCCGGATCACCGAGGAGTGCTTCTACTCCCTGGAGTCCCCGGTGCTGCGGGTGACCGGCTTCGACACCCCCTACCCGGCCGCCCGGGTGGAGGAGGAGTACCTGCCCGACCTGGACCGGGTGCTCGACGCCGTCGACCGCACGTTCGGCTGGTGAGCGGCATGTCCCGGATCAAGGAGTTCAACCTTCCCGACCTGGGCGAGGGCCTGACCGAGGGCGAGATCCTCGCCTGGCTGGTCAAGGTCGGCGACGACATCGAGCTGAACCAGCCGATCGTCGAGGTGGAGACCGCCAAGGCGGCGGTCGAGATCCCGGCGAAGTGGGCCGGCCGGGTGCAGGCGATCTTCCACCCGGAGGGGTCGACGGTCGAGGTCGGCGTGCCGATCATCGCGATCGACACCGACCCGAACGCCGGGCCGATCGAGGAGTCGACGACCGCGACCCCCGCGTCGGACCTGCCCGCACCGTCTGCGGCGTCGCTCGCCGCGGTCCAGGTCGCGCCCGCCGAGGGCATGGTCGAGCCGGGCCTGATCGGTGGTGTGGCCCCGGGTGGGCGTACCGCCGTGCTGGTCGGCTACGGCCCGCGCAACGCCCCGGCCAAGCGCCGCCCCCGCAAGGGGGGCGACGCGCCGGCTGCGGCACCGGCTCAGGCCGCCGCCCCGGTGGCACCCGCGCCTGTCGTCCCCGCGCCGGTGGCGCCCGCTCCCGCGGCGGCGGTCAACGGCAACGGCCGGGTCTCCGGTCCGGTGCTCGCCAAGCCGCCGGTCCGCAAGCTGGCGAAGGATCTCGGCATCGACCTGGCCACGCTCACCGGCTCGGGTCCGCTCGGCTCGATCACCCGTGAGGACGTACAGCGGGCGGCGAGCGCGACTCCGGCGGCGGCCGAGCCGCTGACGGTCGCGGCACCGGCCGCGTCGGCCGCGAGCTTCGGCGCGGACCGCGAGCAGCGCATCCCGGTCAAGGGGGTACGCAAGCTCACCGCGGAGAACATGGCCCGCTCGGCGTTCACCGCCCCGCACGTGACGGAGTTCCTGACCGTAGACGTGACCCGGGCGATGAAGGCGCTGGACCGGCTGCGCGACCGGCGCGAGTGGCGGGACGTACGCGTCTCGCCGCTGCTGCTGGTCGCCAAGGCGGTGCTCCTGGCGGTCAAGCGGCACCCGATGGTCAACTCGACCTGGGCCGGCGACGAGATCGTGGTGAAGGAGTACGTCAACCTCGGCATCGCGGCGGCCACCGAGCGCGGCCTGATCGTGCCGAACATCAAGGACGCCGGGCGGCTCTCGCTGCGCGAGCTGGCGGACGCGATGACGGAACTCGTGCAGACCGCGAAGTCGGGCAAGACGTCCCCGGCGGACATGTCCGGCGGCACGCTCACCATCACCAACGTCGGCGTCTTCGGCGTCGACACCGGTACGCCGATCCTGCCCCCGGGTGAGTCGGCGATCCTCGCCTTCGGCGCGGTACGGGAGCAGCCCTGGGTGCACAAGGGCAAGGTGAAGCCGCGCCTGGTGACCACGCTGGGCCTGTCCTTCGACCACCGGATCATCGACGGTGAGCTGGGCTCGAAGTTCCTCCGCGACATCGGGGACTTCCTGGCCGACCCGGAGGCGGCGCTGCTCGCCTGGACCTGACGAACCACCGCTCCGGTTACGGCCGGTGTGCCGAGGGTGAACGCCCGGCACACCGGCCGTAACCGTTTTGGGAACGGAATCATAGGACCGAGGGGTGGGTGGACCTACGATCCGTAGGTACGTGGTTCAGCTCACCTAATAATCGATGGCGATGACGGGCCCGGTGCGCTTAAATAGAGACATCAAGGGGCTGACAACCGAATAGCCAGGAGGAGAGACCCAAGATGAGCATGATCGAGCGAATCCGCACCCGCCGCGACGCCAACCGCCGCGCCCGCGCCATCGAGCACGCGCTGCGTTCCGCCAACTCGCCCGCGGTCCGCGAGGAGCTTCTCGCCATCGCCCAGCGTCACATGAGCTGACGCCACAGACCTTTCTCACCTCCTCCAGTCCGAAGACCCGCCCGACTCCGGGCGGGTCTTCGGCGTACCGGTATCGGTCGGCACCGGGATTCCACCTCGCTTCACCGCCCGGTACGGTTGGCACGGTCGCCAACCGGCTGACTCCGGACGGATACGAGACAGCGAAACCCATCGACGTCGTCCGGTGACTTTCGGTGACCGCTGATGCTCCCCCGAGCGGCCTCGGGCGACCACCGGATACGGTGCGGGGAGCCCGCACGGCCGGTACCCGCCGGCGACGCCGGTAGTCGTGCCGACGGTTTTCCCGACCGGCATCGGCGGCCGACCTGTGATGGAGGAGGCGCACCCATGACGTCCGAGGCTCCGCACCGCCCCGGCCAGGAGCCGGGCGAGGTGTCGCCGGGCACCGGCGGACCGGTGCCGTACGGCGATCAGCCGGCGCAGCAGGACAACGGGTACAACGGCGCACCCGACCTCGGCTGGGCACCGCCCCCGCCGGCCGGTCGGCCCGCGCAGCCGGCCCCGGCCTGGGCCGCGAACGACGACCAGCCACCCGCATGGGCCCCGCCCGCCGGGCAGCCGGTGACCGGGCGGGCGACCGCCCAGGTCCCGCAGCCCGCCTGGGGCGGCAACGACCAGGGCAACCCCGCCTGGTCCGGTTCCGGTGGCCCCGCCTGGGGCAACCAGGAGCAGCCCGGCCCTGATCGCGGCGCCGAGCAGGCGCCGCCCGCCTGGTCCGCCACGCCGCCGGGGAGCCCGGCCGAGCCGTCGCAGGCCCCCTGGGCCGCCGCCGAGCAGAACCGCCAGGGGTGGAACGCCGGCGAGCAGCAGCAGGGCTGGTCGCCGTCCGGTGACCCGGCCGCCCGCGACACCGGTTACGTGCCCGCCCCGGCCACCGTGCCGAACGAGACCTGGGTCACGCCCGCCCCCGCGGACGACCCGCACCGCTCCGGCGGCTTCGCGCCCACCGGCGGGCAGCACGAGGACGTCTCCGGTCGCGCCGGTGGCTGGGCCGCCGCGCAGCAGCAGCAGGACGACCCGAACCGCTCGGGCGGCTGGGCCCCGCGCGACGAGCAGCCCGCCGCGTCCGACGACCCGAACCGCTCGGGCGGCTGGACCCCGCGGGAGAGCCAGCCGGCCTGGGCGCCGGGTCAGCAGACCGGCGCCACCTGGCCGCCGGCCGACCCGCCCGCCCGGGCCGCCGCAGCCGTCTCGGTGCCCGGCGCCACCCGGCCGGACAACGCCTGGTCCACTCCGGAGCAGTCCGATCAGGACAACTGCTCGGCCGAGGACAGCGGCGGCTGGCGCGCGACCGGCGGGCCGCAGCACGACGAGGGACAGCGTTCCGGCGGCTGGCCCGCCCCGCAGGCCGAGAACCGGTCCGGCGGCTGGGACGAGCCGGCCCGCACCGAGGACCCGGACCGCTCGGGCGGCTGGGCCGCCGGGCGCGCCGCGAACCCCGCCGAGGCGGCACAGCCGGGCGGCTGGGAGCCGAACCAGGGCCGGCAGTCCGGCGGCTGGGGCGACGGCGCCGCCGTACCGCAGCAGCGCGAACCCGCGCGGCCGTCGGACGAGCAGGCGCAGCCCGCCTGGGGTGCCGCCGCGCCGGTCGAGGCCCGCGCGAGCGTGTCCGCGCCGTCGTCAGACGCGCCCGCCGGCTGGGGCGGCAACCAGGACGAGCGTCCGGCCGCACCGTCGCCCGAGCCGTGGCCGCAGGCCGAGGCGTGGGGCCGGTCCGAGGACTCCGCCCCGGCCTACCAGCCCGCGCCCGCGCCGGGCATCTCCCCCGGCAACGCGGTGCCGCTGCCGGCACAGCAGCAGCGGGTGCCGGGCGCCGCGCTGGCCGCGTCGTCGCCCGCCGACCACCCGGGCCCCGAACCCCATGGGTACGAGCCGGAGCGTGGCGACAGCGGCTGGAACACGTCCCGCCCGGAGGAGCCGCAGTCGCCCGCCGTTCCCGGCCCGCGTACCTCCCCGGAGGGCGGCCCGGTCACGGCGAGCGCGTCGGTGCCGGTGGCCAGCCGGGTCACCCCGCCGTCCGACCAGCCGCTGCCGACCGGCGGCCCCACGCCGCAGCCCCGCGTGTACGGGCGGCCCGCCCGCCCGGAGCCCGAGGACGCCCCCGAGCAGGACGAGTCCGGGTTCCCCGGCCAGGACGGGCCGCACGGCAACGGCTTCCCCGGCCCGCAGTCGCGGTCCGAGGACGCCGACGGACCGCACGGGTACGCCGGAGCACCCTCCTCGCCCGCCGCGCCGCCGTCGTTCCCGGTCGGTGTGCCGTCCTTCGTGGACCCGCCCGGCAACACCCGCCCCGCCAACGGCGTGCACCCGGGCGGCGAGCAGCCCGACGCCACCCGTGACCCGTTCGGCGGCCCGCAGAGCCCGTACGGCGCTCCCGGCGGCCAGGACGCGTTCGGCGGCCCGGGTGGCCGGCCGGACCCGTTCGGTCCGGGCGGTCAGCAGGAGTCGTTCGGCGGTCCGGGCGGTCACCAGGATCCGTACGGCAACCAGGGCGGTCAGCCCGACCCGTTCGGCGGTCCGGGTGGGCAGCAGGCGGCGTTCGGCAGCCCGGCCGGCCGGCCGGAGCCGTTCGGCGAGCCGGACCGGTTCGGCCCGTCCGCCGGGGGACGCGCCTCGGTCGCGGTGCCCGGCCAGGGCCCGGCGGGCCCGAACGCCTTCCCGCCGCCCCAGCAGGCCCCGCCGGCGTGGGCGCAGGACGGGCCCGGCACCGAGCCGGAGCAGGGCCGCTTCGACGCGTTCAAGCCGGATGCCACCGAGTCGCAGACCGAGGCGCCCCCGCCGAAGGTGCGCAACGGCCGGGTGCTCGCCGCCGTGCTGATCGCGGCGGTGCTCATCCTCGCCGTACCGCTGGGTCTGCTCACGCTGCTCGGCAAGGTCGGCGGCGACAAGTCGACGGGCTTCGACCCGGCCGTCGGCTCCTGCGTGAAGCAGTCCGGCACGAGCGCCGTGGCCGCCGACTGCGGCGAGCCGGGCGCGTTCAGCGTGGTGTCGAAGGTGGACAACAAGGACAAGTGCGCCGATCTGTCGCAGCCCTCGGTCTCGGTCGAGGGCGGCGGGACCACCCGGGTGCTCTGCCTGAAGCCCGCCGGCCAGTAACCACACGTACGCGGAGCGCCCACCCCTCGCCGGGGTGGGCGCTCCGCTCCGTTCCGGTGTGCCTCTGCTCACCGGGGGATCGCCGGGAGCGCGCCCGGCCGGTGCGGCACGATGGGGGCATGAGCGCACGCGTACGGGCACCGGAACTGCGGGGTCGGGCCTGGCTGAACACCGGCGGCAAGGCCGTCACACTGGCTGACCTGCGTGGCAAGATCGTTTTGCTTGATTTTTGGACGTTCTGCTGCATCAACTGCCTGCACGTGCTCGACGAGTTGCGCCCGCTCGAAGACAAGTACGGCGACGTCCTGGTCGTGATCGGCGTGCACTCGCCGAAGTTCGAGCACGAGAAGGATCCGGCGGCGCTGGCCGCGGCCGTCGAGCGGTACGGCGTGCACCACCCGGTGCTCGACGACGCCGAGATGGACATGTGGCAGCAGTACGCGGCCAAGGCCTGGCCGACGCTCGCCGTGGTCGACCCCGAGGGCTACGTGGTCGCCACCATGGCCGGCGAGGGGCACGCCGAAGGGCTGGCCCGGCTGATCGACGAGTTGATCGCCACCCACGAGGCGAAGGGCACGCTGCACCGGGGCGAGGGCCCGTACGTGCCGCCGGCCGAGCCGGACACGGTGCTGCGGTTCCCCGGCAAGGCACTGCCGCTCGACGGCGGGAACCTGCTGGTCAGCGACTCGGCCCGGCACTCACTGGTCGAGCTGGCCGCCGACGGCGAGACGGTGGTCCGCCGCATCGGCGCCGGTTCCCGGGGTCGTACGGACGGCCCGGCCTCCGCCGCCACGTTCGCCGAGCCGCAGGGGCTCTGCCTGCTGCCGCCGCACGTGGCCGAGGTGGCCGGCTACGACGTGGTGGTCGCGGACACCGTCAACCACCTGCTGCGCGGCGTACGGCTGTCCTCCGGCGAGGTGGTCACCGTGGCCGGCACCGGGCGGCAGTGGCGCTCGACAGTCGACGACCACGCGCACGACGCCCGCGCCGTCGACCTGTCGTCCCCGTGGGACGTGGCCTGGTACGACGACCGGGTGATCGTGGCGATGGCCGGCATCCACCAGCTCTGGTGGTTCGACCCGATGAAGCGGACCGCCGGCATGTACGCCGGGACCACTGTCGAGGCGCTGCGCGACGGCCCGCTGCCGGACGTGTGGATGGCCCAGCCGTCCGGGTTGTCGGTCTCGGCCGACGGCGCCCGCCTCTGGGTGGCCGACAGCGAGACCAGCGCGATCCGGTGGGTCTCCGGCGGCGAGATGCACACCGCCGTCGGTCAGGGCCTGTTCGACTTCGGGCACGTCGACGGCCCGGCCGACCAGGCGTTGCTCCAGCACCCGCTGGGCGTGTGCGCGCTGCCCGACGGTTCGGTGCTGATCGCCGACACGTACAACGGTGCGGTGCGCCGCTTCGACCCGGAGACCGGCCAGGTGGGCACCGTGGCGGACGGGCTGGCCGAGCCGAGCGACCTGGTGCTCACCGGGGAGGGCGACGTGCTGGTGGTCGAGTCGGCCGCGCACCGGCTGACCCGGCTGGCGCCGGGCGCGCTGACCTCGGCCGGCGCGAACACGGTGGACGGCCCTCGGCACCGGCTGGAGCGCAAGCCCACCGACGTGGCGGCCGGGGAGCTGACGCTCGACGTGATCTTCACGCCGGCGCCGGGGCAGAAGCTCGACGAGACGTACGGGCCGTCGACCCGGCTGGTGGTCTCGGCGTCCCCGCCGGAGCTGCTGGTCGAGGGCGCGGGCACGACCACCGACCTGTCCCGCAGGCTGGTGGTCAGCGGCGACGTGGCGCAGGGGGTGCTCCAGGTGACCGCCCAGGCGGCGACCTGCGACGCCGACGTGGAGCACGCGGCCTGCCACCTGACGCGGCAGGACTGGGGGGTACCGGTCCGGGTGGTCACCGGTGGCGCGACCCGCGTGCCGCTGGTCCTGCGCGGCATGGACGCCTGACGGTGCACGTTAAGAAGGGCCCCTTCCTCTACCGGAGGCCTTAATAAGGGGCCCTTCCTTTCACGCGAACGGAGTGAGCGTGACCCCCGCGTCGATGAGCGCGGCCCGTACCAGCTCCGCGCACCGCACCGCACCCGGCGTGTCCCCGTGCAGGCAGATCGACTCGACCGGGGCGGGGATCACCGTCCCGTCGACGGCGACCAGCGTGCGCTCGACGGCCATCCGTACCGCCCGGACGGCCACCTGCTCCGGGTCGGTCACCAGCGCGTCCGGTGAGCTGCGCGGCACGAGCGTGCCGTTGGGGAGGTAGTTGCGGTCGGCGAAGCCTTCGGCCACCACCCGCAGCCCGGCGCCCGCGGCGAGCTGGGCCAGCACGCTGCCGGGCTGGCAGAGCACCGGCAGCTCGTGGTCGTACCCGCTGATCGCGGCCACCAGCGCGGCGGCCTGGCCCTCGTCGCGGGCTGCCGCGTGGTAGAGCGCGCCGTGCGGTTTGAGGTAGCGGACCCGGGTGCGGTACAGGCGGCAGAACGCGTCGAGCGCCCCGAGCTGGTAGATCGTCTCGTCGCGCAGTTCGGCGAAGTCGTACGCGATGTGCCGCCGGCCGAAGCCGGCGAGGTCCCGGTAGCCGACCTGCGCGCCCACCGCGACGCCGCGTTCGGCGGCGCCGGCGCAGACCCGGTGCATGGTGGCCGCGTCACCGGCGTGGAAGCCGCAGGCGACGTTCGCGGAGCTGATCAGGTCGAGCAGTGCGTGGTCGTCGCCGAGCCGCCAGCTTCCGAATCCCTCGCCCAGGTCAGCGTTGAGGTCCATGGAACGTCACCGTAGTGCCTGGCCGGGCCTGGGCGAGCGCTGTCACGTCGTCCACCACCCCGATGACCGGGTACCCGCCTGTCGTGGGGTGGTCGGCCAGGAAGACCAGCGGCCGGCCGTCCGGCGGCACCTGCACCGCGCCGAGCACCAGACCCTCGCTGGGCAGTTCGCCGGCGACCGCGCGGGTCAGCGCCGCGCCGGCCAGCCGCGCGCCGACCCGGTTGCTGTCCGGGCTCACCGTGTACGCGGCGCGGCACAGCAGGTCGAGCGCCTCGGGGGTGAACCAGTCCTGCCGGGGGCCGGGGCGCACGCTCAGCCGTAGCTCGTCCGGAACCGGCCCGGTGACGGGGACGTCGACGGGTGCGGGTGGGCCGGCCGGGGTGCCGAGGGGCAGCCGGTCCCCGTCGCGCAGCGGCGGCGGTCCGAGGCCGGAGAGCGTGTCGGTGGCGCGGCTGCCGAGCACCGGCTCGACGGCGATCCCGCCGCTGACCGCCAGCCAGGTCCGTACCCCGGCTCGGGCCGGTCCGACGTGCAGCGCCGCCCCGGCGGGCAGCGCGAGCGGCCGTCCCACGTCCCCCGGACGGCGCGGTGCGGTGCCGGCCGGCCACTCGACGACCACGTCGGCCGGGGCGCCGGTGAGGGCGACAGCCACGGCCCGGGTGACGCGCAGCGCGCAGCCGGTCAGGGTGATCTCCAGTCCGGCGGCGTCCTCGTCGTTGCCGACGAGCCGGTTGGCCAGGCGCAGGGCGGCCGGGTCGAGCGCGCCGGAGCGGGGTACGCCGAGGTGCGCCCACCCGGGCCGCCCTTGGTCCTGGACGGTGGTGAGCGCCCCGGCGCGCAGTACCTCGATCACGGCGCGTCGACCAGCCGGACGCGGGTGCCGGGAGCGAGACGGGCGGGCGGGTCGGCGTGCACGTCGAACAGCGGCAGGTCGGTGCGGCCGACGAGCAGCCAGCCGCCGGGTGACGCGGCGGGGTAGATGCCCGCGTACGGGCCGGCGAGCGCGACCGAGCCGGCCGGCACCCGGGTACGCGGCGTGGCGAGCCGGGGCACCGCCAGCTCGGGCGGCAGCCCGGTCAGGTACGCGAACCCCGGTGCGAACCCGCAGAAGGCCACCCGGAACTCGGTACGCCGCAGCCGGTCCACGACTGCGGGCACGTCCACGTGCCAGTGGTCCGCGACACGCGGCAGGTCCTCGCCGTCGTACACGACTGGCACCCGGACCTCGGTGGTGGCCGCGCCGGAGGCGGCGGTCCGGGGCCGCCAGCCGGAGATCCGCGCGGCTGCCGCCTGCGGGTCCGGTACGCCGTCGAGCAGCACGGTGACCGCGCCGGGGACGATCTCGGTGGCGGTCAGCTCGCCCGCCTCGCGCCGGCGCCACAGTTCGGCCCGCCACGCCTGTGCCTGCTCCGCGTCGTCGCAGTCGAGGAGCAGAGCGTACGCACCGACCGGCCGGATCAGCATCCGGTCATCCTCCCGCCGGGTGAGGTGACGGTCCACACTACTTGCAAGTAACCTACGCCGTCGTAACCTATTGAGGTGACGACCTCCGCACCGCTCCGGCTCCGGCCGGCCGACATCGGGAAGCCGCGCATGCGCGGCTGGCTGCACGCTTACGCGTTCTTCGCCGCTCTCGTCTGCGGCATCGTGCTGTGTTCGATCGCCGCCGGCCGTCCCGGCTGGGCGCCGCTGGTGAGCTGCCTGATCTACAGCTTCACCGTGTGCGGGTTGTTCGGCACCAGCGCGCTCTACCACCGGCGGGTCTGGTCCGAACGCGGCTACCAGATCATGCGCCGGATGGACCACTCGATGATCTTCGTGTTCATCGCCGGCACCTACACACCGTTCTGCGCACTGCTGCTGGACACCCGGCAGGCCACGATCATGCTGAGCCTGGTCTGGGGCGGCGCGATCGCGGGCGTGGCGGTCAAGCTGATCTGGCCGCACGCGCCGCGCTGGGTCTCCGCCCCGCTCTACCTGGCGCTCGGCTGGGTAGCGGTGGCCATGCTGCCGCAGATCCTGCACTCCGGTGGCGTGACCGCGCTGGTGCTGCTGAGCGTGGGCGGCGCGATCTACAGCGTCGGCGCGGTGTTCTACGCGCTGCGCCGGCCGAACCCGTGGCCCACCGTCTTCGGCCACCACGAGTTCTTCCACGCCTGCACGCTCGTCGCGGCGATCTGCCACCACATCGCGATCTACTTCGCGTTGTTCGCCTGAGCCGGGCCCGACATACCCCGGCCTGCCGTACTCCGGACCTGCCGGACCCCGGACATGCGCGAGGGCCCCGCACCGTTGCGGGGCCCTCGGGTTCTCGGGGGTCAGGCCGGGTAGCCCGAGCCCGGACGGCGCACCTCGCGGTACTCCTCGCGCACGACGCGGTCGTCGCGCACCGGCACCACCGGCTCGGCGACGACCTGCTCGCGTACCGGAGCGGCCACCACACGGCGGCGGCTGTTCCAGAAGTAGAGCGTGGTGAGCAGGCCGGCGACGCCGGCGAGCATGAGCACCCAGCCCACCACGTTGAGGTTCAGCCATCCGAGATTGGCGTCGACGGCGAACGCGAAGATCGCGCCGAGCGCGATGAGGAAGATGCTGGCACCGATGCCCATGACGTCGCCTCCTTGGCGTCCTGCTGGCGTTTCCTGCCCGCCGCGGCCATGGATGAGGTAGCGGCACACATCGACATACCCAGGCGCTTTGATCGTCAATCAGGCAAGCTGGGCGGTATGACGGACGGCAGGAACGGGCAGCGGACGCTGGTGCTGCTGCGGCACGCCAAGGCCGAGCAGTCCGCGAACGGCCCGGACGCGGAGCGGTCGCTCACCGCGCGGGGTCACGCCGACGCCGCGGCGGCCGGCGCCTGGCTGGCCCGACAGGGGCTGCTTCCCGACGTGGTGCTCTGCTCGCCCGCGCGGCGCACCCGGCAGACCTGGCACGACGTGGCGATGGGCATGACCGGCTCGCCGCCGGAGGGCGGCCCGGCGGGCTCGGCTCCCGCGGTGCGATACGAGGTGACCGCGTACGACGCGCTTCCGGATCAGCTGCTGGAGCTGCTGTGGACGGTCGAGCCGGCCGCCGGGACGGTGCTGCTCGTCGCGCACAACCCGGGGATCTCCCTGCTGTCGGCGCTGCTCGATCCGCAGCGGGCCGACCCGGACGGGCTACGGACCACCGACCTGGTGGTGCACCGGCCGACGACCCGCTGGGCCGACCTCGCGCCGGGGAACGCGCCGATCACCGGCCGCCACACCGCACGCGCCTGAGCGGACGGCTCAGACCCGGCTGTCGTAGGCCGCCCGGTTGGTGAGCACGTCGTCCATGTGCGTCTCGGCCCAGGTCTTCAGGCCCCGGATCATCTCGTGCAGGGAGAACCCGAGGTCGGTCAGCTCGTAGGTGACAGTCACCGGCACTGTCGGCTCCACAGTGCGGGTGATCATTCCGTCGCGCTCCAGGGCGCGCAGCGTCTGGGTGAGCATCTTCTGGCTGACCCCGGGCAGCGTGCGGAACAGCTCGGAGTATCGCCTCGGCCGCGGCTCTCCGGCGCAGTCCGCTCCGAACCGGTGCGAGCCGTCGCTGCGCAACGCGGCCAGCACCAACGTGACCCACTTGTCGGTGATCCGGTCGAGCAGTTGCCGGCTGGGGCACTGGGCCAGGAACGCGTCGTACTCGGCCTTGCTCATGCTCTGCTCCTGTCACGCCGGTGAGCTACGCACTTTGAGGTGCCTACTTCCCCCCGGAAAGTTACACCCCGATAGTGGAGGCCGGGCACCGCCGATCCGGCCGTGCCCGTGACGGACGACGAGAGCCAAGAGGTACACGCATGGCCCGCACCACCCTTCCCGGCGGCACCTGGACGCTGGGAGACCTGACCGTCACGCGGTTCGGCTACGGCGCGATGCAGCTCGCCGGTAAGTGGGTCATGGGACCACCGGCCGACCACGACGGCGCCCTGGCGGCGCTGCGCGAGGCGATCACGCTTGGCATCACCCACGTCGACACCAGCGCGGCGTACGGGCCGTACGTCACCAACCGGCTGATCCGGGAGGCGCTGCACCCGTACCCGGAGTCGCTGCACATCGTCACGAAGGTCGGCGCGGACCGGGACGAGCAGGGCCACTGGCCCACGGCCCGGGACCCGGAGAGCCTGCGGCGGCAGGTGCGGGAGAACCTGGAGACGCTCGGCGTTGACGCGCTCGGCGTGGTCAACCTGCGGCTCGGCGACGCCACGGGCCCGCAGCCCGGGTCGCTCGCCGAGGCGCTGGAGACGCTCGCCGCGCTCCGGCAGGAGGGCCTGATCCGCCACCTCGGCCTGAGCAACGTGACGCCGGAACAGGTGGCCGAGGCGCAGGCGATCGCGCCGATCGTCTGCGTGCAGAACCAGTACAACCTGGCCCACCGCGGCGACGACGACCTGATCGACGAGCTGGCCCGGCAGGGCGTCGCCTACGTGCCGTTCTTCCCGCTCGGCGGGTTCACCCCGTTGCAGTCCTCGGCGTTGTCGGCGGTCGCCGGACGTCTGGGGGCGACGCCGATGGGCGTCGCCCTTGCCTGGCTGCTGCGGCGCTCGCCGAACATCCTGCTGATCCCCGGCACCAAGTCCGTCGCACACCTGCGCGAGAACGTCGCCGGCGCCGGGCTGGCCCTCTCCGGCGACGACCTCGCCGAGTTGGACCGGATCGGCAGCTGAGACGCGGCGTCAGGACGGCGGTGCCGTCGGCGGCGGCGGGTCGGGCGGCGGCGGCATCATCGCTGTCGGATGCGAGAGCCGGTTCTCCTCCACGATGAGCGTGCGGGCCCGCTTGCGGCGGTCCTGCCAGAACCACAGCGTGGTCAGCAGGACACCCAGCCCGGCCAGGATGAACACCCAGCCGACCGCGCGCAGGTCGATCCACCAGACGTTGGCCCGGATGGCGAAAGTCATGATCGCGCCGAGCGCGATGAGAAAGATGGCGCTACCAATGCCCATGTGCGCTGCACTCCCCCGTGCGATGGCCTTGGGCGTACTCGGTCGTGGTCCGCGACGGTTACCCGCCACCGGGCCGCCTATCCACCCGGGCCGCGCGCACGACGACGGCCGGCGGGCTGGGGCCCGCCGGCCGTCGTCATGAGGGGGAGAGTGACGTTTCAGGGGTGAAAGCCCCCGGAAGGGCTCAGAAGGCCTCCTCCGGGAGGTCCATGATCTCCAGGTCGGTGCCCTCGATGATCCGCCGGTCGGCGCCGATGCGGGGCAGCACCTCGCGGGCGAAGAACCGGGCCGCGGCGACCTTGCCGGTGTAGAAGGACTTGTCGGCCTCGGAGACCTCGCCGGCCAGCGCCTTCAGCGCAACGTCCGCCTGCTTCTGCAGCAGCCAGCCGACCACCAGGTCGCCGATCGCCAGCAGGAACCGGCGGCTGCTCAGGCCGACCTTGTAGAGCGCGCGGGTGTCGCCGCCCTGGGCCTCGCCCAGCCAGCCGGTCATCACGCCGAGGATGTTCTGGATCTCGGCGAGCGCCTTGCCGAGCGCCTGACGCTCCTCCTTGAGCTGGCCGTTGCCGGCCTCGGAGGCGATGTGCTCCTGGATCTCGGCGGCGACCGCCATCAGGGCCTTGCCGTTGTCCCGGACGATCTTCCGGAAGATCAGGTCGAGGCTCTGGATCGCGGTGGTGCCCTCGTACAGAGTGTCGATCTTGGCGTCCCGGACGTACTGCTCCAGCGGGTAGTCCTGGAGGAAGCCGGAACCGCCGTAGGTCTGGAGCGCCTCGTGACCGAGCAGCTCGTACGCCCGCTCCGAACCGACGCCCTTGACCAACGGCAGGAGCAGGTCGTTCACCCGCTTCGCCAGCTTGGTGGCCTTCTCGTCACCGGCCGCCTCGGCGATCGTGACCTTGTCCTGCCAGGTCGCGGTGTAGCAGACGAGCGCGCGCAGGCCCTCGGCGTACGACTTCTGCAGCAGCAGCGAGCGGCGCACGTCCGGGTGGTTGGTGATGGTCACCCGCGGGGCGGTCTTGTCGGCCATCTGGGTGAGGTCGGCGCCCTGCACCCGGTTCTTGGCGTACTCCAGGGCGTTGAGGTAGCCGGTGGAGAGCGTGGCGATCGCCTTGGTGCCGACCAGCATCCGGGCGTACTCGATGATCATGAACATCTGGCGGATGCCGTCGTGCTTCTCGCCCAGCAGCCAGCCCTTGGCCGGTACGCCGTGCTCGCCGAAGGTGACCTCGCAGGTGTTCGAGACCTTCAGGCCCATCTTGTGCTCGACGTTGGTGGCGTAGACGCCGTTGCGCTCGCCCAGCTCGCCGGTCTCGGGGTCGAAGTGGTACTTCGGCACGACGAACAGCGACAGGCCCTTGGTGCCCGGGCCGCCGACACCCTCGACGCCGACCGGGCGGGCCAGCACGTAGTGGACGATGTTGTCGCTCAGGTCGTGCTCACCGGAGGTGATGAAGCGCTTCACGCCCTCGATGTGCCACGAGCCGTCCGGCTGCTGGATCGCGCGGGTACGGCCGGCGCCCACGTCGGAGCCGGCGTCCGGCTCGGTGAGGACCATGGTCGAGCCCCACTGCTTGTCGATGAACAGCCGGGCCCACTTCTTCTGCTCCTCGGTGCCCTCGACGTGCAGCACGTGGGCGAAGGACGGGCCGGAGGCGTACATCCAGATCGGGGCGTTGGCGCCGAGCACCAGCTCGGCGAGCGACCACCAGAGGGCACGCGGGGCGTTGGTGCCGCCCAGGGACTCCGGCAGGTCCAGGCGCCAGAACTCGGAGTCCATGAACGCCTTGTACGACTTCTTGAACGACTCCGGCAGCGGCGCGGTGAACGTCGCCGGGTCGAAGACCGGCGGGTTGCGGTCGCTGTCCGAGTAGCTGGCAGCCAGGTCCTCGCGGGCGAGGCGGTCGACCTCGCCGAGGAAGCTGCGGGCGGTGTCGACGTCCAGGTCCGTGAACGGGGCCTGGCCGAGCGTCCGGTCCGCCCCGAATACCTCGAACAGGTTGAACTCGAGGTCCCGCACGTTGCTCTTGTAGTGGGTCATGCTCGCTGGCCCCGCTTCCGGACAGGTGTTACCGATCAGTAACTCCAGACTGTATTACTCACCGGTAGGCAACGACAAGCCGATCTCGGAAGTGACAGCGATTACACACTTCCCGTTCATCCGTCGGCGGCGCCGACCTCCCAGCTCGGAACCGGGGTGGCGGTGGTGCTGCGCGGGCCGACGTACTCCATCAGGACCAGCGCGATGTCGTCGTCGAGCCGGCCGTGCACCCACTCGACCAGGGCGGTCTCCAGCGAGGCCAGCCCGTCCGCGACGGTGCCGTGGCCGAGCAGCCGCCAGGCCCGGTCGGCGGTGGGGAAGAACTCACCGTCCCGGCGCGCCTCGCCCAGCCCGTCGGTGAAAAGCAGCAGCCGGTCGCCCGGTTCCAGCCGCTCCACCCGGGGACGGACCACGGGCATGAAGCCGAGCGGCGGCGCGGGCGCGGGCGGCTCCAGCGGGATCACCGCGCCCCGGCGCAGCAACAGCGGTGGCGGGTGCCCGCAGTTGACGATGGTGAGCGTGCCGCCGCGCTCCTCGACCAGAGCCGCCGTGACGAAGTCCTCGTCGCCCACGTTGCGGGCCACCGCACGGTCCAGGTCGGTCACCACCGCGCGCAGGTCGGCCCGCTCGTACGCGACGTGCCGGTAGGAACCGAGCACGATGCTGGCCAGGCGGACCGCGTCCAGCCCCTTGCCCCGTACGTCACCGATGATCATGCGGACGCCGTACGGGGTGTCCATCACCTCGTACAGGTCGCCGCCGATCTCGGCCGTCGCGGTGGACGAGATGTACCGGGCGGCCACCGCCAGCGTGCCGACCTGCGGGCCGAGCGGTCGCAGTACCGCCTGCTGAGCGACCGAGGCGAGCCGGGACAGTTCCGCGATCCGGTCCGCCTGGCGCTGGCGTACCGCCGCCGTCGCCGCCGCGATCGCGGTGGCCACCCCGACCGCTGTCACATTGACGACTGTCACCAGCGGGCTGCCCCGCTCCGCGACGGCGAAGCTGATGCCGATGGCGGTGGCGAGGCCGCCCACCGCGAGCACCACCCGCCAGGACGCCAGGGCCGCCGCGAGGAACGGCGCGCCGACCATCAACGCGAGGTAGTGCGCCGGACGGCCGTCGGCCAGTTCCACCGCGACCACGATCGCGAGCAGCGCGAGGGCCGCGCCGAGGCCGGCGCGGGATCCGGGACTCAGCGGGCCTCGGCCCGGCTGGAAGGGTTGCGTGCGTACATCGGACAGCATGCCTGATGGACGTGGACGGGAGAATGAACCTGGCCCGTCGGTCGTGGAAGTTCTGCCCGAGTGGCCGGTCAGCCGAGCACCTCGTACCGGACGTTCACGTGGCCGAGGCTCGTGGCGGCGATGGTCGCGAACGCGGCGCGGGACAGGTCCAGGCACCGGCCGTCGATGAACGGGCCGCGGTCGTTGATCCGCACCACCACCGACTTGCCGTTGGCCGGGTTGGTGACCCGCACCTTCGTGTTGAACGGCAGCGTCTTGTGCGCGGCGGTGAGCGCGTCCGGGTTGAACGACTCGCCGTTCGCCGTCATCTGGCCCTCGGCGTAGAAGGAGGCGCCGCAGGAGCCGCTGTCCACGACCTTCGGGCTGCTCGTCTTCTTCGCCGTCGGCGACGGGGAGGCGGTCCGGGCCTTGCTCCGGGAGGCCGCCTGGGTGCGGCTCGCCTTCGGGCTCGGGGTGGCCTTCGGCGACGGGCTGAGGCTCGCGCTCGGCGAGGCGGACGCGCTCGGCGAGGGGGCGGCCGACGTGGCGGCGGGCGTGCTGGGCAGCGTCTCGACCACGGCCGGCTCGGCGGGCGGCTCGGCGGAGGTGAGCCGCACGGCGCCGACGGTACCGCCGACCGCGAGCGCCACACCGACCGCCGCGGTCGCGGCGATGGCGGCGGGCGAGGAGAACTTGCGGGTACGAAGGTGCCTAGCAGCCACCGGCCCGGTCCTTTCGTCAGCTGAACAAACCGGCCCGGACCGTAACGAGAGAAGCACTTCCGAAGTCAACGTGATCATGGTGCTATGCCCGCATTTACCCTGGTACGTGTAGCCGATCACGCCAGCGTCGATCGGCCGAACGGCCCACCGATCCGCCAGGATGGCAACCGTAGATCCGCCAGGATGGAAAGCGTGCTGAGTCGTCGCCTGGTCGAGCTGTTCGGGTGGATCGACCCCGGCCCGGGCAGCACCCACCTGGTCAGCGACATCTCCGGCTGGTGGCGTGACCCCGAGGTGCTGGCCCAGGTCGGGCCGGCGGTGGCCGGGCTGTTCCCCGAGGACCGCCCGACCGTCGTGATCGCCCCCGAGGTGACCGGGCTGCTGCTCGGCCCGCTCGTCGCGGTCGCGGCCGGCGCCGGTTTCCTGCCCGCGTACAAGGACGGTGGCGCGCGGCGCCGGGTCGGGCCGACGCGCTGGGCGCAGACACCCCCCGACTACCGGGGCCGGCGGCTGCGGGTCGGCGTGGACGGCCGGCGCCTGAGCCCCGGCGACCGGGTGCTGCTGGTCGACGACTGGGTCGACACCGGCGCGCAGCTCGACGCGCTGAGCCGGGTCGTCCGGGACGCAGGCGCCGACCTGATCGGCGCCGCCGCGCTGGTCGCGACCTGCCCGCCCGAGGTCGCCGCGCGGCTGGGGCTGCGCGCCCTGGTCAGCGGCGACGAGTTGCCGTGAGACGCCGCTAAACCGGGTGAGTGCCGGCGGTACGGTGCCGTAGCGTCGGCAGCATGTGGCCCCGCATCGGTGGATTGCGCGCACTCGCCCTCGGCACACCCGGCGAGCTGCGCACCCGGCTCAACACCCTCGTGCTCTCCGGCGTGAAGACCGCCACCGCCGGGCTGGTCCAGGAGTACGACGACGAGAACGAGGAACTGGAGTACGTCGGCGAGCGACTGGTCCTGGTCGACGACAACGACGCGCTCGTCGCCGTCGTGGAGGTCACCGGCGTCGAGGTGGTGCGCTTCGCCGACGTGACGTGGGACTTCGCCCGCGCCGAGGGTGAGGGCGACCGGTCGATCGAGGAGTGGCGCGAGGGCCACGGCGCCTACTGGGCCCGGCAGGGCACCCCGGTCACCGACGACACCCGGATCGTCTGCCTCCGGTTCCGGCTGGTCTCCACCGAGGGCAGCGTCGGCACCTAGCCGGCCCGGCGCAGCTCCGGCAGCAGCGCCGCCGCCTCCACCAGCACCGCCTCGTCACCGGCGTACCAGCTGCTGGCCCGGGGCCAGTGCGTCACCACGTCGGTGAAGCCCAGCCGGGCCGCCCGCGCCACCTGCTCGGCGAGGAAGTCGGCGCTGGTCAGCGAGAACACCGGAGCCGAGTCGAGCGACAGGTAGCGGTCCAGCGTCGCCGGGTCACGGCCGGCCTGCTCCAGCGTCCGCGTCATCCGGTCGGACAGCTCCGCCACAGTGCCCCACCACGCCTCGACGTCGTCGCCGCCGAGCCCGGTGGTGACCCAGCCCTGCCCGAACCGGGCGACCAGCCGCATCGAGCGGGGACCGTTCGCGGCCATCACGAACGGCACCCGAGGCTGCTGGACGCACCCCGGGTTGTTGCGCGCGTCCACGGCGGTGAACCACTCCCCGCGCCAGGTCGTGCCGTCCTCCCGCAGGATCGCGCCGAGCAGCTCGGTGAACTCGGCGAACCGGTCCACGCGCTGCCGGGGCGGCAGCGTCTCGCCGCCGAGCACCGCCGAGTCGAAGCCGATGCCGCCGGCACCCAGGCCGAGCAGCACCCGGCCGTCCGACACGTCGTCGAGCGCTGTCACCTGCCGGGCGAACGCCGCCGGGTGCCGGAAGTTCGGCGAGGCGACGAGCGTCCCCAGCTTCACCCCGGACGTCACGCCGGCCGCCGCGGTGAGCGTCGTCCACGAGTCGAACCACGGCCCGTCGACCAGGTCACGCCAGCCCAGGTGGTCGTAGGTCCAGGCGTGGTCGAAGCCCCACTCGTCCACCTGGGCCCACCGCCGACGCGCTTCCGACCAACGCTGGTCGGGCAGGATCACGATGCCGATTCGCATGATCGCCAGGGTACGACCCGGGCCGGACATCCCGGCCCGGGTCGCGGGGGATCACGCCGCCAGGTCGGCGACCACGCAGGCGACGTTGTCCGGCGCGCCGGCCGCGTACGCCAGCTCGACCAGGCGCTCGACGGCCGTCTCCGGGTCGTCCGCCTCGGCCAGCGCGGCGTGCAGCGCTCCCGGGTCCACGACGGCGGAGAGACCGTCGGAGCAGAGCAGGTAGCGGTCGCCGGGCAGCGCGGTCCGCAGCGCCAGGTCCGCCTCCACCTCCGCGCCCGCGCCGAGCGCCCGGGCCAGCAGCGCCCGCTGCGGATGCGCCCCTGCCTCGGCGGGCGTGAGCCGGCCCTGGTCGACGAGCGTCTGCACGTACGTGTGGTCCTGGGTGAGCCGGGACAGCTCACCGCCGCGCAGCAGGTACGCCCGGCTGTCCCCGACGTGCACCAGCGCGAGCCGGGTGCCGCGCCGTACGAGCGCGGTGAGCGTGGTGGCGGGCTGGTCGGCGTCGGTGGCGTGCGCGCGTACCGCCCGGTCGGCCCGGGTCACCGCGTCGGCAAGCGCGGCGAGCAGGTCGGCCTGCGGCGCGTCCGCGTGCTCCAACGGCCGCAGCGCGTCCACCGCCGCCGCACTGGCGGTGGACCCGGCGGGACCGCGTACGCCGTCGGCGACCGCGAGCAGCGTCGCGCTCGCGTACGCGGTGTCCTCGTTGGAGTCGCGGACCGTGCCGGTCTCGCAGCGCGTCGCGCACCGGAAGGTGGTCTCGGACATGGTGGTGCCCCTCTCGCTGAGCCTGTCGACGAGGAGCGCGACGGCCCGGCCGCGCGCCGCGGTGTCCGCGCTGACCCGCCGCCACCAGGCGTCGAGCGCCTCGGCGGCGGCAGCGGGCGGAAGGCCGCAGACGGTACGGATCTCGGCCAGCGGCATCCCGGCCCGGCGCAGCCCGGCGATCAGCCGCGCCCGGTCCGCCTGCTCCGGCGCGTAGTAGCGGTAGCCCGAGTGCGGATCCACAGCGGCAGGGGGCAGCAGCCCGCAGTCGTCGTAGATGCGCAACGCCTTGGCGCTCAGGCCGGTCGCCCGGGCGAACGCGCCGATGGTCAGCAGCCGCACCGTGCCTCCCTCGCGCTCCTCGTGCCGGTCACCGCGACCGGCACCGGTCACGCTGGGCCTTGCCGCAGGGGACGGGTCAAGGCGTCGTTGCCGCCAGTTTGGCGAGCATCCGGCCCAGATGCGGCTCGATCGTGCCGGTCGGCGCCTCGTTCACCTCGGCCGGCGTCCACCAGCGGATGCCCGCGAACCCCGGTGGCAGTTCCTCGACCAGTTCCCGGATCTCGTCCCGCATCCGCCGATGCTGCCAGCCGGGTGCGACGGGGTCAGTCCGGCGGCAGCGGGTTGGCGTCGGCAGCCGCGCGGACGAACTCGCGTACCCGGGTGGTGGTGTTCCCGGCCGGCCACACCGGACCGCGACAGATCGGCGGCGCGTCGTGGATCGGCACGTATGCCACGTCCGGGCGGGCGTAGAACTGCCGGGCCTGCTCACCCACCGGCAGCACCCCGCGCCCCAGCGCGACGAGCGCCAGCATCTCGGAGAAACTGCCGCCCACCGGGCCCTTCGGCACCGGGCGGCCGGACGGGGTGCGGTCCGGCGTGCGGTCCTGCTTGAACGCGGCCGAGGTCACCGCCGGGTACTGCACCACCGGATGGTCGCCGAGCACCTCCAGCGACACCGACTCCTCGGCCGCGAGCGGATGGCCCGCGGCCACCGCGAGCACCCGGCGCTCGCGCAGCAGCACCGGGCCGTTCGCCATGCCGTCGAAGGGGTACGAGGCGATCAGCACATCGATCGTGCCGTCCAGCAGACTCGACCGGGTGCTGGCCAGCGGCGCCTCGTGCACGTGCACCTCGCAGTCCGGATGGCGCTCGGTGAACAGGGCCACCGCGCGCAGCAGCACCGGAGCTGTCGACTCACCCACGTACGCCACCCGCAGCTCGCCGGTGAGCCCGCGCCCGGCGTCGACGGCCCGCTGCACCGCCGCCTCGATGCCGGCCACCAGCGGGCGCATCTCGTCGGCCAGGCGGGCGCCGATCGGGGTGAGCCGGACGACCCGGCTGGTCCGCTCGAACAGCGGCGCGCCGATGCGGCGTTCCAGCTTGCGCACCACGTGGCTGACCCGGCCGGTGCTCACCCGCAGGCGCTCGGCGGTCCGCCCGAAGTGCAGTTCCTCGGCCAGGGTCAGGAACGTCTCGATCTCGTACCGCTCCAGCACCGGACCACCTCCGTCGTTGCCTGCGGGTCAACGATCGTAGTCCGGATCGGGCTTGGTCCCGGCGGCGCGCCGGACCAGGGTTGACGCATGCACAACCATCTCGTGACGGTGACCGGTTTCGACCACCTCGTCCTCTCGGTGAGCGACGTCGAGCGTTCCCTCGACTTCTACTGCGGCACGCTCGGCCTGGCCCCGGTGCGGGTCGACAGGTGGCGGGCCGGCGAGGTGCCGTTCCCCTCCGTACGCGTCGACGCCGGCACCATCATCGACCTGATCAAGGGCGAGCCGGGCGGGTCCAACGTGGACCACTTCTGCCTCGTGGTGGAGCCGGTCGACTGGCAGCGGGTGGTCGACTCCGGGGTGTTCACCGTGCTGACCGGCCCGGTCCCGCGCTTCGGCGCGCGCGGCACCGCCACCTCGATCTACGTCAGCGACCCGGACGGCAACACAATCGAACTGCGCTGCTACCCGGCCGACGCCTAACCTGGGCCGATGCCGGAGCTGGAACGTCTCGCCGCCCACCACGCCCCCGCCGTACTGCGGTTCGAGCGGGAGAACCGGGCCTACTTCGCCCGGTACGTCCCCGACCGGGGCGACGACTTCTTCACCGGCTACGCCGCCCGGCACGCGGCCCTGCTGGACGAGCAGGAACGCGGCACCTGCCACTTCCACGTGCTGGTCGGCGACCACGGCGCCGTGCTCGGGCGGTTCAACCTGGTCGACGTCGCAGACGGCAGCGCCGAGCTGGGCTACCGGGTGGCCGAACGCGCCGCCGGGCGCGGGCTCGCGAGTGAAGGCGTACGGCGCGTCTGCGAACTGGCCCGCACCGAGTACGGGCTGCGGCGGCTGGTCGCCTCGGCGGCGCTGGCGAACCCGGCCTCGCTGGCGGTGCTCCGTCGCGCCGGTTTCGTGCCGGATCATCGAGTGGAACTGGACGGGGAGCCCGGCCTGCGGCACGTGCTCGACCTCCGTGCGCCCTACGCGGCCGCGTCCCCGTAGGCGGGCGCGCCGGCCGGCTCGTACGTCAGTTGCAGCGTGCCGTGGGCGTGGGTGACCGACTCGGTGAGCCGCAGCGCGCTCGGCACCGTCCCCTCGCCGAACAGGCGCTTGCCGGTACCGAGCACGACCGGGTACACCCACAGGTTGAGCCGGTCGACAAGGCCGAGGCGCAGCAGCGACTGCGCCAGGTCCAGGCTGCCGATCACGTGCACCTCGTCGTGGCGGGCCTTCATCTCCGTGACGCGCTCGGCGAGGTCACCCTTAACCAGCGACGAGTTCTCCCAGGCCAGCGGGTCGGCGAGCGTACGGCTGGCCACGTACTTCGGTACGCCGTTCAGCAGGCCGGTGAAGGGGATGTCCGCTGGCGCCTGGGGCCAGTAGCCGGCGAAGATGTCGTACGTCTTGCGGCCCAGCAGCAGCGCGTCCATGCTGCTGGCCTGCTGGAACATCACCGCGCCGGACTTGTCGTCGAGCAGCGGCATCTGCCAGCCGCCGTGGCTGAAGCCGCCCTCGCGATCCTCGTCGGGTTCGCCGGGCGCCTGCGCCACGCCGTCGAGGGTCAGGAACTCGGTCACGATCAACTTGCCCATGGGTCTGCTCCTCCGGTCACCGCTCGTCCCCCGTCAGACCCGTCAACGACCCGCAACTCATCGCCGCCACCGAGCCGATCTACTCGTGCCGGACGAACCTGAAGGGCACCCCGTCGATCTCCGTGACGTACCCGATCACCGGCACCGGGTTCCTCAGTTCAGCGATCTCGGCAAGCAATGCGGTGGCGGTGCCGGCGTAGGGCTCGGGCGGATCGATCAGGGCGGTATCGCAGACCACCGTCGGCCACTGCTCGGGAGGGCCGTCGTCCAGGTGCCAGCAGAGCAGATAGTCGAGGTTCACGGCTCCCCAGACCCGGAGGTCTCCCGGTGAGGTGCCGAAGTGGTACGGGAACCCTCCCGTGCACTCCGCCCTCTCGTTCATCGCGTGATGCCAGTTCCGCGCGTACAGGAGGAAGTCCGGTACGCCCCAGTCGGAAGGATGAAGCACTTCCAGGAAGCCGAGGTTGCCGTGTGGGAAGCGCTCGACGAAGCGTCGGTAGTCCTCGGGAAAGGGGTGGCCGGCGGCCTCGGTGAGGGCCGGCCAGTCGACCTCGATTCCCGCCGACCCGTCCCAGTCGAGCAGGACGGCGAGCCGGTCCGTCGTCGGCGAAGCGCTCGGTGTCATTCGGCGACCTCCGGCAGATGATCGTAGATCGGGTGCACGCCCCGCCCCGTCTCCACAGTAAGGTCATCTCTTCGGCAGGCGTATGCCTCCGGAGTCCTCGAAGGTGGATTCGCCATGATCCCCGATCGGACTGAGACAAGCGGCCTCCTGGACGAGGCGCTGACGGGTGTAACCGTCGCGTTCCAGGGCATGACGGCCCACGAGCAGGAGTCCAACTGCGAGTGCCACTGGGGCAGCGCGGAGGAACTGGCACTGCTGAAGACGCCGGACGTGCCGCTCGACGAAGACCTGCTCCGTCGCACGTACTGGACCACGGACTGGCGCTATCCCGGCCCGCTGCTACGCCGGATCCTGCCCCAGGTGACTGAGCGCCTCGTGGACGGCCGAATAGTGGCGACGGAAGGGCTGGACAGTCTGGCCCGCTTCTTCGCCGTCTCTCCCTGGCACGAGTGGCCGAGGGAGCAGCAGGCCGCCCTGCGGAGGTTCCTGAACGTCTGGTGGGTGCACGTCCTGGTCGAGCCCGACGCGAACGTGCCCGCACATGCGGCCCTGTCCTTCCTCGCCGAGGCCACCACCCGGCTCACGCCGTGGTTGGCCGACTGGGCGGAGGCGCTGGCCGACGAGCCGGCCAGGCGACAGCTGGTCGAGGCCATGGATGCGTGGATGTACGACCTGGGGGGCGACGCGCTCCCGTGGTCGAGTTCGCACGGCATCGACGCGTGGGCCCCCGCGCTGCAACTGTGGGTGATACGGCACGCGCCGGCCGTCCTGCGCGAGTACGACGCGTCGGCCGAGCTGCTCGAGGACATCAGCCGGTTCAGCCTGCCCGATTCCGAGCGGTACGACAAGCCGCTCTCGCGGTGGCGCGCCGGGCGCCCGTGGCCTGAGTGACGTACGGAAGGCCCTGGCCTGACTTCGCGCCCCCGCGACGGCTACGCCCATGGCGTGGACCGCATCTGGATCGGCTGGTAGGCCAAGGCGCGGTCGACCACCTCAGCAGCCGTCAACTCGGGGTCGCTCCAGTAGATCAGGTTGGAGACATAGCCGCCTGGACAGACGAGGCCCCGCTCAAGTTGGTCCAGCCATCCGCCCAACTCATCGTCATCCGCGTAGTCAACACTCATGATCCGCTCGACGAGGGCGATGGCCTCATCCCGAGTCATCAGTGTGCGCGACCGTTCATCAGCTCCCACACCTGCGGTCACGCCCCTTGCCGCCCATGCCGGCCAGCTCTCGAACGACGATCAGCCCAAG
The DNA here is from genome assembly GCF_024519755.1 of Micromonospora sp. Mcm103. Taxonomy (NCBI): domain Bacteria; kingdom Bacillati; phylum Actinomycetota; class Actinomycetes; order Micromonosporales; family Micromonosporaceae; genus Micromonospora; species Micromonospora sp. Mcm103. The sequence goes on from NZ_JALJRJ010000004.1 coordinate 95,412, forward strand.
TAGCGCTTCTCTCAATCAGCAGCCTTACCGCGCGAACATCCGGCACCACCAGGTGCCACAGAAGTTTCTTCGACTCCAGCCAGCCCAGGCCACGCTCGCGCATCAGAGCAATGGCTGCATCCACCGGCATCCCATCAGCGAGCCGGCTCCGCAATTCTTCGAACTGCTCAGGCCAGTCCGATCGCAGCTCGGCACAGGCACCGAATCGCTCGAAGTTCTCCCGCGCCTCGGTCAGGGTCAGCCCGTTCGGCCCGCTCAACTCGTCGGCGCTGAGGTCATCTGTCCCGTCATCCTGCCAGAAACACACCAGACAGATCCCATGCATGCCACGCTCGTCGAGCGTGAGGCACTGGCAGCACGGACACGCATACGGCCCACCCTCCGGCCCACGACGCACGAATCTCGACGCTCGATCAGCCACGCCTTGAATCCTGTCAAACCGGAGACAACCCGCCGCCATCCCGTCTACCGCCGACCCGCCCGTCTGGGGAGCGGGCCGCAGCGTCCGGCTTTCACTGCACACTGCCAAGGAGCGCGACGAGCACATCACTGACGGACTCAGCTCGCAGAGGGAGCGGCCGCCACCGTCGCCCAGGTCCTCCAGCTCGCCGACATCGTTCCCGGACGCCTTCAAGCCCCAACCAGGAAACCTGTCCTGAGCTGGGGCCTCACGTTGGAGCGGGTGACGGGAATCGAACCCGCACTGTCAGCTTGGGAATTGCCGATGGGCGGCAGGTCATGGAGTCGGCTGCCTGGTCACGACGGTCCCTGTTGGCCTCGGTTGACCTTGGTTGTCCTGGCCTAATGGCACGCCAATGGCACGACCAACACGCCACTGTGACCAACCATGCGTGACACTGACGTCACCTTCCGGCGCGCCACGGTCGCGAAGATTCCACCGATCCAGCATGCTCAACCCGGCACTCAACCACCGACCTCTGAGGGAAACGTGACCGCAGATCAACCCAGCCACGCCGACCTCACACGGGTCATGGACGCCCACCCGATGCTCTGCAACTACGGGTACGGCAAGTACTCCGCGGCCGACTTTGACCACGCCGCCGATCGAGCCGCACTCGCCGACAACCTCGAACAGGTGCGCACGGCACACGCCTGGCTGCGCACCCTATACCCCGCCGGCGACCGGCCCTGGCCCACCTCGTACGGGTTGAAGCACGACGGAGAACGCGCTGGGATCGGGTACGTCACCAACGGCGCCATGATCGCCGCCGCCTACCTCGCGCGCGTGCCGGTGCGGGTGCATCCCGGCTCCCCCAATCCCGCGCTAGGCGTCGCCCTCACCCCGCCCAAGTTGCCTGCGCCAAACGGCAGCTTCACCGCATGGCTTGCGGGCCACGCTGACGCCAACCACCCGATCGGTGACCTGGCCCGCGACGCCGCTGACGACGACTGCTGGCCTACCACCGGCAGCGATTACCGCCAGTTCGCCGACCACCTCACCGAGCACACCGCATACGAGCCAGCCTTCATGGCCCTGCGGGAGGCATGGGAGGCATACAGCGGGCACCCTGCTCCCTCTGACGACGAGGATGAGGAGTTCTGACCGGAGGATGCGGTCGTGCCCTGGCAGCTGCCGCTGCTGTGACCGATCGCGGATGGGCAGGCTTCGAGACCAGCCCTCACCACCCGCCCACGCCGCGTAGTGGGTTCGGGGGCAAGTCGGCGTAGCCGACGCGGCAGTCGATCGCCGGAAGTTGGACGACGAAGGACCACTCAGGCGATCGTCACGGCCTGGTGCTGATCGTCGCTCGGATCCTTCATCATGGGGCGCGGCCAGCCGGCGGATATCGGCGGCTCTCCGCCCCGGCGCCGCAGGCGGTCGGGGCGGCTTGCCGCCGGACGGGCTCACCGCGCCCGCGCCGTGCGGAGCGCGGCGCCTTGATGGCCCGGATGGGCCACGACTCGCCGCAGGCCGCGCTGATCTACCAGCACGCGACCGCAGAGGCCGACCGCGCCATCGCGCTGGCCCTGCACATAGCGGTGCGCGCTGAACGAAAGGGCGCCAAGCCGGCTGGAGGCTCGCACGGGGCTAAGGGCAAATCCGGGAAGAAGAGCAAGAAGAGCCGGTGAAGCCACGCCGTCATTGTCCAGCCATGGAAGAAGGTAATGAACATGTGGCATGCTGCGGTGAGCACGACGTGACTCGTTATGGAGTTCTCGCACCGCAGCTTGACCAAGCTTGGTCTGGGTGGGACGGGCGCTCCATATCGACGCCACGTCGAGGTGTTGATGGAAAACAGGCGACAGGAAGCTGGGCGACGGAGGGAGGCTGCTGCGACCTCACACGGTCGCCAAGTTGGCTGCAAAGTACGGGCCAACATCGCCGCTCATCATTACTCGACGTAGCTAAAGGATCTGACGTCATGGACGCAGTCGCGCTCTACGCTGTTGGAGCGTTCGTACTCCTGCTAGCTGGCCTTCTTTACCTCACCTTCGCCACCTGGCTGCTCTTTGTCGGTCTCTGGCCCGCCTTCCCAACGGTGAATCCTTGTTCGAGAGGGCACCGAGAGTCATCGAGTCGTTCGACGTCCGTAGCTGGGGTGAAGCTCTGCTGCCTTGGAAGATCTTGGCGCGCGCCCTGAGACGCCTCGCGCAAGGCAGCGGCACATCCCGGCTGCCCGCAGAGGACAACCGGGGCGACATCGGCCAGCAGGCGTACGCCCCCTCGCAAGCGGCACGCGAGCACACCGAGGCCTAATGGCACGCCAATGGCACGTCGCGTGATCGATGATCGCGGAACGTCGAAGGCCCTGGCCGGAACTTGCGTCCTGACCAGGGCCTCTCGCGTGGAGCGGGTGACGGGAATCGAACCCGCACTGTCAGCTTGGGAATCGGATTGATCACGCTGCTGAGCAACCGTGCCGCCTGGATATCGAGGATGGAAGGGATCGGTCGATATCGCGCAAGGGGCCGCTGTTGACCGCTGCTGACCGCTCCATCGGGCACGGATCGGGCACGGTCTCGCTACCCTCCTGGTGTGCGTAAGCGGATCAAGTTCGTCCTGGCGCTGACGCCCGCAGACACACGCCAAGTTGAGGCGGTGCGAGCGGATCACTCCTTGCCGCTGCGTGAGATGGTTGGCCACGCCGTTACAGACGACGCGTTCACGGCCCTCTGTGGAGCCGACGTGATGCCGGCGGTGCCGAGAACCGACTTCTGGGATGACCTCATGGATGAGCAGTGGGGGCCGATCCGCCTGTGCAGGCCGTGCAGCTCCGCCGCCTCGTCGGGCTGACGATCGACTTCGCTGTCCCTGCCTTGCAAAGGTGGAGTGCGGGTGCTGGCCGCTGTCAACAAGTGGCATGCACTGCTACCGAGCACTCAGCCCTTGGCGTATTTGGTCAAGCAGTCACACCGGATGCCAGACCTCGTGCTGACTTTCCACTGACCACCTCGGACCCTCACCGTCACGATGAGCCAACGGAAGGTGAGCAGTCTGTTCGACGTGCCTCCACACCCTGTTCGCCAACATGCCCAACGGCGCAGCAACGGTGGGGTTTTCCCCAGGTCAGTCGTCAAGGACACGCCGGAGCGTGGCTTTTGTTCCACATCTTTCCGAAACTTGTTGTCCACAGCCTGTGAATGGCGTTTTCCCTGCTCATGGCGACGCCGCGTCACTTTTGTCACTGACTGTCCACAGGAGAGCCCCCATCTAGCACACCTGTTCGCGCCACATGTCCACAGGTTGTCCCGAGACTTGTCCACCGCCATTGTTGAACTACCTGGTCACGGGGTGCTTCGATCACCCAAGAGGGCCACGACGGCGAATCTGTCAGACCCCGTCGTGTACAACCTCTAGAGACACGGAGCGGCACCCGTCTCGCAAACGGGTGCCGCAGCGAACTCCGTGTTGATCCGCGCGCAACGAACCAGGTAGGGAGGTCGAGTGCCCAGGTTAGCAACCCGACATGGCCGGGCCAAGGAGAACGAAGACCAGCACACACGTCGGATCGGCTACCTCACAGCCGTTACGGGGCTGGTCACAGCCCTCGCGACTCTCACGGCGGCCGTCGCCGGCCTCTTAGCGATGCTCGCCGGCTGAGCCGCCATCTCCGGGGGCAGGTCAGCAGGCCGATCGCCTGCCCCCTCGTCGCGGAAGAGCGGTCTAGCGGGCAACCGGGCGATCATCTCTTCGCAGTTGACCCGCCGGGGCACAATGAGTGGATGCCATCAACCCCCTTATGGGTGCCGCTCGCGGTCGCGGCCGTAGGCGTGGGCGGAACCTTGGCTGCCTCGATGTTCGCCCAGATTTTCGCCGCAAAGCGAGAAGACCTCAAATGGGAGAGGGAGCGAGAGGCAGAAGACCTGCGCTGGGAGCGCGAACGACAGAGCCGGTACGACCAGTGGCAGCAAGAGTCTCGTGAGCGTCAACTTGAGTTGCGCAGAGATGTGTACACGGAACTACTGGCCTCGCTTCATGATTGGAAAACAAGGCTCGACCTGGCATTCTCCACTCTTGACGGGTCTCCTAAACGCTTCCCAGATGCAGAAGTTGATGAGTGGAGGAGCGCGGAAGACAAGTTCCACGAGATTCTCGACCGGGCCCGACTGGTTGCATCAAAAACGATATTCTATAAAGCGTCTGCCGTTTACTTCGATCTCACCCTTACTCAACATGCACTCATGAATCAGAAGCGTCCACCTACTAGCGAAGGCAATGACTACGTCAGCCTTCTTGCTGCGATGCAAAGCGAACTTGGCTTTCATGATGGCACTTACGGTCCTCCCGAAGAGCCCAGTGCGCCATCCCGTCTGCCCTCGACCCGCACTCCTGTGGAGCGGGCCACCGCCCGGCCCGCCACGTCAAGCGGACCTTGACGCACGTTCGGACGCTGGCGGGTCGGGCGGGGGTCTGCTCGGCTTGCCCGGGTCGAGGGCAGGCGGGATGGCCTACCGCAACCACCCACGGACCGTGACCCGCTGGCGCAGCCCGGCCATCCTGGAGCCGGAGCGCCCCCGCCGGAGGCGCAGTAACCGCAGCCCCGCGACCGCCGCCAGCTCGCCGACGCGGCCGGCGTGCGCTCCCCTACGCCGCGCGGGCTCGTGGCCGCGCGGCCCGGCCGGCTGCCGGCCCACCTCTCACCGGTCAACGATCCCTGTCGTTTCTGCGGCGGCCCTCCGGGCTTCCCGCTGTCCGCGCCAGCCGCCGGGCGTCAGGCGTGACGGCCGCAGAGCGACAGCGGCAGCGGCCGGCGCGCGCCCAGGCGGCGGCGCGTGCGGCCCGTTGCGGGCCGCCTTGAAGACGTACAGAAAGTTCTCACCGCATTGTCGGCAGTCGGCCGCTGGCCTGGTCGTTTGATCTACTGGACTGCTGGTGCGAGCTTGTCGCGGACGGTGGGCCATTCGGAGTCGATGACGCTGTAGTAGACGCTGTCGCGGTATCGGCCGGTGCTGAGTAGACGGTGGTTGCGCCACACGCCTTCCCGGTGTGCTCCGAGCCGTTCGATGGCGCGCTGTGATCTTGTGTTCCGTAGGTCGGTCTTGATCGCTACTCGTCCGACGCCGAGCACCTCGAACGCGTGCCGCATCAGGAGGAACTTGGCTTCGGTGTTGGCACCGGTTCCCCAGGAGCTGGGCGTGAGCCAGGTCCAGCCGATCTCTAGCGTGCGATCGTTCGGGCGGATGTCGATGTAGCTCGTGCTTCCGATCGCCTTCCCGCTGTGCAGGTCCACCACGGCGAATGGGAGTCGTTGCCCACTTTCCTGATCCCGTAGCGCGTCGCTGATGAAGGCGTTGATCGCCTCGCTGGTGCGAGGCGTGGGCTCGTCGAGGTACGTCCAGATTTCGTCGTGCGCTGCGGCTGCCAGCAGATCGGCGGCGTGCTGCGGTCCGAGCGGTTCGAGTCGGATCAGGCGGCCCGTCAATGTCACCGGTGTTGGCTTCATTCGGCGTCAACCTCGTAGAGCAGAACGTGACGGTCTCCGGGCAGGATCACTTGATACACCTCGATCGGTCGGTCCTCCTGGTCGAAGCTGGTTCGCAGGAGTCGGCCGACTGGCGTTGCCGGACCGAGGTGAAGCTTCGTGGCCTCGTCCGCGCTCGGCATCCGCCAGGTGATCTCGTCCTCATAGCGCGTCGGGATGTGGCCCAAGTCTTCGAGCACTTGATCCGTGCCTTCGACGATGTCGGCCGGGTTCATGATCTTGCTGTCTCGCACGATGTTCAGCGGGTAGTAGCTGTCACCGAGTTGTAGCGGCTGATCGTCGGCGTACATAACCCTGCGCCGCACACCTACGGGATCGCCGGGCCGGAGCTGCAAGTGTGAGGCGATCTCGTCGCTCGCGGGCACAACCTCGACGGTGCTGACTTGTCGAGGCGTCTTACCCTGGGCTTCGATCTGCTGGCTGAAGGTGTCTCGTCGCCGGTCGGCCTCCAACCGTTTGCGACGGGAGCCAGTGAGCGAGGCGTAGTAGCGCATGGGCGGCTCGGAGCGTACGAAGCTGCCGCGTCCGCGTCGGGACACGATGAGCCCTTCATTGCGGAGGACGTCCAAGGCGAGACGCACGGTGTTTCGGCTGATGCCGTAGTGGTCGGAAAGCTCGCCTTCGGTGGGGAACCGGTCACCCGGCGCAAGCTGCTCCAACTTTCAGCGCACCAGCAACTGGCGGATGTCCGTGGCGGCGGTCGGCCTGCCCGGCTTCCACTTCCACGACCTGCGGCACACAGGCAACACCCTCGCCTCACGGACCGGGGCGAGCCTGGCCGACCTCATGGCCAGGATGGGTCACGCCTCGACTCGCGCGGCATTGATCTACCAGCACACCGCCAAGGAGCGCGACGAGCACATCGCGAGCGGGCTCAGCGAGCAGATCAAGAAGGGCCGTGATCGGGCACGTAGCGGGCACGGCCAGCACAAGAAGCGGTAGCAACGACTGAGGCCCCAACCAGGAAACCTGTCCTGAGCTGGGGCCTCACGTTGGAGCGGGTGACGGGAATCGAACCCGCACTGTCAGCTTGGGAAGCTGATGTTCTGCCATTGAACTACACCCGCAGCGGCACCACTCTACCTGAAGCCCCCCACCCCCGTGCAGTCAGGTGCACGCGCCACCTCGGCGAGGTGGCGGCATCGGCGGGCGGTTGACCCCGCCACCTCCCCGAACTGGAGTGGATCAAGCACCCACCGGAGCCGGCTGGCGCGAAGTTGCACGTCGGAAACGTATGGGCGTTCTCAAATGCGTCGATGGGATGTAACGTCTGCCCCACGTTTCCGAACCGGCGTGACACACCCCCTGCCACGCCGTCAGAAAGAGGTGGGCCCATGGGACTCCGTCCCAACCTGCTGACCCGGCGTACCGCCGGTGTCGCGACGTCGACCCTCGCGCTGCTGCTCAGCACCGCCGCCGTCGGCGTCGTCCCCGCTGCTTCGGCCTTCTCGGCCGCCCCGGCCGGCGTCTGCGCCGAGCCGGCCGACGCCCACGCCGACGAGCACGCGAACGCTCGCGTCGCGAAGGGCGGCAACGCCAAGCTGGACCCCAACCACCTGACCGCCAAGCAGGTCCGTGACCGCGAGGCCGACCTCGCCGCCGCGCAGCGCGAGCGGGCCAGCTTCCGGACCGGCGCCGTCGCTCCGCTGGCCACCGTGACGATCCCGGTCGTCGTGCACGTCATCCAGGAGAACAGCACCCGGGCCGGCGGCAACATCACCGACTCGATGATCAACCAGCAGATCACCGTGCTGAACCAGGCGTACGCGGGCTCGACCGGCGGCGCCGCCACCGCGTTCGGGTTCCAGCTCACGAAGATCAACCGGGTGACGAACCCGTCGTGGTACCCGATCGTGCAGGGCTCCTCCGCCGAGCGCTCGATGAAGACCTCGCTGCGTGAGGGCGGCAAGAACACGCTGAACATCTACCTCGGCGAGCTGAGCGACAGCCTGCTGGGCTGGGCGACGTTCCCGAAGCGGACGCTGGACAAGATGGACGGCGTGGTGGTCCTGAACGAGTCGCTGCCCGGCGGCACCGCGACCAACTACAACCAGGGTGACACCGGCACCCACGAGGTCGGCCACTGGCTGAACCTCTACCACACCTTCCAGGGCGGCTGCTCCGGCTCGGGCGACAGCGTCTCCGACACCCCGGCCGAGGCGTCCCCGGCGTACCAGTGCCCGACCGGCCGCGACACCTGCTCGACCGCCGGCAAGGACCCGATCACCAACTTCATGGACTACACGTACGACTCCTGCATGTACCAGTTCACCGCCGGCCAGGCGAGCCGCATGCTCACCGCGTGGAACGCCTACCGCGCAGCCTGACCTGTCGTACCGCGTACCGGTGCCGGCCCTGTCCTCGGACGGGCCGGCACCGTTCGTCGTGGGCCGGGTCAGGCGGCCGGACGGCGGGTGTCGAAGCCGTGCCGGCCGCGCCGGGCCTCCGCGGCCACCGGCTCCCGCCGGGCCGGTTCGGCTCCGCGCGGGTCGAGCCAGACCCGCACCTGCGGCGGGGGGGCGCCGGGCTGGGCCACCGGGTCACGCCGGGTCAGCATCGCCGCCTCGACGGTGAACTCGAACAGCCGCCAGTCGCCCTGCGGCGACGCGCGGGCGATCCGGGCCAGCCGCGTCACAGTGGCCGGGTCGGTCACCGGTCGTGCGCGCCCGGCGATGTACGCCTCGTCATCGCTCTCCTCCGGCGGGAACGAGTGCAGCGCGTAGCGGCCGTCGCGTTCGAGGTCGCGGCGCTTCGGCGAGTCGATGACGAAGCACCACAGGCCGTCGTCGGTGATCACCGGGGACACGGGATGGACCCGGGGGCCACCGTCGGCGCGGACCGTGGCGAGGTAGCCGAAGCCCGGCCCGTACTGCTGCATCAGGAGGCGGATCTCGTCGGCGAGGCGGGGCTCGTCGGCGGCGAATTCGGACCAGGAAGCCATGTGGACACTCTATCGAACACATGTACGAAGATGTAGTGCGACACGCAGGTCACCCGTACCGGTCGCTATGGTGTTCCGATGCTGCTCTCCGACCGCGACCTGATCTCCGAGATCAAGGCCGGCACGCTCGCGCTGGAGCCCTTCGAGCCCACGCTGGTGCAGCCGTCGAGCATCGACGTACGCCTGGACCGGCTGTTCCGGGTCTTCAACAACCACCTCTACACACACATCGACCCGTCGGTGCAGCAGGACGACCTGACGTCGATGGTGGAGGTGCCGGAGGGGCAGCCGTTCGTGCTGCACCCGGGCGAGTTCGTGCTCGCCTCCACGCTTGAGGTGATCTCGCTGGGTGACCAGCTCGCCGGCCGGCTGGAGGGCAAGTCGAGCCTGGGGCGGCTGGGGCTGCTGACGCACTCGACAGCAGGTTTCATCGACCCCGGCTTCTCCGGCCACGTCACGCTGGAGCTGTCGAACGTGGCGAACCTGCCGATCACGCTCTGGCCGGGCATGAAGATCGGGCAGCTCTGCATCTTCCGGCTCTCCTCGCCGGCCGAGCACCCGTACGGCTCGGCCGTCTACGGCTCGCGTTACCAGGGGCAGCGCGGTCCGACGCCGAGCCGGTCCTGGCAGAGCTGGCGCACCTGGCCGACGCGCTGACGACGCCCGCAGTTGTTAATAGGGGCCCCCTCCTCTACCGGAGGCGTTAAGAGGGGGGCCCTTCCTTACACCTCAGCCGGGACGGCCGTAGCTGTTGATGTCGCCGTCGTCGACCCGCTTCATGGTGATCGGCTTGCCGGACTGGGAGGCGTGTACCACCCAGCCGTCGCCCACGTACATCGCCACGTGGTGCAGGTCGCCGTAGTAAAAGACGAGGTCACCGGCGCGCAGCTCGGCCCGGCTGATCCGCTTCGTCACGCCGTGCTGCTGGCGTGCGCTGTGCGGCAGCGAGACGCCGCCCTTGGCCCAAGCCGCCATGGTGAGGCCCGAGCAGTCGAAGTGGTCCGGCCCGGCCGCGCCCCAGACGTAGATCTTGCCGATCTGGGCGCAGGCGAACTTGACCGCCGCACCGGCCGGGCCGCCGGGGTAGCCGGCCGGGCACGGCGCCGGGCGCAGCGGGCCGCCGCCGCCCTTGCCGTACACCTTGAGCCGCAGCTTCTCCAACTTGGCGATCTCGGCGTCGATCTGCTTCTTCTTCGCCGCGAGCTGGGCCTCGGTACGCGCCAGCCCGGCGATCATCTCGTCCAGCGGCTTCTTCTTCGCCGCCAGCTCGTCGCGCAGCGCGGCGACGGAGCGCACCTGCTCGTGCTGGCGGTGCGCGAAGCGGTCGAGCAGTTCCAGGCCGGTGACCAGGTCACCGGGTGAGCGGCTGCCCAGCAGCGCGTTCACTGTGGAGAGGTTGTCGCCCTTGTAGGCGTCGGCGGCGAGCCCGCCGACCTGACCGAGTGCGGCGTCCACCCGGGCCTGGAGGGGTGCGATCTGCCGGCCGAGCACGTCGGCCTGCTTGCGCCGCGCGGCGAGCTGCTCGCGTACGGCGTTCACCTGTTCGATGACCGGTTCGAGCTTGTTCCAGTCGCGGTCGATCTGGGCCTCGATCTCGGCGACCGAGGGTTCGGCGTGTGCCGCCGTGGCGCCGCCGGTCAGGACGACTGCGGTGCCGACGAGGGCGGCGAGGGCTGTGGTGAAGCGGGACCAGCGGGTACGCGGCACAGCCGTGGACCGGTCGACCGACCGGCTCGACGACGGCCGCGGGGCATGGAGTGCCACCGGGCGTCCGTACTCCTTCTTCCGTACCGCCTACCGGGTTAGCTGACGGATTCGGGCGGGAAGGGAGCCGCCCTACCGCATCGCTGCGGATTCACCCCAGGTACCTGGTTCCCCGGCTCGCCCGGAGGCGACTCGGCGGTGTCGGACCGTCACCGACCGGGTTGGACGGTGAGACGTGCGGCCGACGATTCACCAGAGTAGGGACCACCGTTATCGATCCGCAACTTCCAGCGGCGTGACACTCCGTACGCGATGACGGGCCGCACCCAGGTCGGAGGTGAAATTTTCTTTCAAGGCTGATTACTCACTGGAAAGGTATTGACCCCCGTGGGTGTGCGGAGTGAGGGTGGAGACGCAGTGACCCCCATCCCTGTCCAGGAGGTTCGATGCACCTCTCCGCCCCGCCGTCGGGCAGACGGATACTGCTCGCCGCCGCAGTGGCGACAGCCACCGCGCTGGCGACGACCGGCCCGGTGACCGCCGCGCCGGACACGTCCGCGCCCGCGAGCGACAGGCAACAACAATACGCCGCCGCGGCGGCCGAGTACGGCGTGCCGCAGAACGTGCTGCTCGGCGTCTCCTATCTGGAGTCCCGCTGGGACACCCACCCCGGGCAGCCGAGCACCAGCGGCGGCTACGGCCCGATGCACCTGACCGACGCCGCGCACATCCTCGCCATGCCGGGCAGCGCCCACGTCGACGAGGACGAGGACCCGCGCGGCGACGACTCCCGGCCGCTGAACCTCGACCCGGCCACCGCCGCCGCGCCGGAGCGGGAGACCCCGCTGCCGCCCGCCTCGCTCCAGACGCTCGACGCCGCCGCCGCGCTCACCGGGCTCGACGCGGGCACGCTGCGCACCGACCCGGCCGCGAACATCCGCGGTGGCGCGGCGCTGCTGGCGTCGTACCAGAAGGCTCTGGGCGGGCCGGTCGGCGCCGGCACCGACCCGGCGGCCTGGTACGCCGCGGTGGCCCGGTACTCCGGCGCGGACACCTCGGACGCCGCGGCGGCCTTCGCCGACGAGGTCTACGACCAGCTCGGCCAGGGCGCCAGCCGGACCACCGACGACGGCCAGCGGGTCACGCTCGCCGCCACCGCCGCGACGCCGGACCGTTCCCGGCTGGCCCGCCTCGGCCTGCGCAACGCCGAGCGGCCGGACGGGCTGGAGTGCCCGGTGCGGCTGGCCTGCGAGTGGATCCCCGCGCCGTACGAGCAGCTCAGCGACGACCCGGGCGACTACGGCAACCACGACCTGGGCGACCGGCCGAAGCAGCAGAAGATCGAGTACATCGTCATCCACGACACCGAGGGCTACTTCGGCCCGAGCGTCGACCTGGTGAAGCGGGCCGACTACCTGGGCTGGCACTACACGCTGCGCTCGGTGGACGGCTACATCGCCCAGCACATCAAGACCAAGGACGTCGGCTGGCACGCCGGCAACTGGTACGTCAACGCCAAGTCCATCGGCCTGGAGCACGAGGGCTTCGCCGGTCAGGGCACCTGGTACACCGAGGCGATGTACCGCACCTCCGCCAAGCTGGTGCGGCACCTCGCGCTGAAGCTCGGCATCCCGATGGACCGGCAGCACATCATCGGCCACGACAACGTGCCCGGCATCACCGCCGCCAACGTGGGCGGCATGCACTGGGACCCGGGACCGTACTGGGACTGGTCGCACTACTTCGACCTGATGAAGGCGCCGTTCCGCAGCACCGGCACGCCCCGTACCGGCCTGGTCACCATCGACCCGGACTTCGCCACCAACCGGCCGGCGTTCACCGGCTGCAACCAGCAGCCGCCCGGTGTCCCGACGCCCCGGCCGCCGGCCGAGCCGTGCCCGTCGCGGGGTTCCTCCGCGGTGATCCTGCGGACCGCGCCGAGCCCGGACGCCCCGCTCGTCAACGACCTCGGGCTGCGCCCGGACGGTACGCCGGACACCATGTACATCTCCGACCACGGCGCCCGCGCCTCCGCCGGCCAGACGTACGCGCTCGCCGGCCGCCAGGGTGACTGGACGGCGATCTGGTACCTCGGCCAGAAGGCGTGGTTCCTCAACCCGGCCTCCGCGCCGACCGCCAAGTGGGCCACCGGCTTCGTGGTGACCCCGCGGCCCGGCAAGGCCACCATCCCGGTGTACGGGCGGGCCTACCCGGAGCAGGCCGCCTACCCGGACACCATCCCGTACCAGACCATCTCGCCGCTGCAGTACACGTTCGCCGCCGGCCAGCGGTACGCGGTGGGCGGGGTGCTGCCCGGCGAGTACTACCGGGCGGTCTCGTTCGACGGTTCGGCCCCGGGTGACCGGACCGTGGTCCGCGGCAAGAACCGCTACGTGCAGGTCCAGTTCGGTCACCGGATCATGTTCGTGAACCTGGACGACGTGCTGGTCCTGCCGTCCCCGGTCGGCACGCCGCGCTGACCCGGCACCGCACACGGGAAGGCCCCCGGTCCGCGTGGACCGGGGGCCTTTCCGCTGCCAGGGGTTCGGGTCAGGCGACCCGGACGAAGCCGGCGAGCGGCTGGGTGCTGATGCTCGACACCTGGACCGGTTTACCGGTACGTGGCGCGTGCACCATCACCCCGTTACCGAGATAGAGCCCGACGTGATGCAGGTCGGAGCCGAAGAACACCAGGTCACCCGGTCTCGCCTCGGAACGGGAGACCTTGCGGCCCTCGTTCCACTGCGCGCCGGTGAAGTGGGTCAGCGAGATGCCGGCCGCCTTGTACGCGTACTGGGTGAGGCCGGAGCAGTCGAACGAGTTCGGGCCGGTGGCGCCCCACACGTACGGGTCACCGACCTGGGCGCACGCCGTCTTGATGGCGGTCCGCGCGGCGCTGCTCACCACACCGTCGATCTTGGGGCAGCCCGCCGGGCGGATCGAGGTCACCGGCAGCATGGCGGTCAGCCGCTTGATCTCCGAGTCGATCTGCTTCTTCTTCGCCGCGAGATCGTTCTGCTGCTTGGTCTCCAGCGCGATCAGCGCGTCGAGCTTCTCCTTCTGCTTGTTGTACTCGTCGCGCACCTTGAGCACACCGGCGATCTGGCGGCGCTGGTCCTCGGCGATCCGGTCCAGCATGACCAGCTGCTCGGCCAGCGCGCCCGGCTTGGAGTTCACCAGCAGCGCGCCCAGCTCCTGCGACGGGCCCTGGATGTAGTACCGGGCCGCGATGTCGCCGACCTTGTTCATGGCGAGCGTGGAGGCCAGCTCCAGCGGCACCATCTTGTCCTTCAGCGCCTTGGACTTCTTCTGGTTGGCGCGAAGCTGCGAGCGGACCTTGTTGAACTGCTCGATGGTGGGTTCGAGCTGCTGCCACTGCTTGTCGATCTGCGCGTCGATCTCGTCCACCGACGGCGCCGCGTGCGCCGGGGCGGTCAGCATTCCGGCGCCGACCGCGGCGGCCGCGACCAGGGTGACCAGACCGTGTACCACCCGTCGGAACCCGGCCCGCCGGCCGGGTGGAGCGCTCGGGGCGTGACGTTGAGGGGGCGTGGTTGCCACCGGCACGGACTCCTTTGCAACCGACCGCCGGGCGCCTCGCGAGAGGGAAGATCGAGGCAGACGACCCACAGCGGTCGGTGCCTCACATTAGGGAAGGCGTCCGGTGGAATCAAGGCGACCGTTTGTTCAATCACGTATCCGCAATCGGTTGCACACCAAGGGTATTCAATTCATCTTCCGACGATGGCTGTCAATACGTCGTCGAGCGTCACCACACCCATCGGCCGGCGTCCGTCGCTGACCAGCACCATGTGGCGGCGTTCGCGGCGCATCGCGAGCAGCAGATCGGCGAGCGTACGGTCCGGCGGCACCACCGCCAGCGGCCGGTAGATCTCGGCCGGCACCGGTGCCCGGCGGCTCGCCCCGGCGTACCCGAGCACGTCCTTGACGTGCACGAAACCGAGCACCCGGCGGGTGGCCCGCTGCACCACCGGGAAGCGGGACCGGCCGGTACGTGTGGCCAGCACCTCCAGCGACGCCGGTGAGACGTCCTCGGCCACCGTGGTGACGGTGGACCAGGGTTGCAGCGCGTCCGCCGCGGTACGGCTGTGCAGGGCCAGCGCGCCGGTGATCCGGGCGTGCTCCTCGGCGTCCAGCAACCCCTCGGTACGCGCCTGGGAGACCAGCCCGGCCAGTTCCTCGGCGGTGAACACGGTCTTCACCGCGTCTGTCGCCTCCACCCGCCACCACCGCAGCACCTGCCGGGACGCCCACTTCATGGCCAGCAGCAGCGGCTTGGTGGCCAGGCAGAACGCCAGCATGGCCGGGCCGAGCCAGAGCGCCGACGGTTCCGGGCCGGCGAGCGTGATGTTCTTCGGCACCATCTCGCCGACCACCGTGTGCAGGAACACCACCACCGCCAGCGCGATGACGAACGACACCGGGTGCACCGCCGAGGCGGGCAGCCCCAGCGCGGCGAACGCCGGCTCCAGCAGGTGCGCCAGCGCCGGCTCGGCGATCGCGCCGAGGCCCAGCGAGCAGACGGTGATGCCGAGCTGCGCCCCGGCGATCATCAGCGGGATCTGGTTCATCGCCGCCAGCGCCAGCCGGGCCCGCTTCGACGTCGCCGCCAGCGGTTCGATGACCGTACGGCGGGAGGCGATCAGCGCGAACTCGCTGCCCACGAAGAACGCGTTACCGAGCAGCAACCCGACCGCGACGAGTAGTTCAGGCACCGTCGTCGGGCTCCTCGGGGCGTACCACCCGCACCTGCTCGATCCGGTGCCGGTCGACCTCCACCACTGTGAACTCGTACCCGGCCTCGTCGAGCGTCTCGCCCGGCACCGGGATGTGGCCGAGCCGTGCCATGAGGAACCCGCCGAGCGTCTCGTACGGCCCGTCGGGCAGCCGGAACCCGGTCTGCTCCACCAGTTCGTCGGCGCGCAGCACACCGTCGGTCAGGACGGTGCGCTCGCCGCCCGGCACGGTCAGCTCCACCGGCCCGAAGCCGTCCACCGCGTCCGGGTCGAACTCGTCGGCGATCTCGCCCACCAGTTCCTCGACCAGATCCTCCACGGTCACCACGCCGTCGGTGCCGCCGTACTCGTCCACCACGATCGCCAGGTCCGCCCCGGCGGCCTTGAGCGCGGCCAGCACCCCGTTCAGGTTCAGGCTCTCCGGCACGTACACCGGCTCCCGGGCCACGGCGGCGACAGTGGTGGCCGCGCGGCGGGCCAGCGGCACGCCCAGCGCGTCTGGTACCCCGGCGACGCCGGTGACCAGGTCGAGCGTCTCCTCGTAGACCGGGAACCGGGTGCGGCCGGTCCGCCGGGACGCCTCCAGCAGCTCGGCGACCGTCGTGGTGGCCCGCAACGCGGTGACGTCGACCCGGGGCGTCATCGCCTCGGCGGCCCGCTTGTCGCCGAAACGGATGGTGCGGCGCAGCAGCATCGCGGTGTCCGGCGGCAACGCGCCGGCCCGGGCCGAGATCGCGGCGAGCAGGCCCAGTTCCTCCGGGGAACGGGCGCTCGCCAGTTCCTCCTGCGGCTCCACGCCGAGGCGGCGCACCAGCCGGTTCGCTGACTCGTTCAGCAGCCGGATCAGCCAGCCGAACGTGCGGGAGAAGGCCCGCATCGGCGCGGCGGTGGCGAGCGCCGCCGGCATCGGACGGGCGAGCGCGAGGTTCTTCGGCACCAGCTCGCCGAACAGCATCGAGATGAGCGTGGCGAGAGCCAGCGCGAGCAGGCCGGAGAAGCGTTCCGCGCCGCCGAGCGGGCGCAGCAGCGGCGCGAAGAGCCGGGCCAGGGCGGGCTCGGCCAGGTAGCCGGTGAGCAACGCGGTGAGCGTGATGCCGAGCTGCGCGCCGGAGAGCTGGAAGGACAGTTCGCGCAACGCGCGGCGTACCGTGGCGGCCCTGCCGTCGCCCTCGTCGGCCCGCCTGTCGATCTCCGCCCGATCGACGGTGACCAGGGCGAACTCGGCCGCGACGAAGAACGCGTTGCCGGCGGTCAGCAGCACGAACCCGACCAGTGGCAACAGCGTCAGAAGCAGAAGGCCGTCGATGCGCGTGATTGTGGCACGCGGACGCCGATGGTGGACCCCCCGTAGCGTGGTGTGCATGGACGGTCTGCTGCTCACCGACGAACTGGTCCTGCTCGCGTACGACGACGACGGCGTCAACCGCCTCGGCAGTCCGCACCTCGGCTACGGCCTCGCCGGGGCGGTGCTGCTGGAACTGGCCCTGGCCGGCCGGGTGGAGGTGGCGGACGAGCGGCTCGTGGTGACCGATCCCGCCCCGACCGGTGTGCCGCTGCTGGACGAGGCGCTGGCGACTGTGGGATCCGGCCGCCCCCGCAAGCCCAAGAACTGGATCGGCAAGCTCGCCAAGGGCCTGCCGGACCGGGTGCTCGGCGCACTCGTCGACGCCGGGGTGCTGCGCCGGGAGTCCGACCGGGTGCTGCTGGTCTTCCCGCGTACCCGCTATCCCTCGCCGACCGGCGCGGAGCCGGCGGTGGAGACCGCGGCCCGGGAG
This sequence comes from Micromonospora sp. Mcm103, assembly GCF_024519755.1. Lineage (NCBI taxonomy): Bacteria > Bacillati > Actinomycetota > Actinomycetes > Micromonosporales > Micromonosporaceae > Micromonospora > Micromonospora sp. Mcm103. Next base: position 112,534 of record NZ_JALJRJ010000004.1, read on the forward strand.
CGGATGGCGACGGCGCTCACCACCGACGGCCCGGTCGACGCCCGGACCGCCGCGCTGCTCACGCTGACCCGCGCGGTCGGCCTGGACCGCAAGATCTTCCGCGAGATGCCGAAGGAGCGGGTCAAGGCGCGCATCGACGAGATCGCGGCCGGCGACTGGGCGTCGGCCGCCACCAAGAAGGCGATCGAGGAGATGCAGGCCGCGCTGATGGTCGCGATGACGGCCGGGACGAGCGCCGCCATCATGACCACCACGACCAGCTGAACGCGACGGCGGCGGCACCGCACGGGTGCCGCCGCCGTCGTGGTCCGGCTCCTGCCGGGGTACGCCTCAGCTCGCGGCCGGCGCGGCCTCCGGCTCACCGGCCGGGGCCTCCGGCTTGACCGAGCGCAGCAGCACACTCGCCACGTCGACGACCTCGACCTGCTCGCCCGCGCCCTTGCCGTTCACGCCGTCGTTCAGCATCGTCGAGCAGAACGGGCAGCCGACCGCGATGGTCTTCGCCCCGGTGGACATGGCCTCCTCGACCCGGTCCACGTTGATCCGCTTGCCGATCTTCTCCTCCATCCACATCCGGGCACCGCCGGCGCCGCAGCAGAAGGAGCGCTCGCTGTTGCGCGGCATCTCGGTCAGCTCGCCCTGGGTCGACTCGCCGAGCACCTCACGCGGCGCGGCGAAGATCCGGTTGTGGCGGCCCAGGTAGCACGGGTCGTGGTAGGTCACGCCGCCGTCGACCGGCTGCACCGGGGTGAGCTTGCCGGCGCTGACCAGGTGGGCCAGCAGCTGGGTGTGGTGCACGACCTCGAACTCGCCGCCGAGCTGGCCGTACTCGTTGCCCAGCGTGTTGAAGCAGTGCGGGCAGGTAGCGACGATCTTGCGCTTGCTCTTCTCCCGGCCCTCGAACGCCTCGTTCAGCGTCTCGACGTTCTGCTGGGCCAGCATCTGGAAGACGAACTCGTTGCCGATGCGGCGGGCCGGGTCGCCGGAGCAGGTCTCGCCCTCGCCGAGGATGGCGAACTTGACGCCCGCCTCGTTCAGCAGCGTGGCGACCGCGCGGGTGGTCTTCTTGGCCCGGTCCTCGAACGCGCCGGCGCAGCCGACCCAGAACAGGTACTCGAAGTCGTCGACCTCGCCGACGCGCGGCACCTCGAAGCCGAGGCCCTTGGTCCAGTCCTCGCGGGTGTTCTGCGGGGCGCCCCACGGGTTGCCCTTGTTCTCCAGGTTGCGGAGCATGACGCCGGCCTCGGACGGGAAGCTCGACTCGATCAGCACCTGGTAGCGGCGCATGTCGACGATGTGGTCCACGTGCTCGATGTCGACCGGGCACTGCTCGACGCAGGCGCCGCAGGTGGTGCAGGACCAGAGCACGTCCGGGTCGATGACACCACCCTCCTCGGCGGTGCCGATCAGCGGCCGGTCCGCCTCGGCCATCGCGAGCACGTCCACGCCGGCCAGCTGCTCCTGCGTGGCCTTCTCCTCGCCGGTCAGGTCCTTGCCGCCACCGGCCAGCAGGTACGGCGCCTTGGCGTACGCGTGGTCGCGCAGGCTCAGCACCAGCAGCTTCGGCGACAGCGGCTTGCCGGTGTTCCAGGCGGGGCACTGCGACTGGCAGCGACCGCACTCGGTGCAGGTGCTGAAGTCCAGCAGGCCCTTCCAGGTGAACTGCTCGACCTGGGCGACACCGAACTGGTCCTTCTCCGGGTCGGCCTCCTCGAAGTCCAGCGGCTTGCCCTCGCTGGTCATCGGGCGCAGCGGGCCCAGGCCGGAACCGGCCGGCTTCTCCGGGTCGCGCTTGAAGAAGATGTTCGGGAAGGCCAGGAAACGGTGCCAGGCCACGCCCATGGTGACATTAAGCGAGATCACGATGAGCCAGGTCATCGAGATGGCGATCTTGATGAGCGCGGCGACGCTGACGCCCGCCTCCCAGTTCGGGAGGACCGAGCCGACCGCGTGGCTGAGCGGGGCGGCCCAGACCGGGTACTCGAAGTGGTCGGTGGCGACCTTGAAGCCGCGGATCACGAACCCGAAGATCAGGACCAGCAGGACGACCCACTCGACGAAGTAGCCCTGCCACATGGTCGAGCCGGTGAACCGGGAGCGGTTCTCCGCGCGTCCCGGCCGGTTGCGCAGCCGGATCGCCATCAGCACCAGGATGCCGGCCAGGCCGAGGATGCCGATCCACTCGGTGACCAGGCCGAAGATCGTCCAGTGCCCGATGATCGGCAGCCCGCCGCCGGTGGAGACCACCTCGAAGTAGGCCTCCAGCACCAGCAGCGACAGCACGATGAAGCCGACCATCACGAACCAGTGGGCGGCGCCGACCACGCTCCACTTGAGCATGCGGGTGTGACCGGCGGTCTCCGCCAGCATCTTCTTCGTACGCGCGCCCTTGTCGCCGAACCGCTCCGGCGCGGGCTGGCCGAGCCGGATGACCGCGGTCATCTTCATGACCGCGCGCACCGCAAGCCACACCGCAACAGCGGTGATGGCGGCCGCGAGGATCGTGGTGACGATCTGGACGCTGCCCATCGAGTTGGCCTCCCGGTCTGCTGCTTGTCCGTGCAGCCTACGCGCAAGGTTACCCAGCAGTAACGTGAGTCTTCTCGCACCAGGCCACGCCGCCCTGCGCACACCATAGGTGGAGCGGCGTCGAAGCGCCGTGCAGGGGCGGCGTGGCGTGACCTACGCCGGGGTGGGGCAGCGCCGGATCAGCGCCAGCGGGAGAGCAGGATCAGCGACGAGACCATCGCGCCGAAGCCCACGGCGAGGTTCCAGTAACCCCAGCTGGCGACCGGGTACGCCTGCTCGGAGAGGTAGTAGAGCACCAGCCAGCCGATGCCCACCACGATCAGCGCGACCGCGGTAGCCGGCAGCCAGATGGGGCTAGGCTTGCGCGTCGACGCCGTCGCCGTCGGACGGACATCCGTCGGCGGGGTGTACACCTTCTTCTTGCGGACCTGAGACTTGGGCACGACGCTCTCCAGAGGGGGGTACGACCTCGTCCGGCCTGACAACCGGGCGCGAGGGCGACGGTCCATGGCCAATAATGTTCGACAGCTAGCGTAGTCCCGACGGACCGTCCAGGCCACGAATGGGGCCAGGCCGGTGCACTCAGTAACCGGAAAGAGCGGACTTTCCGGGTCGAGCAGGTCGGCTCGCACCGGCGCGGGCCGGAACGAGACGACGGGAAAGGGAACGCCCGGTGGAGTACACGTCCGGCGCCGCCTCCTGGCAGAAGGTCCTCCGCCGCGCGGCAGCCGCCCTGCTGCCCCGGCGCGCACGCCAGCGCCGCCCCGGCTGGTCCGTCGGCGTGCCCCTGATCGCCGCCGCGGCCGGTCTGCTGTTCACCACCACCGCCACCACCGCGGGCGGCACCTCCCTGCGTGAGGACCGCCGGCCCCAGCTCACCCAGCTGATCGAGGACCGCCGCGAGGAGGTCGCCGCCAGCGAGGCGAAGGCCGCCCGGCTCCGCGCCGAGGTGGAGGAGCAGACCGAAGCACTCGCCGGCGCCGACGGGCCGATCAAGACCGAGCGGGACCGGGCCGCCGCGAGCCGGCAGGGCGCCGGGTTCACCGCGCTCACCGGCAGCGGCGTGACCGTCGAGCTGAACGACGCCGACCGCCGGCCCGACCAGCCGCTGCCGAAGGGCGCCAGCAACGACGACCTGGTGGTGCACCAGGGCGACGTCCAGGCGGTCGTCAACGCGCTCTGGGCCGGCGGCGCGGAGGCCATGTCAATCATGAACGTCCGCGTGCTGAGCACCAGCGCGGTACGCTGCGTCGGTAACACCCTGCTGCTGCACGGCCGGGTGTACTCCCCTCCTTTCAAGATCGTGGCAATCGGCGATCCCGCGGAACTCCAGCGGGCGCTCGCCGCCTCTGAGGGAGTGCGGGTGTTCAAGGAAGTGGCCGACCACTACCAACTCGGGTACGTCGAGCGCGTCTCCACAGTCACCGTGCCCGCGTTCGAGGACTCCACCGCGTTGCAGTCGGCGACGGTGCCCCGGTGACCGGCGGCGACCCCCGGGAACGCGCTGGCCACGACCGCCGGGAGGAGCCCACCGCGTTCCTTCCCCGCGTCGAGCGTCCGGCCCCGGCGTCGCCACAGCCGCTCGACCTGCCCTGGCCCGACGCCGGCCCGGCCCACACCGCCCCGGCCCGACACGGCCGGGACACCCGGCCCGCCCCGCCACGGACCGGCCCACCGCCTTCCGCCCCGCCACGGACCGCCCCGCCGCCGCCGTGGCCGGGCAGTCAGGCGCATCAACCGGCGAGCGCCTCCCGCCCCGAGGCCGACCCCCGGTTCCGCCCCCCGGCGAGCGAGCTTCCCCCCAGGGGTACGCCCCACCCGGCCGGCCCGGCACACCAGGGCGCCGGACATCACGGCCCTACGCAGCAGTACGCCGTCCGCCATTCCACAGGTGGGGCGATCCCGCCCGAGCGTGGTGGCGGCGGTGGACAGCCACCACAGAACGGCACCCGCCCGTGGGAGGCCGGCGGACGCCCGCCGCAGGACGGTCGCCGACCGGCGGGGGGTGAGGGACGGCCGCCCGGCGTACCCCCTCTCGGTGGGCCGACCGGCGCGGACCGGAACCCTCCGGCCGACCCTGGAGCCACGGCGGTGCTGCCCGCCGTCACCCGCCCACCCGCGGACCCCCACCTGGACGCCACCGGGCTGATGGGCGCGGTGCCCCCGCCCCCCGAGAACGGGGACGGCGGCGGCGATGGCGCCGAACCGCCCGCCGAACCGCCCCGCCCCCGGCGCGGCGAGCGGGTGGTGCAACTGCGGCCCGAGCAGACCGGCGACGGATACCGCAGCGTCTACTCCGAGCTGACCCGCCCGACCGTCGGCTCCCGGCTACGCACCGTCGTGCGGGGCACCGGCGAACTGCTGATCACCTTCGGGCTGGTGGTGCTCCTGTTCGCCGGGTACGAGATCTGGGGCAAGGCAGTCATCGTCGAGGCCCGCCAGAACGACCTGAACAGCCAGCTCGCCCAGGAGTGGGGCGCGACCGCGGACCCGACCGTCGGCCCGACCACCGGGCCCACTGTGAAGCCGAAGCCACCGGCCAGGGGGAAGCCGGTCGCCGGCCTATACATCCCCAAGTTCGAGAAGCACTGGGTGGTGGTCGAGGGGGTCAGCCCGGAGGACATCCGGTACGCCCCGGGCCACTACCCGGACAGCGCCATGCCCGGCGAGGTGGGCAACTTCTCCGTCGCCGGTCACCGCATCCGCTCCACGTTCTGGCGGCTGGACGAGTTGAAGACCGGCGACGCGATAGTGGTCGAGACCAGGACCGACTGGCTCGTCTACCGGGTCTACGAGCAGCGAATCGTCAAGCCGTCGCAGGTGGAGGTGGTCGCGCCGGTGCCCGGCAAGGCGGGCCAGAAGGCCACCGAGAAGCTGCTGACGCTCACCACCTGCAACCCGAAGTTCGACAACTACCAGCGGTTGATCATCCACGCGCGGCTGGACCACACGCAGGCCAAGTCGGCGGGCCGCCCGGCCGAGTTGGAGGCGTGAGCCGTGTACTCGTGGATCTGGCGCAAACTGCCGTTCGGGCTGCCCGGCAAGCTGTTCGGCTCGCTGGTGCTGGCCACCGCCACCGTCGCGTTGCTCTGGTTCGTGGTCTTCCCGTGGGCCGAGCCGCTGCTGCCCTTCGACGACGTGCAGGTCACGCAGGACTCCGGCGTACCGGGTGACGGTGGGATCACCGAACCCACCGGGCTGCCCGGCGAGGAGGAGCTGCCGTACAGCACCGAGACGAACAACGCCCCACCCTCCACCCCGAACAGGTGACAGCGATGCGCGTACTGGTGATCGACAACTACGACTCGTTCGTCTTCAACCTCGTGCAGTACCTCGGCCAGCTCGGCGCCGACTGCGAGGTGCGGCGCAACGACGAGATCGACGTCGCCGAGGTGGGCCGCGCCGGTGCCGCCGGCGTCCTGCTGTCGCCCGGTCCGGGCAGCCCGGACCGGGCCGGCATCTGCCTGGACGTGATCCGCGAGTACGCCGGCAAGCTCCCGATCTTCGGCGTCTGCCTCGGTCACCAGGCGATCGGTGAGGCGTTCGGCGCGACAGTCGCCCGCGCACCGGAACTGCTGCACGGCAAGACCTCGGAGGTACGCCACGACGGCGTGGGCGTGCTCGCCGGGCTGCCCGACCCGTTCACCGCCACCCGGTACCACTCGCTGGCCGTACTGCCCGAGACGCTCCCCGACGAGCTGGAGGTCACCGGCCGGACCGCTTCCGGCGTGGTGATGGCGATGCGGCACCGCACGCTGCCGATCGAGGGCGTGCAGTTCCACCCGGAGTCGGTGCTGACCGAGGGCGGTCACCTGATGCTGGCGAACTGGCTCGCCGCCTGCGGCTTCCCGGCGGCGCTGGAGCGCGCCCCGGAGCTGGCCGCCGAGGTCGACGCCCGCCGCCGGGCAGCCTTCTCCCCAGCCTGACCCCCGCGCTTCCCGCCCCCACCCCCGCGCGGTCCCGCCCGCCTCCCTCTCGGTCGATCATGAAGTTGGCGGGGACAAATCGGACGCCCTGTGCCGCTAACTTCATGATCGACGGGAGAAGCGGGAGAAGCGGAGGGCGGAGATGCGGGCGCGGCGGCGGCCCCGGGATCGGGGACGCCGCCGCGTCGGTCGGTCAGGTGGTCAGCGGTCCGTGCGGGTCGGGGTCACCGGCGGGAACGGGAAGCCGCTGCCGCCGCCGTTGCCGCCGCCGTTGCCCGGCGTGCTCGGGGACGTGCTGGGGGAGCCGCTCGGCGTCGGGCTGGTCGGCTCCTCCTCACGCGGCACGTCGACCCGGATGGTCACCCGCTCGCCCTTGGCCAGGCTGGTCCCGGCGGCCGGCGACTGGCTGCTGACCTTGCCCGCCTCGGCCGGGTCGACCTCGTCGCCCTCCTGGACCCGGGCCACGTAGCCGGCCTCCTTGAGCCGCTGCTTCGCCTGGTCCTCGGTGTAACCGCGGACGTTCGGCACCTCGCTGACGTTGCCCCGGGAGACCTTGAGCGTCACCTTGCTGCCCTCGGCGACCGCACTGCCTTCCTTCGGCGAGACGTCGACGACCTGACCCTCCGGCAGGCTGCTGTTGACGTTCTCGCGCGCCGGGATCAGCCCGAGTTCGGTCAGACGGTCCTTCGCGGCGTCGTACGTGCCGCCCGTCAGGTTAGCGGGGATGGTCACCTGGCCCGGGCCGGTGCAGACGTTGACGGTGACCTCGGTGTCCTTCTCCACCCGCTGGCCGAACGACGGGCTCTGGTCGACCACCGAGCCCTTCTGGCAGTTGGTGTTCTGCACCGGGTCACCAGTGGCGAACCGCAGCCCGGCCTGGGTGAGCGCCGCCTGCGCCTCGGCCTGCGTACGGCCCACCACCTGCGGCACCGACACCTTCTCGTTGCCGGCCTGGTTGAGCCAGAGCGCCGTACCGAGTGCGATCACCGCGAGCACGCCGAGCGCGGCGAACGCGGCGATGACCCAGGACGAGGTCTTGCGCTTGCCCGGGTCACCGACCCGCGCCACCGGCTGCTGGCGGGTCTGCGGGCCCATCATCTGGGTCTGCTGCGCCTGGTGGTAGCCACCACCCGCGGCGGCACCCATCGGCATGGTCTCGTCGGCCGGCATCACCGGGGTGGCGAGCACCGGCCGGCCGGCGGCGGCGCGGAGCAGATCCGCCCGCATCTCGCCGGCGCTCTGGTAGCGGTTGAGCGGGTTCTTCGACAGCGCCTTGAGCACGATGGCGTCGACGGCGGGGTTGACGTCCGGGTTGATCGTGCTCGGCGTCGGCGGCTGCTCCCGTACGTGCTGGTACGCGACGCTGACCGGGCTGTCCCCGACGAACGGCGGGTGGCCGCAGAGCAGCTCGAACAGCACGCAGCCGGCCGCGTAGACGTCGGAGCGGGCGTCGACCGCCTCGCCGCGCGCCTGCTCCGGGGAGAGGTATTGCGCGGTGCCGATGACCGCGCTGGTCTGCGTCATCGTGGTGGCGCCGCTGGCCAGCGCCCGGGCGATGCCGAAGTCCATCACCTTGACCTGGCCGGTCTGGGTGAGCATCACGTTTCCGGGCTTGATGTCCCGGTGGATGATCCCGTGCCGGTGGCTGAACTCCAGCGCGGCGCACATGTCGGCGCAGATCTCCAGCGCCCGGCGCGGCTGGAGCCGCCCCTCGACGCCGAGAACCTCCTTGAGGGTCCGGCCGTTGACGAACTCCATCACGATGAACGGCAGGGTCTCGCCCGTGGGGGCGGTCTCCTCGCCGGTGTCGTAGACGGCGACGATCGCCGGGTGGTTGAGCGAGGCGGCGTTCTGCGCCTCACGGCGGAACCGCATCTGGAACGTGGCATCCCGGGCCAGATCGGTACGGAGCATCTTGATCGCGACATCCCGCCCGAGCCGGAGGTCACGGCCGCGGTGCACCTCGGCCATGCCGCCGTAGCCCAGCAGCTCGCCGACCTGATACCTGCCACCGAGCAGGCGGGCCTGCGCTGTCATCGCGTCTCTCGTCCTTCGCTCGTCGTCGTACCGCCGCCGGCCGACAGGAGGCGTACCTCACGACGGTACGACGTGCGGACCGGATAGTCGCCTCCGTACGCCCGCACCGCGCCGGTGGTCACGCTCACACTCGCCGGCGCGGCTGCGGTATCACCGTATTTCCGGTACAGGAACGAAATCACGCCCGAGCAGAGGATGACCAGCACGGCCACCACGATCGCCGTCGTCCAGAGCCCGGACCGGGAGCGCCGGGGCGGGGCGGCGGCGGGCGGTCGCGCGTACCCCAGGGGGTTGTGCTGAGGCATGGGGCGCGGCTGCGGGACGGGGGCCGCGCCGCGCGGCGCCACCGGCGGACGGGGCTGCGGGGCGGGGTGGGCGACCACTGCCGGGCGCGGCATGACCGGCGGGCGCGCCGGGGACACGGGCGGCCGGGGCTGTGGGTGCGGGACGGCGGCCGGCGGCTGCGGGCGCGGAACGGCGGTCGGCACCTGCGCCCGCGCGACCGGCGCGGCGGGCGAGGCGGGTACGCCGGAGATCGGGTGCCCGACTCGGGCCGCCTGGGAGAGCGCGAGCTTGGCCTGCCGGGCGATGCTCGCCAGCGCGGCGGCGCTCGGCCAGCGGGCGGCCGGGTCCTTCGCCATGGCCCGCTCCACGATCGCCCGGACCTGCGGCGGGATGTCCGGCGGAAGCGCCCGCGGGGCGTCCCGCACGTGCTTCATGGCGATTTCGAGGGGGTTGTCCCCTTCGAACGGGCGGCGGCCGGCCAGGCACTGGTACGCGACCACGCCCAACGCGTAGACGTCCGAGGCAGGAGTGGCGACAGCCCCGGTGGCCTGCTCCGGCGAGATGTACGAGGCGGTGCCGAGCACCGAGCCGGCAGCGGTGAGCTGGCCGACCAGGTCCGAGCGGGCGATGCCGAAGTCGGTGAGCACGAGCGTGCCGTTCGGCCGGACCAGCAGGTTGCCGGGCTTCACGTCGCGGTGCACGATGCCCTTCTCGTGCGCCGCGTGCAACGCGTCGGCGGCCTGCGCCAGCAGCGCCATCGTGCGGGCCGGGGTGAGCCGGCCGACGCGACTGAGCGTGGCGGAGAGCGCGTCGCCCTCGACGTACTCCATCACCAGGAACGCGATGTGCTGGTCGCTGCCGAAGTCGTAGACGTCGACCACGCCGGGGTGGTTGATGGTGGCCATCGTCCGGGCCTCGCCGCGGAACCGCTCGGCGAAGCCCGGTTCGTCCAGCAGCGCCGGGAGCAGGCTCTTCACCGCGACGGTACGGCCCAGCACCTGGTCGGTGCCGCGCCACACGTCGCCCATGCCACCGCTGGCGATCCGCTCGTCGAGGCGGTAGCGGTTGCCGAGCTTGACTCCCGGACCGAGCACGTCAGCGCCTCCCGGAGTCGGCGATCGCCGCCGCCATGATCCGGCCGGCGATACGGGCCGCCTCGGCGCTGCCGCCGCTGCCCGCCTGCTCCAGCTCGACGCAGACCGCGGAGAGCGGTGTGCCGTCCTTGTCCAGCGCGAAGCCGATGAACCAGCCGTGGTCCGGGGTGTTCGGGCCGGACTGGGCGGTACCGGTCTTGCCGCCGACCACGAAGCCGTCGATGGCGGCCCGGCGGCCGGTGCCCTCCTTGACCACGTTCTGCATCATGTCGCGCAGGTCGGCGGCGACCTGGCCGCTGATCGGGCGGCGCAGCTCGCGCGGCTGGGCGGCGTCGTAGACGGTGGTGCGGTCCGGCCCGAGCAGCTGCTTGACCAGGTAGGGACGCATCTGCTTGCCGTCCTTGTTGGCCACCGCGGCGGCGATCATCGCGCCCTGCAACGGGGTCATCCGCACGTTGTTCTGGCCGATCGACGACTGCGCCAGCGCGGCCTGGTCGGTGCTGCCGTCCGGGTTCTGCATGTCACCGGTGCGGCTGGCCGCCACCGGCAGGCCGCCCTCACCGAGCTGCCCGACGGTGAGGTCCTCCTGCTCGAAGCCGAACTGCTTCGCCTTCTCCTTGACCTTGTCGGCGCCGAGGCGTACGCCGAGCTGGGCGAAGCCGGTGTTGCAGGACTCGGTCACCGCCTCCCGCAGCGTGACCTGCGACTCGGGGCAGATCGACGGCGCGGCGTTGCGGATCGGCTGGCCCGCGCCGGGCGCGGTGTAGCTGGAGCCGGCCGGGATGCGGGTCTGCTGCCCGACGCCGTTCTCCAGTGCCGCAGCGGCCATGATGATTTTGAAGGTGGAGCCCGGGGGCAGCGTCTCGGACAGCGCCCGGTTCGCCAGCGGCCGGTCCTTGTCCTTCTCCAGCGTGTTGTACGCCCGGTCCGCCTCGGTGCTGTCGTGGCTGGCCAGCGGGTTCGGGTCGAAGCTCGGCATGGAGACGAGCGCCTGCACCGCGCCGGTACGCGGGTCGATCGCGATGGCCGCGCCCTTCGTCGCGCCGACCTGGTTGTCGTTCAACTGCTTGAACGCCGTCTGCTGGGCCCCCTTGGAGAGCGTCAGCAGCACGTTGCCGCCACCGGTCTCGTCACCGGTGAACATGTCCTTGATCCGGCTGGCGATGAGCGCGTCGCTGGTGCCGGCCAGGAAGTCGTTCTCCACCCGCTCGATGCCGCTCGCGCTGCCGTTGACCGGCTTCCAGCCGAGCACGTGCGCGTACATCGCCCCACCCGGGTAGGTGCGCTGGTACTTCAGCTCACCACCGGTCTCCTTGCTGACCGCGTACGCGGTGCCGCCGACCTCGATGTTGCCGCGCTTGCGGTCGTACTCGGCGACCTGGACCCGGCCGTTGTAGTCGCTGTTGCGGTACTCGTCGGCCTTGTAGGCCTGGATCCAGTTCAGGTTCGCGAACAGCAGCCCGAACAGGACGATCACGACAACGCCGACGCGGCGCAGGGGGGCGTTCACGGCCGGATCACCTCCGTCGGGGCGCCGTGCAACTGCTCGGGCGGACCACCGGCCGGCCGGGCGGCCGGGCCACCGCCGCCGGTCACCGGGCGGCGGGCGCCGTCGGACACCCGCAGCAGCAGGGCGATCAGCAGCCAGTTCGCCATCAGCGACGAGCCACCGGCGGACAGGAACGGGGTGGTCTGGCCGGTCAGCGGGATGAGCTTGCTGATGCCGCCGACGATGACGAAGACCTGCAGGCCCAGCGTGAACGCCAGACCACCGGCGAGCAGCTTGCCGAACGAGTCCCGTACCGCCAGCGCGGCACGCAGGCCCCGCTCCACGATCAGCAGGTAGATCACCAGCAGCGCGGAGAGACCGAACAGGCCGATCTCCTCACCGATGCCGGCGAAGATGAAGTCGGTCTGCACCTCGGGCAGCAGCGCCGGCTGGCCGCCGCCCGGCCCGGCCCCGAACAGGCCGCCGGTGCCGAGCGTGAGCAGACCCTGCACCAGCTGGTAGCCCCTGTCGTACGGCTCGGCGAACGGGTCCAGCCAGATCTGCGCCCGGTCGTAGAAGTTCGCGAACGGGCCGCCCACGGTGCTGCCCAGCACGTACGCCAGGTAGGCGCCGCCGAAGAACAGGATCAGACCGATGAGCAGCCAGCTCACCCGCTCGGTGGCGATGTAGAGCGTCACCACGAACATGCCGAAGTAGAGCAGCGAGGTGCCCAGGTCCTTCTCGAAGATCAGGACCAGGAGGCTGACCAGCCACACCACGAGCACCGGGCCGAGGTCGCGCCCGCGCGGGAAGTCGATGCCCAGCACCCGCCGGCTCGCGAGCGAGAGCACCTCGCGCTTGCGCACCAGGTAGTAGGCGAAGAACGTGAGCAGCGCCAGCTTGGCGAACTCACCGGGCTGGATGGAGAACCCGCCGAACTTGATCCACAGCTTGGCGCCGTTGATCTCGGAGAACCGGCTGGGCAGCACCGCCGGGATCATCACCAGCACGATGCCGGCCAGGCCCAGCGTGTACGCGTACCGGGACAGCGAACGGTGGTCGCGCAGGATCGCCAGCAGAGCGGCGGCGAGCACCACCGCGGCGAGCGTCCAGGCGAGCTGCCGGCCGCCGGTACCGGCGAAGACCGCCAGGTCCTCCCGCTCGGCGGGCGTGGCCTTGGCCAGGTCGTATCGCCGCAGGAAGCCGACCCCGATGCCGTTGAGCAGCGCCACCGCGGGCAGCAGCGCCGGATCGGCGAACGGCGCCAGCCAGCGGATCACCAGGTGCAGGCCGAGGAAGACCAGCCCCAGCGCGGCGGCCGGGATCCAGAAGTCGGGCGTGATCGTGTCCAGCGCCTTCGCCTCGACCATCGCCGCGTACGCCGCCACGAGCACCATGGCGAGCAGGAGCAGGGACAGCTCGGCGTTACGCCGGGACCGGGCCAGGCGTACGCCGGACTGCTCGCCCGTCGAAGCGGGCGAGGCGGCCGGTACGGCGGCTGCGGTCACGGATACGTCCTCGGGATCGAGCCGACACTCACTCCGGCGACCGGCAACCCGCCGGGTCGGCCGGCGGAACGGTGTCGGAGGGTACGGCGTCGGGCGTGATGGTCGTCAGCGGCGTCGGCGCGCCGGGGCTCGGTGAGCCGGCCGGCGGAACGGACGGTGCGGGACTGCCGCTGGCCTGCGGGTTCAGCCCGCCCGCTGCCGGGCTCGGGCTGGTCGCACCGGGCGACGGGTCGGGCGGGCAGAGCGGCTTGAGGTTCGGGTTCGCCGGGTCGTCGCTGGTCAGCTCCGCCAGCCGGCGCTCCGCGTCCGGCTCGTTGCGGGCCTGGATGCCCTGCTTCACCCGCTCCTGGGCGGCGAGGGTGAGGTCGTCGAGCCGGGCCTCACTGCGCTCGTGCACGTTCGACAGGTCCAGTCCGGCGACCTGGCCGGGCACCCCGCGGAAGACGGCCAGCTGGCCGTCGTCGGTGGCGCCGACGTAGAACTGCCGCTGGGTGTACGTCCACCCGCCGAACGCGCCACCGCCGACGATCACCGCGAGTGCCAGCACCATGGCGACGGTACGCAGCGGCCGGCGACGGCCCCGCTCCGGCTCGTCGTCGCGGTTGTCCGCCGGCTCCTCCGGCGCGGGTGGCCGGGGGGCGGACAGCGCCGAGGCGCGGGCCGCCGGGGTGGAGTCGTCGGCCGAGGTCGCCATGCCCCGGTCGCGGGCGGCGGCGCCGCCGACGATCGGGGACGCCTCGACGATGTCCTGGTCGGTGGCGTCGGCGATGATCACCGTGATGTTGTCCGGGCCGCCGCCGCGCAGCGCGAGCTGCACCAGGCGTTCCACGCACCGCTGCGGGTCGGGGTACTCCCGCATGGTGTCCGCGATGGTCTCCGCGCTGACCACGCCGGAGAGCCCGTCGGAGCAGATCAGGTAGCGGTCGCCGGGCAGCACCTGGCGGACGCTGTACTCCGGGTCGATGTCGCGGCCGTCGAGCGCCCGGGTGAGCAGCGAGCGCTGGGGGTGGCTGCTCGCCTCCTCCGCGCTGATCCGGCCCTCGTCGACGAGCATCTGGACGTACGTGTCGTCCTTGGTGATCTGCGCGAACTCACCGTTGCGCAGGAGATAGGCCCGGGAGTCACCGATGTGGACCATGCCGAGCTTGCTGCCGGAGAAGAGGGTCGCGGTGAGCGTCGTGCCCATCCCCTCCAGCTGCGGGTTGGCGTCCACGGTGTCGCGGAGCTGCTGGTTGGCGGTGCCCACGGCGGAGCGGAGCGCGTCGACCAGGGCGTCACCGGGGACGTCCTCGTCGAGCGGCGCCATGGCACCGATGACGATGTTGCTGGCGACGTCACCGGCGGCCATGCCGCCCATGCCGTCGGCCACGGCGAGCAGCCGCGGTCCGGCGTAGACGGAATCCTGGTTGCCGTCTCGGATCAGACCGCGGTCGCTGTGGGCCGCGTAGCGCAGGGTCAGAGTCATGGCCGTAATTCGAGGGAAGTGCGGCCGATCCGGATCGGCACGCCGAGGGGGACGGGGGTTGGTCCGGTGACCTTAGCGCGATCGAGATAGGTGCCGTTAGTCGATCCGAGGTCCTCGACGTACCACTGCCCGTCGCGGGGCACCAGCCGGGCGTGTCGCGCCGAGGCGTAGTCGTCGGTGATCACCAGGGTCGAGTCCTCCGCCCGGCCGATGGTGATCTGGGCCTCTCCGAGCGTGATCCGGGTGCCGGCGAGCTGACCGGCGGTGACCACCAACTGGTGGGCGGCCCGGCCGCGCTTGGCCTTCGCCGGCTTCCCCGGCTGCCCGGTCGACGCGCCGATCCCCCGCGGCGCGGCCACCAGCTTGCCCGACCGGGCACCGGCGAAGAGGTCCCGGCGGATCACGCCGACCACCGTGAACACGAAGATCCACAGCAGGATGAGGAACCCGAACCGGGCGACGGTGATGACCAGTTCCGGCAACGCGGGTCAGCCGTCCACGCGGAAGGTCAGCGTCGTGGTGCCGAGCTGGATCATGTCGCCGGGGTTGAGGGCGACCGCCGAGACCCGCTGGCCGTTGACCATCGTGCCGTTGGTGGAGCCCAGGTCGGTCAGCACCACCTGGCCGCCGTCGAAGTCCAGCCGGGCGTGGCGCCGGGAGATGCCGACGTCGGGCAGGCGCAGGTTGGCCTGGTCGCCGCGGCCGATCACGGTCGAGCCCATCTGGAGCGGGTAGGTGCGGCCGTCGCCGGAGACCAGGCGGACGTTGCGGCCACCGCCGTGACCGGGCGGAGGGCCGTAGCCGCCACCCTGGTCGTACGCCGGGTACGCCGGGCCGGCGTCGTAGCCGCCGGGCGCGGAGACCGGGGCGACGTCGCCGCCGGTGTAGACCTCGGCGGTGACCCGGAACATGCCGGTGTCCAGGCCCTCACCGCGTTCGACCTCGACGATCACGTCGCCGTAGACCGTCCACGCCTGCTCGCCGATGAACTCGGCCTGCGACTGGGCCAGCTCCTGGGCCAGCGCGGCAGCGTACGGCGCCAGCCGACTGTGGTCGTAGGGCGAGAGATCGATCACGTAGCGGTTGGGCACAAGGGTGCGCCCACCGGCCAGGATCGCCTTGTGCGCCTCGGCCTCCCGCTGCATGGCGTTGAGGATCTCCACGGGGTGGACCACCCCTTTGAAGACCTTGGCGAAGGCCCCCTCGACCAGGCCTTCCAGACGCTTCTCGAAGCGTTGCAGCACGCTCACCGGCTCCTCCTCGGGTCCCGAGGCAATGATGGTATCCGGACACCGCCTCCGCAGCTCACACGCCGCTCGGCCGGCTGCCGTCGGCCCGTTCGTGACCAGGCCCGCGAGCGTGCTAAAGTTTCGCCCGCCACGAGCGGTGATCGTTCGTGGCGTGGCCAGTGGACAGCGTAATATGTCCCGGCACCCGCCGCAGATGGCGGGCGCGGGATGCGATATGGTGTTCCGGGTCGTGCCACGGGGATGTGGCGGAATGGCAGACGCGCACGGTTCAGGTCCGTGTGTCCGAAAGGACGTGGGGGTTCAACTCCCCCCATCCCCACCAGAACAAGGGCTCCGCACACAGCGGGGCCCTTGCTTCGTATCGGGGCGTTCCGGACGTCACGCTATGCTCCGATGGTTTCCCTGCCTCCCACGGACCAGGAGTGGCGTGTGACTGTCGCGTTGGTGACCGGTTCCGGCGGTCTGATCGGCTCCGAGGCGGCCCGGCACTTCGCCGGACTCGGTCTCGACGTGGTCGGCATCGACAACGACATGCGGCGGTACTTCTTCGGTGAGGACGGCTCGACCGCCTGGAGCCTCGACCGGCTCGCCGCCGACCTCGGCTCCGCGTACACCCACCACGCCGTCGACATCCGCGACCGCGACGGGCTGGAGCAGGTCTTCAAGCGGTACGGCAGGGACATCGCCGTGGTGATCCACAGCGCCGCCCAGCCGAGCCACGACTGGGCCGCCAAGGAGCCGTTCACCGACTTCGACGTGAACGCCGGCGGCACGCTCAACGTGCTGGAGAACACCCGGCGGCACGCGATCGACGCGCCGTTCATCCACTGCTCCACCAACAAGGTGTACGGCGACCGGCCGAACTCGCTCCCGCTGATCGAGCTGGAGACCCGCTACGAGCTGCCCGAGGACCACCGCTGGTACGACGGCATCACCGAGGACATGTCGATCGACGAGTCGCTGCACTCGATCTTCGGCGCCTCGAAGGTCGCCTCCGACGTGATGGTCCAGGAGTACGGCCGCTACTTCGACATGAAGACCGCCTGCTTCCGGGGCGGCACGCTGACCGGCCCGGCGCACTCCGCCGCCGAACTGCACGGCTTCCTGGCGTACCTGATGCGCTGCGTGATGGAGGGCCGGACGTACAACCTCTTCGGCTACAAGGGGAAGATGGTCCGGGACGCGATCCACTCGCACGACGTGCTGACCGCGTTCGAGGCGTTCTTCCGTGAGCCGCGCTCGGCTCAGGTCTACAACCTCGGCGGCGGCCGGCACTCCAACACCTCGCACATCGAGGCGTTCCGGGTCGCCCAGGAGATCACCGGCCGCGAGGCCCGGATCAACTACGTCGAGCAGGCCCGCACCGGCGACCACCAGTGGTACGTCAGCAGCATGGCCCGCTTCGAGGAGCACTACCCCTCCTGGAAGATCACGTACGACGTGCCGATGATCCTGCGCGAGATCTACGAGGCGAACGTCGACAAGTGGGTGCCGAAGGCATGACCACCGGGACCAAGCGCAACGTGCTCGGCGTCGGGGTCGACGCCACCGACTACGCCCGGGCCACCGAGGCCGTCGTGGCGGCCGCGCACGAACGCCGCCCGCTGGCGCTGACCGCGCTCGCCGTGCACGGCGTGATGACCGGCGTGCTCGACCCGGCGCACAACGCCCGGCTCAACTCGTTCGACGTGGTCACCCCCGACGGGCAGCCGGTGCGCTGGGCACTCAACCTGCTGCACGGCGCCGGGCTCACCGACCGCGTCTACGGCCCGGAGCTGACGCTGCGGGTGCTCGCCCGGTTCGCGGAGGAAGGGCTGCCGGTCTACCTCTACGGCTCCACCGAGGAGACGCTGTCCCGGCTCGTCCCGGCGCTGGAGAGCAAGTTCCCCGCGCTGAAGATCGCCGGGGTCGAACCGTCCAAGTTCCGCGCCGTCACGCCCGGCGAGGACGCCGAGATCGCCGACCGGATCCGGGCCAGCGGCGCCCGCCTCGTCCTGGTCGGGCTCGGCTGCCCGCGCCAGGAGGTCTTCGCGTACGCCATGCGCCCGCTGCTGGAAATGCCGCTGATGGCTGTCGGCGCGGCCTTCGACTACCACGCCGGCCTGCTGCGCAACCCGCCACCGTGGATGCAGCGCGCCGGGCTGGAGTGGTTCTGGCGGCTCGGCCTGGAACCCAAGCGTCTGTGGCGCCGGTACGTCATCCTCAACCCGGCCTACCTGGCCCGGCTCGCCGCCCAGAAGACCGGCCTGTGGAAGGCCACCCCGCCGGCGCCGGCCACCGGGCGTCCCGCCACGTTCGACGTCTGAGCCGCCCCTACCCCTACGGGCCCGGGTACGGGGCGAACCGGGGTGCCGTCCCGGATTCGCCGAACGTCGAAACGGGCAAGGCTAGGGGGCATGGATGACCGTCTCGCCGTACTGCTTCCCGTCGCCGCCGTCTGGCTCGCCGCCGGACTGGTCGCGGAGGGCCTGCCCGGGCTCGACCGCGCCCGCGCGCTGCGCCGGCGTACCGGATGGTTGTCCGCCCTGGTGCTGACCGGCCTCGCGCTCACCGCGGCGGTCCTCGCCGCGGGCCTGCAGAGCGCCGGCGACACCACTGTGGACCGGGCCGCCGCCGCACTCGGCCTCGCGGCCGTACCGGCAGCGGTGGTGGCGGTCTGCACGGTACGGCGGGTCCGGCGGCTGCGGTCCGGTGCGGGCGCGTTCGCGGCGGCGCCGGGCACCCCCGCCCCGCACGGGCTGCGCGCGGCGGCGGCGCACCCGCTGATCGCGCTGCCGCTCCAGGCGACGGCGATCGCGGCGCTGGTGGCGGTGCTGCCGGCGGCCGGGGTCGACCTGTTCGCCGCGCCGGGCGTCGCCGGCCCGGCGATCACCGTCGGGGTGCTCGGCGTGTGCGCGATCGGAGTACGCCACGCGCTGCGGCACAACCGGCTCGCCGAGCGGGCGACGCCGGCCGCCGAGGCGGTGTCAGCGCGACCGGCTCGCGCCCTGCACGTATAGCAGCTCCAGGATCGCGCGGGTCGCCTCGAACCAGCGGTCCAGCCAGCCGGGCGGAGGCACGCTGCCCTTCGGGGGCAGCTCCATCAGCAGGCCGCGCAGCAGCGGGTGGTCCACCAGGGACTCCTGCTGCTCGACCGGCCAGCCGCTCGGCGGGAAGGACGGCTCGGTCAGCGGGTTGGGGTCCAGCGACGGCAGGGACAGCGGCGCCGCGGCCTGCTCGGGGACGCCACCCTCGCGGGCGTCGTCGCCGTCACCGGAGACCACCTCGGTGAGGACGGTGTCCCGGCGGGCACCCCGGTACTTGCCACCGAACCGCTCGGGCTTGCCCGGGCCGCTGGTGAGGTTCTCTGAACCGATCGTCGTCATCCGTCTCGCCTGCCTTGTTCGGTTGCCGATCCGTGCGGTTCAACGAGGCGGATCGGAACTGGCGACGGGTGGCCGCCGCTACGCGGGTACGCGGACACGAATGGTCCCGCCCGGCGGCGCTGCCGGGCGGGACCACATCTCGGTGCCGGTCAGCTCCGGCCGAACACGCCGTTCCGGGCGCGGGCGACGAAGGCGTGCCAGTCACCCGGAGCGAAGACCAGGGCCGGGCCGGTCTTGTCCTTCGAGTCCCGCACTCCGACCGCCCCGGTCACGTACGCGACCTCGACGCAGTTGTCGCAGTTCGGCCCGCTCTTCGAGCTCTTGAACCACGTCGCCTGCGTCAGGTCCACGGGGAACTCCTTGGTCGCCATTTCCACAGTGGCTCCTCTGCCAGTTTCGCGATGTGTGCGACGGACTCCTCCGGGCGCATGGCCGCTGCTCGAATGTGATCGAAGATGAAGCTGTACTTCTGCAGTTCGTCACTCTTCTCCAGGAAGAGTCCACCCGTGGCGTTCTCCGCGTACACGACATCGGGATCACTCGGCTCGGGGAAGCTGAGGATCGTGAAGGTCCCGTCCATGCCGGCGTGCGCTCCCACCTCGAAGGGCAGGACCTGCACTGTCACGTTCGGCAGTTCGGCCACCTCCACCAACCGCTTGAGCTGACCACGCATCACCGCGTCGCCGCCAACCGGCCGGCTCAGCACCGCCTCATCGAGCACCACCCACAGATCGACCGGATCGTCCTGCGTCAACAACGACTGACGGCCCAGACGGACACGCACCCGCGTGTCGACCTGTTCGTCGGTGAAGTCCGGCCGGGCCGCCCGGATCATCGCGCTCGCGTACTCCTCGGTTTCCAGCAGGCCCGGCACCACCTGCTGCTCGTACGCCCGGATGGAGCTGGCCGCCGCCTCCAGGCCGACGTACGCGCCGACGAGCACCGTGCTGTACGGATGCCACCAGCCCTTCTGCCGGGCCTCCCGGGCGATCTGCACCAGCTCGTCGCTCTCCGCGCCGACGACGCCGTAGATGCGGAGCATGTCGCGGACGTCGCGCGGGGTCGCCGTGGTGTGGCCGGTCTCGATCCGGGAGATCTTCGACGCGGAGCACTCCAGCTGCTCGGCGACGACTTCGATGGTGATGCCCGCCGCCTCCCGCTGCCGGCGGAGTTCCGCACCCAGCCGGCGCCGCCGGATGGTGGGGCTGCGCCTTTCCGTCACGGAGTCTCCTCGGCTCGCGACTGCGGGGCTCGCAGGACCGGCTCACTCCTCGCGCTCACGGCATCCCCTCAGTTCGCGACTGCGGGGCTCGCAGGACCGGCTCACTCCTCGCGCTCACGGTGCCGTCCATCGGATTGCGGGACCACGCTTCACAGTCACCCGGCTACCTCCGGTCGGTCGCGCCCCGGTGCGGCTCCCACCGCGGGCGCGACCGGCGAGCGGCGGGTGTCGTTCGCGGCAGGGGTGGTGCCGGTCGTCGACCGGCCGCGACGGGCGAAACCGGCGTCCAGTGTGCCGCTCCGATACCTGACGCTTCAAGTATCGCCGTTTGCGTGTCCGACTCACCTATCAGCAAAACTCGACGTGCAACTTGCATGTCGCACGCCCCTGATGCAGTCTGTCCGTATGGCACGGGTTACTCACCGTCTTCGCTTGATCTCCGGGCGTGGTGACACCACGGTCCGTGGGACGGCCGGAGGGGAGCCGTCCCGCGCCGTGCGACCTGCCCCGGAATGAAGACCCCGTCGCTGCACGCCAGTTTGGCTGCGGCGGCGGGAGCGGTAACCGGGAGCAGCCGGGTGATGGTCGGGTGGCGGTCCGCCACCGTGGGTACGGCCCGACCAGCACCGACCCACCGACCGCCGGTCCACGAGGCAGACCCCCCGTCACCGGACCGCACCCGACCTCGTTCAGCCTCGCCGGCCCCGCCGGCCGACCCTCCCAGGAGCCCATGTGCTTCCCCGCTCCGGTGACGTACTGCACGTGACTCGCGCGGCGAGTGTCCAGTTCCTCCGACCGATCATGTTCCGGGTGATCCGGGTGCTCGACTGGCCGACCTACGACGGTTGGCTCTGGCTCGACGGCTACGAGTTGAACGCGGCGGGGGACGCGGTCAACCGGAGGTCGATCTTCGTACTCCAGGAGGGGTTGCGGCAGCTCCAGGCCGCGCCGGCTCCGCGTCAGCACACCGTGCGGACGGCCCGTCGCCCGGTGGTCCGGACCCCGGTCCGGGTCGGCTGACCTGACGATTCCCGGCCGGGAGGGCGTGCCGTCGCCATAGAATCGGTACGCCCACCCCGGCACGTTCCACCCCGCGCGCCATGGACCCTGAACCTGGGATGGTCATGGTCAACTTGCCCGCCGCGCGCCGGCACCACCGGTCCCGTATCGGCTATGCCCTCGGGCTCTTCCTCTTCCTCGTCACCGCGACCGCCCTCGCGCTCGCGGTCCGTCATCCCGCCTTCTCCGCCACCCAGCAGCTCGCCGAGCCCGTACCGGCACCGGAGATCACGGTGGCCGGCGAGGACGGCCGGACGGACTCCGACGCGGCCACGACCGATACGGCCGATTCCGATACGGCCCACTCGGATGCCGCCGATTCCGATGCGATCGACGACGAGGACGGCGAGGCCGCCGACCCGCCGGGAGAGGACGACGACCGGGCCTCGGGTACCGGGGGCGGGGAGGGTGCGCTCGCCGAGCGGCCCACCGGCGCCACCGACGACCTCAGCCGGTCGCTGTTCTACTCCGGGCTGCTCGGGCTCGCCATCTCACTGGCCGGGCTGGGTCTGGTCGGCACCCGCAGACGCCAGTGGTGAGTCAGGCGTGGCGGTGGCCGGCCAGAGCCTCGCGGTGATCGTCAGGGCGTCTCGGTGATCGTCAGGGCGTCGTGGTCGTCGCCGGGGCGGAGCCCGGGGTGCTCGGGCCGCTCGTCGGTGGCGCGGGTACCGCCACCACGATCGTGACCCGGTCGTCCTCGCCCACCGGGTAACCGGCCTCGGGATCGGTGGAGATCACCGTACCGGCCGGGCGGTCCGACGCCCGTCGCTGCACCCGGTAGTCCAGGTCCAGCCGGTCGAGCGCCGCCCGGGCCGCGGCCTCCGGCAGCCCCACCAGCGGCGGCATCGGCACCTCGACCGGGGCGGTCGTGGCCGGCGGCGTACTCGGCGGTGAACTGCTCGGCGCGGCACTGGTCGGGGCGGCCGAGGTCGGGGCGGCGCTCGTCTGCGCCGAGATGCTCGGTACCGGCGGGCCCGGATCGGAGTTCCGGTCGGCGGCACGCAACGCCAGCCACACCCCCACCCCGATCAACCCGAGCAGGAGCAGCGCCAGGATGCCCAGCAGGATCGGCATCCACCAGCGGCGCCCGGCCTGCTCGTCGCCGTAGTACTCGCCGCCGGGCTCGGGGTAGCCGGCCGGACGCGGTGGAGGTACGCCGGCACGCCCGGACCAGGCACCCACCGGTTCCTGCGGGGCGGTCGCGTCGAGCGGACGGCGCGGCCCGCCCGGCCCTTCCGGGCCTACCTGTCCTGCCGGGCCGCCGGGCAACTGACGGGTGGCGTCGCCCGCGTTCCGCGGCATCGCGCGGGTCGCCTCCACGTCTTCCTCGCCCGCGTTCCTCGGCAGCGCCCGGGTCGCGTCCGCGTCCGGCTCGGGGGGCAGCGCCCGGGTGGCGTCCGCGTCCCCGGCGGGTGGTTCCTGACGGTCGTCGCTCATGGCACGTCCTTTCCCCACCGGGACGGGGCGCACGGCCCTCGATCGTCCACCGTAGCGGGCCACGGCGACACCGGCCGGGATCAGCGCGCCGCGCCGGTCAGAGAGTCGGCGACGGGGAGACCGTCGGCGGCGTGGACGCCCGGTCGCCGCAGGTGAGGGTCACCTGGTCGTTCCACCGGGCGGTACTGCCGGCCACCGGCACCTGTGCCGTGACCGGACCCTGGCGGCCGGTGGCGTACCGGGGATAGAGGCCCGCCTCCACCAGATCGTCTGCCGCGTCGGAGCAGGACAGCGTGCCCACGTCCGGCACGCTCACGGCCGGCGCCGGCCCGGAGACCCACACCGTGACAGTGGTGCCGCGCTTCACCGGAGTGCCGGGGCCCGGTGAGGCGCGCTCCACGGTGCGTCCGCTGCCCGTACCGAAGACCAGCCGCCAACCGAGGCGGCGCTCGCGCAGGTCCCGGCGGGCCTGCTCAAAGTCGACGCCCACCACCTCGGGCACGGTGAGCCCGGCCGGGGCGCTGGTGCGCGTACCGGATGGTGGGGCGGCTGTGGTCGGCGGTGCCGTGGTCGCGGAGGCCGATGTGGACGCGGCGGCGGGCGGAGCGGAGTCGCCGGGCCCGGCCGAGCGCTCCGGCTCACCGGCAAGGATCCACCCGACGCTGGCGCCGATCACGGCCAGCAGGACCACTGCCACACCACCACCGAGGAGCAGCCTGCCCCGCCCCGGCCCGGTGCCGTCGCCCGCCGGTTGCCGCTCGTCCGTCATGCTCCCCGCCCCGATCATCGACGACCGTATCCGTTGCTCACAGACGGTCACGGCCAGTCGTTACGACTCGCCGCGCCGACCACGGGACGTTACGCTCCCCGGCATGGTCAGACGGGGCTGGGGAGGATCGACAGCCGCCGCGCTCGGCGTCGCCGCCGGCGCGGGCGCCGCGCAGCTCGGTTTCGGGTACGGGCTGGGCATCATCAACTGGGTGCCGGACGGCGCGGTACGGGCCGAGGCGGCCTGGGTGGCGAGCCTCGCCTGGGCGACCTGGATCGCGGCGACATCGGTCATCGTCGGTGCGGTCTGCGCCCAGCGCCTGCGTGGTGGCGACGACGAGTCGCCGGGCACGCTGCCCCGGCTCGGCCTGGCGCTCGCCGCGGGTGTCGGCGCTATCGTCACCGTCCTGCTGGTGGCGGTACCCGCGCGGGCGGCCCGGGTGCCGGACGTCTCCTCGCCGCAGGCCGTCGCCGCCGCGTACGCGGGCGCAGGGCTGGTGCTCGGCGTACTGCTCGCCGTCTGGGCGCTGCACACCCGTGCCGCCGCCACCAACCTGATCGCCACCACCGGCTGGCTCTGGCTGCTCGCCGTGGTGTCGGTGGTCGACGGGGTGATCGCCGGCCGTGGCCTGACCACCGCCCAGCTCGGCATCTGGCAGATCAGCGCGGACCGTGGCGCGTTCTGGATCCGCGACTACTTCTACTGGCCCGGTGCGCTGCTGTCGGTGCTCTCCGCATTGGTGATCGGCCTGGTGGCGGCCCGTCGAGCCGCCCGCGCACCGGAGATCCGGGTCGGTGCGGCAGCCTCCGGGGCGGCCGGACCGCTGCTCGTCGCGCTGGCGTACCTGCTCGCCGTGCCGCGCCTGGCCGGGATCGCCGCGGAGCAGTTGTCGGCCCACCTGATCGCCCCGTACGCGGTCATCGCCGGCGTCGGCGGCTCGATGGTGATGGCCGCGCTGGCCCAGCGTGCCGAGCGCCGGAGCGCCGAGCGGGTGACACTGCCCCGGCAGCGCACCGGCGAGCCGGACGAGATCAGCGGGGATGCCTCGCCCGCCACCGCGGAGCCGGACGGGCCGGACGGGCCGTTGCCCGGCAGCTCGACGTCGGGCCGATCAGGCGCGGCGCCATCGAAGCGGGCGGGCACCTCGACGGTGAGCGTGTCGGATTCGGCCTTGTCAGACGCGTCGGCGTCGGATCGGTCCGCGTCGGGTCGATCCGCGTCGGGCCGGTCGGCCGCGGATCGGTCGGCGTCGGATCTCGCCGACCGGGCCACCGGGCTGGACGCGGAGCCGAACGTGTCGGCCGGTTCGCTCCGGGATGCGGCAGTGGACGACGAGCCGGGCGTGGCGTCCGGCCGGACGGAGACGGATCGGGGACGTGCCACCCGGTCCACCACCGGCCGCCGGGGTAGGGCCGTGCCGCCGCAGCGGCAACCCGAGTCACCCACGCAGGCCGGCTCGCACGACAAGGGTTCACCCGCCGACGAGCCGAACCCGCGAAGCGCGACGGACGACTCCTCGTCCCCGACCGCCTCGCCGGGCCAGACCGGTTCGACGGACCAGGCCGACCCGCCGCCGCCCACCGAGACCACCCGCCGCCGGGGTCGCTGAGGCCCCACCCGCCCGGCCCGCACGTCACCTCGGCCGCTGAGCCACCCGCACACCCGCATCGAGGCGCGGATCGCAGGGGCGAGGGCGGCAGGGGGACTAGTCGACCGGCCAAGTGTGGACGGGCTCGTTGCCGCGCTGGAGTTCGGCGTACCGCTGGACCATGTGGTGCAGCGCGGCCTCCCGGTCCAGCCCCCGGTTCCGCTCGGCCGTCCACACCGTCTCGGTCTGCCAGACCGCGCCGTTGCGGCCGGTACGGCAGCGGCCCTCGATCACGCCGAGCAGGCGGTCCCGTTCGGCCGGGGCGACGCCGAACCGGTCCAGCCCCTGCGCGGCCACCGGCAGCAGCGTGTCGAGCACGAGCGTGGTCACCGCCACGTCGCCGAGCCGGGGCCAGTGCAGGACCGCCTCGATGCCGCGCCGGGCGGCGGCGTGGAAGTTCTCCTCCGCCGAGCTGAACGTCAGCTGGCTCCAAATCGGACGGTCCGACTCGGCGAGGCCGCGGGCCAGCCCGAAGTAGAACGCCGCGTTTGCGAGCATGTCCACCACCGTCGGGCCGGCGGGCAGCACGCGGTTCTCCACCCGCAGGTGCGGGCGGTCGTTCATGATGTCGTAGACCGGCCGGTTCCAGCGGTAGACGGTGCCGTTGTGCAGCCGCAGCTCACCGAGTTTGGGCACACCACCGGCGTGCAGCACCTCGACCGGGTCCTCCTCCTCGCAGATGGGCAGCAGCGGGGGGAAGTAGCGGACGTTCTCCTCGAACAGGTCGAAGATCGAGGTGATCCAGCGCTCGCCGAACCACACGCGGGGGCGTACGCCCTGGGCCTTCAGCTCGTCCGGGCGAGTGTCGGTGGCCTGCTGGAACAACGCGATCCGGGTCTCCGCCCAGAGCTGCCGGCCGTAGAGGAACGGCGAGTTGGCGCCGACGGCGACCTGCACGCCGGCGATGGCCTGGGAGGCGTTCCAGTAGTCGGCGAAGCTGTCCGGCGCGACCTGGAGGTGGAACTGGAGGCTGGTGCAGGCGGCCTCCGGCGCGATCGAGTCGGTGTGCGTACGCAGCCGCTCGACGCCGTTGATGTCCAGCTCGATGTCCTCGCCGCGGGCGCCGACGATCTGGTCGTTGAGGACGCGGTACCGCTCGTTGGTGGAGAGGTTGTCGGCGACCAGGTGGCGTTCGGTGAGCGTGGGCAGGATGCCGACCATCATGATCGTCGCGTCGGACTTGGCGGCCCGCTCGTCGGCGCGGCTGAGGCTGCTGCGCAGATCCTGCTCGTAGTCGGCGAAGCCGCTGCCCTCGATGAGCCGGGGCGAGGCGTTCAGTTCGAGGTTGAACTGCCCCAGCTCGGTCTGGAACAGCGGGTCGGCGATGTCGGCGAGGATCTGGTCGTTGCGCATGGCCGGTTCGGCGGCGGCGTCGATCAGGTTCAGCTCGATCTCCAGCCCGGTCATCGGGCGGTCGGCGTCGAAGCCGAAGTCGTCGAGCATCAGCGCGAACACGTCCAGGCACCGTCGGACCTTCTGCCGGTAGCGGACCCGGTCCTCGCGGGAGAAGGCGCCCTGCTCGACGTCTGTGCCCATGTGTCCTCCCGGCGCTGGTGCGACGGAACCGTACCGTTCCGCAACGCATTGTGAACCATTCGCGTGGTGGGCGTAAGTGCGCCCACCCCGCCACCCGGCTGGACGGGCGGCAGGTCTGCACCTGTACCCCGTCGCGGCCGTCACCAGCGCGTCGGTGCGGAGAACTTCGCGTGACGATTCGCACCGCCGGGGCGTACGCGAGAAGGGCCCGCACCGTCGGCGGACGGTGCGGGCCCTGCGGGCCGGTGCCGGGCTCAGCCCTGGCGGATGGCCTCGCCCTCGATCTCGATCTTGACCTTGCGGCCGACCAGGACGCCGCCGGTCTCCAGCGCCACGTTCCAGGTCAGACCGAAGTCCTCCCGGTCGATCTCGGTGGAGGCGGAGAAGCCGAAGATGTCCTGGCCGAACGGGCTGCGGCCGACGCCCTCGAACTCCACCTCGAGCTCGACCTGACGGGTCACGCCCTTGATGGTCAGCTCGCCGACGAGCACGAACTCGTTGCCGTCGCGGGACTTCACCTCGGTGCTGCGGAACTCCAGCGTCGGGAACTGCTCCGCGTCGAGGAACTCGGGGCTGCGCAGGTGCGCGTCGCGGTCCGCCTGGGCGGTGTTGATGCTGGCCGCCTGGATGCTGGCGGTGACCGTGGACTGCATCGGGTCGTCGGCGACGGTGATGGTGGCGGTGGCGTCGGCGAACTCACCGCGTACCTTGCTGACCATCATGTGCCGCGCGACGAAGCCGACACGCTTGTGCGCGGCGTCCAGCACGTAGGTGCCGGGAGCGGGGATGGTGAGACCCTCCCAGTCGCGGGTAGTCGGCTCGGTGCTGCTGGTCATGATGCTCTCCTCCGGAGAAGAATGTTTAGGAGCCCAACGACTGACTGAGCAACTATAGTCACAGCAATATTCCCCGTGTCAAGTGTTGCTAGGATGGTGGCGTGGACCAGAACGTGTTCGACGACCCCCGGATCACTGCCGTCGGCCTGCTCGTCGAGGCGCACGCCGGGCTCGCCGCCCGGTTCGCCGCCCAGTTCGAGGAGCACGGCCTCTCCCCGGTCGAGTTCGAGGTGCTGACCCGACTCGCCCGCTCACCCAACAACCAGCTGCGGATGACCGACCTGGCCGCGCAGACCTCGCTCTCCACCAGCGGCGTGACCCGCGTGGTGGACCGGATGGAACGGGACGGGCTGATCTGCCGGCGCGCCTGCCCGTCCGACCGGCGCAGCTCCTTCGCGGTGGTCACCACTGCCGGGCTCGGCCGCCTGGACGACGTCCTGCCCGGTCACCTGAAGATCATCGAGCAGTGGTTCACCAGCCAGCTCGACCCGGCACAGCTCGACGGGCTGCTGGACGGGCTGCGCCGGGTACGCGACGCGGTTCATCCGGGTGCCACCGCCGGCAGCACCGAACCGGCCGAGGACGCCGCCTGACCGGCCGCGCTCTGCCGTCGGCTACCCACCGGTCACCGGCAGAATGACCGGCAGAACCGCCCCGACGGCCGGACAAAGCGGTCCACATATTCATGAATCGGTCGTCCGACCTCGGTAGTCTTCCGGCAGCGGGGGGCACCGGGGGGTGCTGGCGCGAGCGTGGAGCGAGGGGCAGCACCAGGGGGCTACTTCGCTCGCGCCACCCCCGCGCCCTCCGCCTCCCTGTGCCCGGCCGACCGGCCTGCGACCGCCGCGGCGTCGACGACGTTCATCGCCGCCGTCGGGCCGAAAGGGAGAACAGCAACTCCTCCTCCTGCGGCAGCAGGCTGACGCCTGTCACCCGCCGCGCCGCGTCCAGCCGGCCCAGCACGGCCGGGTCGGCGGTGCTGACCGCCAGCCCCACCAGCGCCTCCACCAGATCCCGCCGGTCGGCGACACCCTCCGCCGCGTCGGCGGCCGCGGCGAACCACTCCGCCGCCACCTCCCGGTCTCCCCGGTGCAGCGCCACGTGCCCCTCGATCAACCCGCGCAACGCGTCCTCGGTGCGCACGTCCCCACCCGAGCCGGGCAGGTCGAGCATCTCCACAGCCGGTGGCCGGCGCCGGCCCGGCACCGCACCGGACGGCCACAGCTCGGCCACTGTGGCCAGCGCCTCGTCCGTGCGCCCGGCGTGGGCGAGCGCCAGCCCGACCGCGCCGATCGTCCGGCGCCGCCGCCCCGGATCGCCCAGCTCCGCGAGCGCGGCCGCCACCCGGCGCCCCTGCTCGGCCGCCTCGGCGTACCGGCCCTCAAGGCGGGTCAGCTCGGCCTGATCGGCCCGCGCCAGCACACGCAGGCGCTGGTCACCGCACTGTGCCGCCAGGCGGTCGACGGTGGCCAGCCGCCGCCGGGCGCCGGCCAGCCGAGCTTCGCGTACGTCGTGCCAGGTCAGGTGCGCCTGGGCGACGGCCATCTCACGTACCCGGTGGTGCCGGGTGGCCGCCGCGAGCGCGGCCTCGGCCTGCTCGCGGGCCTCGTCGTGCGCGCCGAGCCCGGGCAGGAGCGCGCAGAGCACGGACCGGGCGGACAGTTCGCCCGTCACGTCGCCCGCCTCGGTGAAGACGACCAGGGCGGCCCGCACGCCCGGAAGTTCCTCCGCGCCCGCGCCGTGCTCGGCGGCGAGCCGGGCCGCGCCGAGCATGGCCCAGGCGCGCAGCGTGGGCCGGGCACCGGCGGTACGCGGATCGGCCAGCAGTTCCCGCAGCCGGCGCCGGCCGGAGACGTCCCGTCCGCGCAGCCGCCACCAGCGGGGCAGGGAGGCGGCGAGCAGGAGCGCCGTCTCGGGCGCGTGCTCGGCGGCGTACGCCAGCGCGGCGGTGATGTCGCTCGTCGCCTCGTCGAGCACGCGCACCGCGCCGGACATCCGCGGACCCACCAGCCCCGGCGCGGTGCGGTGGACCAGCCCGGCGACCACCGCGGCGTGCCGCATCCGGATACGGGCGGCCTCGCCGTCGGCGTCGGCCTGCTCCGCGGCGAAGTCACGGACCGCGTCGAGCAGGCGGAACCGGAACGGGCCGGTGCCCCGGACACTCAGCAGGCCCAGTTCGCGCAGCCGGTCCAGCATCGGCGCGGCGTCCCACCGCCGGCCGCCGTCGGCGAGCAGATCCTCGGCCAGCTCGACCGACCAGCGGTTACGGAACGCTGACAGCCGCCGCAGCGCCGCCCGGTCGGCGGGCGCGAGCAGGCGATAGCTGGTCGCCACCGCGTCGCGCAGCGTCACCGTACCGGCGGACGGGCCGGCGGGTTCCCAGCCGGGGCGTCCGCCGGTCAGGTCCAGAACACGGTCACCGTAGCGGTCGAGCAGCTCGGTGACGTCGAGGATGCGTCCCCGTGCCGCCATCAGCTCGATGGCGAGCGGCAGTCCGCCGAGCCGGCGCACGAGCGCGGCGAGCGCCGGCAGCTCGACCGGCGTCGGCGGTTCCGGGCGGACCTGGGCGAGCCGCGCGGCGAACAGCGCCGCCGCCGGCCAGCGGTCCAGGTCGGCCCGGTCGGCGGGTACGACGCCGGCGGGCGGTACGTCGAGCGGCGCGACCGGCCGGACCAGTTCGCCGGGCAGGCCGACCGGCCGGCGGCCGGTGACAAGCACCCGTAGCGTCGGCACGGCGGCGGTCAGGACGCGCAGCGCCTCGGCCACCGCCTCCGGCGCCCGGTCGACGGCGTCGACGAGCAGCAGCGCCCGCCGGTCGCCGATCCGGCAGGACAGGTCGGCCAGCCGGTTCACACCGAACATCGACGCCGACGCGGCGAGCACGTCCGGGGTGTCCGAGCCCTCGCCCACGAGCACCCCGGCCACGCCCGCCGGGTGCCGGGCCGCCACCGCGTGCGCGACGGTGACGGCGAGCGCGGTCTTCCCCACGCCCGCGAGTCCCACCAGGCTGACCACCGGGTACGCGTCGAGCAGGCCGGACACCTCCGCCACGTCCCGCTCGCGGCCGAGCAGCGGTACGGGCTGCGGCAGCGCCACCGGCGGATCGTCGGTGCCGGGGCCGGAAGGGCGGGACGCCGCCGGCCGGGCGGTGTCGACAAACTCCCGCCGCTCGTCCCCGCTCAGGCCGAGCGCGTCGGCCAGCAGGTCGACAGTGGTGCGCTGGGGCCGTACGGCCCGTCCTCGTTCCAGATCGCGGACCGTCCGTACGCCAACGCCGGCCCGGCCCGCCAGCTCGGCCTGGGTCAGGCCGACGGCGAGCCGGTGCCCGCGCAGCAGATCGGACAGACCGGTACGACCGTCTGTGCCCCGCGCACGGTCATGATCCGGAGTCATGGGCACGAAGATTACGGATGGACTCCGACGCTCCACAGCCCATCGTCAACCACCCGACCGTCCACTGCCGATATCCGACAGGGCACGGTGTGGGTGCCGTCCTCACATGCCGAGGTCGCGCGCGATGATCATGCGCTGCACCTCGCTGGTGCCCTCGCCGATCTCCAGGATCTTGGAGTCCCGCCAGAAGCGGGCCACCGGGTACTCGTTCATGAAGCCGTACCCGCCGTGGATCTGCGTCGCCTCGCGGGCGTTGTCCACGGCGACGGTGGAGGCGTGCAGCTTGGCGATCGCCGCCTGACGCTTGAACGGCTCACCGGCGAGCATCCGGGCGGCCGCGTCGTAGTAGGCCAGGCGGGCCGTGTGCGCCTTCATCTCCATATCCGCGATCTTGAACTGGATGGCCTGGTAGTTGCCGATCGGCTGACCGAACGCCTGGCGCTCCTTGGCGTACTTGATCGACTCGTCCACGCAGCCCTGGGCCAGGCCGACGGCGAGCGCCGCGATGGCGATCCGGCCCTCGTCCAGGATGCGCAGGAACTGGGCGAAGCCCCGGCCGCGCTCGCCGAGCAGGTTGGCCGCCGGCACCCGGCAGTCGTCGAACGTCAGCTCGTGGGTGTCCGAGGCGTTCCAGCCCACCTTCGAGTAGCCGGGCGCCACGGTGAAGCCGGGCGTACCCGACGGCACGATGATCGTGGACAGCTCCTTGCCGCCGTCCGGCCGCGTACCGGTGACGGCGGTGACGGTGACCAGCGCGGTGATGTCGGTGCCGGAGTTGGTGATGAACGCCTTCGAGCCGTTTATGACCCACTCGTCGCCGTCCAGGACCGCGCGCGTCCGGGTGCCGCCCGCGTCCGACCCGGTGCCCGGCTCGGTGAGCCCGAACCCGGCCAGCGCCTCACCGCTGAGCAGCTTCGGCAGCCACTGCGCCTTTTGCTCCTCGGTGCCGAACCGGTAGATCGGCATCGCGCCGAGCGACACCGCCGCCTCCAGCGTGATGGCCACGCTGGAGTCCACCCGGGCCAGCTCCTCCAACGCGAGGCAGAGCGCGAAGTAGTCGCCGCCCATGCCGCCGTGCTCCTCCGCGAACGGCAGCCCGAACAGGCCCATCTTGCCCATCTGACGGACGATCTCGTACGGGAAGGTGTGCTGCTCGTAGTGCTCGGCGATGGTGGGCGCCACCACCTCGCGGGCGAATTCCCGGACGCTCTCCCGCAGCGCCTGCTGTTCCTCGTCGAGCCGGAAGTCCATGTCGATCCTCCTGGAAAGGGCGGGCCGCCGGGCGCTCGTGACGCCGAGAGCGGCTGAAGCGTTAGGAGGGGCCCCTTTACATGCACCAGGCGTTAAGAGGGGGCCCTTCCTTACCGGTCAGACCGGGGTGACGCCGTGCCGGCGCCGGGAGAAGTGCCGCTCCTTGCCGCGCGCGGCGGCGAACCGGCGGACCAGCTCGGCACGCAGCTCGTGCGGCTCGACGATCGCGTCCACCACCAGCTCGCTGGCGAGCCGGACGACGTCGATGTCGCGCTCGTACTCCTCGCGCTTCGCGGCCACGAACGCGGCCCGCTCGGCCTCGTCGGAGATGGCGGCGATCTTGTTCGCGTAGACCGCGTTGACGGCGGCCTCCGCGCCCATCACCGCGATCTTCGCGGTGGGCAGCGCGATCGTGGCGTCCGGCTCGAAGCCGGGACCGGCCATCGCGTAGAGACCCGCGCCGTACGCCTTGCGGACCACCACACAGATCTTGGGTACGGTCGCCTCGGAGATCGCCGTGATCATCTTGGCGCCGTGCCTAATGATCCCCTGCCTTTCCACCACGCTGCCGACCATGAACCCGGGCACGTCACTGAGGAACAGCAGCGGCACGTTGAACGCGTCGCAGAGCTGCACGAACCGGGTCGCCTTGTCGGCCGAGTCGACGAAGAGCACGCCGCCCTTGAACATCGAGTTGTTGCCGACCACGCCGACGACCTCGCCGTTGAGCCGGCCGAACCCGATGGTCAACTCCTTGGCCCACAGCGCCTGGATCTCGAAGAAGCTGCCATCGTCGAGCAGACCCTTGACGTACCGGCGCATGTCGAACGCCTGCCGCTCGCTGGCCGGGACCAGCGCGGCCAGGTCGGCCTTCTCCGGCGCGGCCACCGCCTCGGCAACGGGCGGGTCCTGCTTCCAGTTCGACGGCAGGTACGACAGGTACGTCCGCACCACGTCGAGCGCGTCGTTCTCGGTCTTGCAGAGGAAGTGCCCCACGCCGGACTCGGCGCAGTGCACCTTGGCGCCGCCCATCGCCTCCAGCGTGGTCTTCTCGCCGGTGACCATCTCGACCATGCGGTCGGAGCCGAGGTACATGCTGGCGTTGCCGTCCACCATGGCGACCACGTCGCAGAACGCCGGGATGTACGCCCCGCCCGCCGCGCTCGGCCCGAACAGCGCGCAGACCTGCGGGATCGAGCCGGAGGCGCGGACCTGGTTCCAGAAGATCTTGCCGGCGCCGCGCCGGCCCGGGAACAGGTCGACCTGGTCGGTGATCCGGGCGCCGGCCGAGTCGACCAAATAGACCATCGGGACGCCGGTGGCGTACGCCCGCTCGATGATCCGGATGATCTTCTCGACGGTACGCGCACCCCAGCTGCCGGCCTTGACCGTGGAGTCGTTCGCCATCAGGCAGACCTGGCGGCCGTCGATGGTCGCGGTGCCGGTGACCACGCCGTCGGCGGGCAGCCCGTCGGCCATGGCGTTGGCGTAGAGCCCGTCCTCGACGAAGGAGCCCTCGTCGACCAGGTAGGCCACGCGCTCGCGGGCGAACAGCTTCCCCTTCGCGGCGTTCGCCGCGTGGTACTTGTCCGCACCGCCGGCGCGGGCGCGCTTGCGTAGCTGCTCCAGAGCCTCACCGTCGAGCGTCACGCCGACTCCCGTTGCCACGGCCCCCGCACAGGGCGCCCACCGACCTGAACGATCGTTAGGCTACCCCACCCGCACCGTCCCCGGCACCCCACCACGCCCACTCCCGCCGGTCAGGCGGGGCGGGGGGTCAGGCGGGTTCGGGGGCCGGCCCGGAGGACTCCGGACGGGAGCTTCTTGCCCACCAGGGATTCGGCCAGCTCGGCGGCAGCGATCAGGGCGTCCAGGTCGATGCCGGTGTCGATGCCCATGTCGTGCAACATGTGCACCGCCTCCTCGGTGGCCAGGTTGCCGCTGGCACCCGGCGCGTACGGGCAGCCACCGAGGCCGCCGACGCTCGCGTCGAACTCGGTGATGCCCAGTTCCATCGCGGTGAGCATGTTCGCCAGCGCGGTACCCCGGGTGTTGTGGAAGTGCAGCAGCACCGGCAGCTGGGCGTTACGGTCCCGGACCGCCGTGACCAGTTCGCGGACGCGCCGGGGCGTACCCATGCCTGTGGTGTCGCCGAAGGCGACGCGGTCCGCGCCGTCACGGGCGACGCGGTCGACGATCGCGGCGACCCGGCGAGGGTCCACGTCGCCCTCGTAGGGGCAGCCGAAGCTCGTCGCCACGATCACCTCGGCGGTCGCGCCCGCGCCGTGCAGCAGGTCGATCAGCTCGGCGATGTCGTCCAGCGACTCGTCGGTGGAGCGGTTGACGTTGCGGCGGTTGTGCGTGTCGCTGGCCGAGACCACCACCTCGATCTCGGTGAAGCCCGCAGCCAGCGCCCGCTGCGCGCCACGGGTGTTCGGCACCAGGGCGGAGTAGCGCACGCCGTCGACCTTCTCCGCCCGCTGCCACACCTCGTCGGCGTCGGCCATCTGCGGGATCGCCTTCGGGTGGACGAAGGAGACGGCCTCGATGCGCCGTACCCCGGTGCGGGACAACGCGTCGAGCAGCCGCACCTTCGCGTCGGTGGGGATGGGTTCCTCGTTCTGGAGGCCGTCGCGGGGACCGACCTCACGGATGCTCACGGAGCCTGGAAGTTCTGCCATCAGATTCACCTCACTGGGTCGAAGGTCAGCGCATCCGGGAGACGATGCCGGTGTCGTAGTCGCCGGAGAGGAACTCCGGGTTCTCCAGCAGCTCGGCGAAGAACGGCAGGTTGCACTTCGGGCCGACGATCTCGAACTGGGCGACCGCCGCCCGCGCCCGCTCGACCGCCTCCTCGCGGGTCGCCCCGGTGAGGATCAGCTTGGCCATCAGGCTGTCGTAGAACGGCGTGACGGTGTTGCCGGCGACGTAGCCGGAGTCGACCCGGACGCCGGTGCCGGACGGCTCGTTCCAGGTGGTGATCGCGCCCGGGCCGGGCATGAAGCGCTTCGGGTCCTCGGCGTTGATCCGCAGCTCGATGGCGTGACCGCGCGGGGTGAGCGCGTCCGGGTCGAACGTCGGCGCCAGGCCGGACGCCACCCGCAACTGCTCCTCGACCAGGTCGACGCCGTAGACGTACTCGGTGACCGGGTGCTCGACCTGCAGCCGCGTGTTCATCTCCAGGAAGAAGAACTCCTGCGTCGAAGGATCGAGCAGGCACTCGACGGTGCCCGCGTTGCGGTAGTTCACCGCCTCGCCGGCCCGTACCGCCGCGGCCAGGAACCGCTCGCGCAGCTCGGGCGACACCGCCGGGGACGGCGACTCCTCGACCAGCTTCTGGTTGCGCCGCTGCACCGAGCACTCCCGCTCGCCGAGCGCCACCACCCGGCCGTCGGCCAGGCCGAGGATCTGCACCTCGACGTGGCGCACCCGGGGGAAGTACCGCTCGATCAGCACCGACCCGTCGCCGAACATCCGCTCGGCGAACGCGCGGACCTTGTCGTACTCGGTGCGCAGCGCCGCCTCGTCGGCGGCGACGCCCATGCCCATGCCGCCGCCACCGGCTGCGGCCTTGACCATCACCGGGTAGCCGATCTCCGCGGCGGCGGCGACCGCAGCGTCCAGGTCGCTCGCCGGTTCGGTGGTGCCGGGCGCGACAGGCACCCCTGCGGCCGCCATCAGGTTCCGGGCGTTGATCTTGTCGCCCATCGCGCTGATCGCGTCGGCGCCGGGCCCGACCCAGATCAGGCCGGCCCCTTCGACGGTACGGGCGAAGTCCGCGTTCTCGGACAGGAAGCCGTAGCCGGGGTGGATCGCCTGCGCGCCGGTGCTGCGGGCGGCGTCGAGGATCGCCTCGACGTTCCGGTAGCTCTGGGCCGGGTTCGCCGGGCCCACGCAGACCGCCTCGTCGGCCTCGGTCACGAACGGCAGCGCGGCGTCGGCCTCCGAGTGCACCGCGATCGTCCGGATCCCGAGCCGCCTACCGGTGCGGATGATCCGCCGCGCGATCTCCCCCCGATTCGCGACCAACAACGATTCGATCATCTTCTGCACGGACGTGACCCCTTCTCGACGCAAAGCCGGGGTCTCTTCTTAACACGCGTTAAGGTGCGCGCGGCGTGTCAGGTCGGGTCGGTGGGCGCGAGCAGGGCCGCGAGGGTCGCGCCGCGCAGCAGTTCGGCCCGGCGCCGGCGGTCCACCTCGCCGCCGAGGAACGGCGTCGAGTTCATCAGGCCGAACGCCGCGTGGGCGAGCACCCGGGCCGCGCCGTCGGGCAGGCCGGGGTGCAGCGCGGTCAGCACGGTGACCCATTCCTCGACGTACATCCGCTGGAGCCGGCGGATCCGGCGGCGCGGCTCGTCCGGAAGGCGGTCCAGCTCGTGCAGGTGCAACGCGATCACCGCCGGATTGGCGAGCGCGAAGTCGACGTGGAAGTCGATCAGCGACTCCAGCGCCGCACGCGGGTCACCCGGATGGCCGGCGGCGCGGTCCCGCCCGCCCGCGAGCAAACCCTCGCTCACCGGGATCAATGCGGCGGCGAGCATCGCCTCCTTGCCGGCGAAGTGGTGGTAGAGCGCCGGACCGGTGACACCGGCCGCCGCGCCGATGTCGTCCATCGACACACCGTGGTAGCCGCGCGCCGCGAAGAGGCCGACCGCGATCTCCAGGATCTCGTCCCGCCGGGACCGGCGCCGGGCCGCACCCGCCGCACCCCGTGCCTGCTGTTCCACCGCCACCGGACCAGCCTAGACCTCGCGTTCGAGCTGGGGCAGCCGCGGTTACCCAACGGTTGCCCCAGCCCGTCGTGTCAGTCCTCCTCGATGCCGTGGTCGGCGCGCACCTTCGCCGCCTCGGCCTCCCGGCCCTGCTCGTCGAGCGCGCGGGCCAGCAGCCAGGCGGCCTGCGTGGCCGGGCGGGAACCGGTGGGCAGCCCGGCGAGAACCGGGCGCAGCAGCCCTTCGGCCTGCTCCGGCCGCCCGTCGCGCAGCAGCAGCTCGCCGGTCAGCACCTCGACCTGCGCCGCCTCGCCGAACGCCTCGATCGACCGCAGGCGCTCCGGGACGCCGTCGACCCGGTCCAGCGCGGCGGTCAGCCGGTCATCGCCGATCAGCACCCGGGCCACCGCGTCGGCGGCCATCGCCCGCTCGTACGTCACCACCGGCGCCTCGTCTGCCTCGGCCGGGAGCACGGCCGCCGCCTCGTCCACCCGCTCGATCGCCGCGACCGCGGCCGGCAGGTCGCCGGACCAGTGCAGTGCGAGCAGTTCCCGCCGCCGGGCCCGCAGCTCGTCCACCTGGAAACCGGCCAGCCGCCAAGCGGTCGCCGCCGCCGCGAACCGCTGCGCGGCCAGGGCGTCCCGGTCGGCGTCGTAGAGCAGGCCACCGGACTCCTCCAGCACCTGCGCCCGGTGCGGGAGATTGTCCGGCCCGTCCAGGTTCTCGGCCAGCGTGTCGAGCACCGTGAGCGCCAGATCCGTCTCGCCGAGACCGGCGTAGATGCCCGCCAGCATGTGCCGGCAGCGGTCCGCCTCGGCCTGCGCGCCCGCCCGGTCGAGCCCGAGCACCGCCTCCTCGGCCACCTCGGCGGCCTCGGCCAGCCGCCCGGCCACCCGGTACGCCTCGGCCAGCTCCCAGCGCAGCAGCGCGTCGCCGTCCAGCCCCTGTTCGACGCAGAGGGTGACCGCCTCGGCCAGATCCTCCACCGCCTCGCCGGCCCGGTCGGCGGCCATCAGCGCCCGGCCCCGGGTCACCCGCAGCGGCAGGTACGCGCCGGCCGGTGCGACAGACAGCGCCTCGTCGCAGGCGGCCACCGCCTCGGCCGGGTCGTCGGTGGAGCGGGCGTACGCCAGGCAGGCGCCGGTGAGCATCTCGGCGTCACCCAGCTCGCTCGCCAGCCGGCGGGACCGCACCGCCGCGTCCCGGAACTCCTCGGCCCGCTCCAACTGCTCCAGCACGTGCGTGCGGTGCAGCGCGACCCGTCCGGCCAGCCACGGATCGGCGTCCGCCTCCGCCTCGGCCCGGTCGAGCGCGTCGAGCGCCTCCGCCCACTCCTCGCGGTGCACGTGGGCCAGGGCGAGCCGGTCCCAGCCGGCGGCCCGGTCACGCGGCTCACCGTGCTCGGTCAGGTACCCGGCCGACTCGCGGGCCAGGGTCATCCCCTCGTCCGCGCTCTCCTCGACCATGCTGAGCAGCACACCGAGCCGCCCGGCCACCACCTGGGCGCGCAGCGGATCCGGCACCTCCCGCCAGGCGGCCAGCGCCTCCCGGTTGACAGCGATCGCCGCCGGTACGCCGTCGTCGTCCTGGGACAGCTCACCGGCCCGCAGCTCCAGCCGCCAGGCCCGGGTGGTCGCGGGCACGTCGGCGTCACCGAACCGCTCGTCGTACGCGCGCAACGCGGCGACCAGGCCGTCCCGGCGGTTGGTGCGCCAGCACTCCTCGGCCAGCGCGAGCAACTCGTCGGCACCGGCGTCGGCGGGCACCGTCACCGGCTGCGGAGAGGCCACCGGCGCGTCCGAGCCGGTACGCGGCACGGGCACCGCCGGACGGCGCAGGCTCGCCGACAGCGGCAGGTGCTCACCGACCGGCCCGGCCGCCAGCTTGCGGGCGATCAACCCGGACTGGTGCGTGGTGCCGTTGCGCGCGTCGAAGCGCTCGGCCAGCGCGGTCGCCGTACCGGCCAGCTCGTCGGCGAGCGCGCCCACCGGCACGTCGGCGGCCGGCCGCTCGCCGGAGGCGCGGCGGTGCACAGTCAGCTCGGCCGGCACCTGGCGCAGCGCCGCCGAGGCGGCGGCCGCGAAGTGCATCGCGGCTGCCGGGGTGGGTGCCCGGTCCAGCCAGTCCAGGTGCCGCTCGACCAGTTCCAGCGCCCGCGCCTCGTTGCCGGTCACGGTGCAGAACTCGACGTGGTCGGCGATGTCCCACAGGTCGGCGAGGTGCCCGCGCACCCGCCGGTACGCCTCCCGGTGCGCGTCCCGCGCCGCGTCGGTCCGGCCGGTCTCGCGGTAGGGCGTGAGCAGCGCGGTGAGGATCCCCTGCGGCTGCTCGCTACAGGTCAGCCGACCGGCGAGCACCGGCTCGGCGAGTGCCACCGCCTCCTCGTGCCGGCCGTGCCGCACCAGGTGCGCGACCTGCGTGGTCGGGTCGCAGCCGGCGCAGTCGGAGAGCGTGTCGCGCGGGGTGGTCATCCACTTGCGGTACCACTGCTCCGCCGCCTCCTCGTCGCCCAGGTGCGCGGCCACCAGGTAGCGGTGCTTGTAGACGGCCTGGAGCGAGTGCCCGGAGTCGCGGTAGCGCCGTTCCATGTCGTCGAGGACCGCGTACGTCCGGTCCAGCGGCAGCTCCGGGAACTTCACCATCGCATTGACCATGTACTTGAAGAACCAGAGCAGCTGGTGCGTGTAGCGCTGGTGGTAGGGCTGCGGGTCCTTGTCGTACTCGGCCAGGCACCAGGAGAACGTGACGAAGGACTTCGCCGGTTCGCCGCCGTAGACGTACGCGGTGGTGCCGGTGACCCGGGCGGCGAAGGCGAGGTGCCTGTCGTCGCCCGCGTCGGCGCGGCGC
Source organism: Micromonospora sp. Mcm103 (assembly GCF_024519755.1). Classification (NCBI taxonomy): domain Bacteria; kingdom Bacillati; phylum Actinomycetota; class Actinomycetes; order Micromonosporales; family Micromonosporaceae; genus Micromonospora; species Micromonospora sp. Mcm103. Next base: position 152,195 of record NZ_JALJRJ010000004.1, read on the forward strand.
AGCAGTTGTTCCAGCGCGGCGATCTGCCCCGGGCCGTACGGCATGGACTCGATCTCGTGGTGCATCCGCCAGAGGTCGTCGTCAGTCACGGATCTCTCCCGGTACGGCCCGGCCGAGCAGGCCGAGGAAGGAACTGTTCAGCAGTGCGGCGTCGGCCGCCCGGATCGGGTGGTGCCCGAGCAGCAGGGCCTGCCCGTAGAGCGCCTCGACCGCCAGCCCGACCAGCTCCGGGTCGGCGAGCGTGGTGACCCGGCGGACCAGCGGGTTGCGGTGGTTGAGCACGAGTTGCGGGCGGTCCGGCGGGGCGGAGGCGGCGAGCGCGTCGAGCACGCCGCCCCACAGCTCGTCGGCCTTGTCCCGGCTGGCGGCGAGCTGGTCGTGGAACGCGGCCGACCGGGACACCAGGTAGAGCGCCGGCAGCGAGACCGGGTCGTACGCGCGGATCACGACCTCGCAGCCCAGCCGTTCCAGGGCCCGCTGCGCGGCGGTGAGGAACGGCCGCAGGGCCAGTTCGGTCGCCGGGTCGAGGATCTCGAACCGGGTGGTCAGGTCGCTCGGCTCCAGGCGCTCGATCAGCACCGACCGGTCCACTGTGGGCAGCCGCTCGATCAGCTCGGTGTCGTACGTGTAGCCGCCGTTCACCACTGCCAGTTCCTGCGCGGCGGCCACGGCGGCGAGCTGACGGAACTCGTCCAGGCTGGCGGCGTACCGGAGCACGCCGTGCCGCTGCCGGAACTCGGCGAGCGTCATCGTGCCGACGTTGGTGTCCATCGGCCACCACTGGTCGACCAGCCGCAGCATCTCGTCGTCGTGCATCGCGAGCGCCTTGACGCCGAGGTGGTGCACCTGGAGGAACTCGCCGAGCCGGCGCGGATCGTGCTTGGCGAGCCGGACCAGCCAGCCGCGGATCTGGTCGCCGAGCGCGTCCCGGACGGAGGTGAGAAGCGCGTCCTCGTAGAGCGCCTCGCGGCTGGCGGTCGGGCGCAGCTCACTGGCGTCGACCACGCAGTGGGCGAAGAAGGCCCACTCGGGTAGCAGCCCGTCGGCGTGCTCGCTGAGCAGCATCCGCTTGAGGTAGACCCGGTGCCCGGCCCGGGCCGCCGGGTTCACCGCGGCGGGCAGGATGAACGCCGCGCCGGTCAGGCCGGCCTCGGGCACCGACAGCGGCACCACGTCGAACGGGGCGAAGCCGAGCAGTTCCTGCGCGTACCGCTGGAGGGCGGCCCGGTCGACCGGCGCGCCGGGCGTGGTCGGCCACGGCGGCGGGCCGGACGTGGTCGGCGTGTCACCGACCCGGACGTCGACCGGCAGCAGGCTGCCGTACAGGCGGGCCAGTTCGGTGACAGTGGGTACGCCGAGCCACTGGTCGGCGTCGCGCCGGGGCACCAGCGTGACTGTGGTGCCGGGCTCGTCGCGGGTCTGTTCCGGGTCGGCGAGCCGCACCGCGTACCGCCCGTCGGACCAGCCCGTCCAGAGCACTGTGGGCTCGTCGGCGTGCCGGGTGACCACCCGGATCTCGTCCGCGACCAGGAAGCAGGAGAGCAGGCCGATGCCGAACTGGCCGAGGAACTCGTGCCGGGAGAAGCCCAGCTCGTCGCGCTTGGAGCTGCGGCCGATGGTGGCGAGCAGCTCGTGCACCTGCGCCTCGGTCAGGCCGATGCCGGTGTCGTGTACGCGGAGCGTCCCGTCGCCGGTCAGCTCCGGCGGCTCGATGCGGACCCGCGCCGGGGCCTTCGGGTCGGCGGACCGCCGCGCGGTGATCGCGTCGACGGCGTTCTGGAGCAGCTCGCGCACGTAGACCCGCGGGCTGCCGTAGAGGTGATGACTGAGCAGGTCGACCACGCCACGGAGGTCCACCTGGAAGGTGCGGTCCAATCGCGCTCCCGGTTCGGATTTTCGGCGCTCACCGTACCGGTCAGCGCCGACAGTGTCCGTCCCGTTTCATCCCTCCACCGCCCGCCCGTCTCCTCGCCGATCTTGCACTTTCCGCCCGGGCGAAGACGCCCAAACGGGACTGACAAGGGGCTCTAACTGCAAGATCAGCGGGGTGGGGGTTCGAAGCCGGCCAGGCGGACGGCGAGGCGGTGGCGGACCGGCGGGAGCGTGGAGAGCGTGCGGAGCAGGAGGTTTCGTACGGGGCGCAGGGCCGGCGGTGCGGCGGCGAGCCGGGTCAGGCCGGCGGCGAAGCCGAGCACCTCCTCGGCGCGGGGGCGGCGGTCGGCGGCGTACCCGTCGAGGGCCTGCGGACCGGCGGCGAGCGCGTCGCCGAGCGCGACCGCGTCCCGCAGGCCGAGGTTCATCCCCTGCCCACCGGCCGGGCTGTGCACGTGCGCGGCGTCCCCGGCGAGCAGCACCGGCCCGGAACGGTAGGTGCTCGCGATCCGGTGGTGGATCCGGAACCGGGACGACCACGCCATGCCGGTGACCCGGTCCGGCCGGCGCGCCGGGCCGCGCTCGTCGAGCAGCGCCTGGAAGTGGTGCGCCTGCGGGTCGCGCGGCGCGTCGTCCACGGTGGCGACCAGCCGGACCGTGCCGTCGGGCAGCGGCGCCCAGACCAGCGGGCCCCGGCGGGACAGGAAGAGGCTCACCTGGTCGCGCGGGAGCGCGCTGTCCACGCGGACGTCGGCGAGCAGGAACGACTCACCGGGGTCGGCCGGGCCGCCGAAGCCGATGCCGGCCAGCTCGCGGACCCGGCTGTGCATCCCGTCCGCGCCCACGACCCAGCGCGCCCGGACCGCGCGGCCGCCGTCGAAGCGGGCGACGGCGCCGTCGCCGTCGAGGTCCAGGCCGGTCATCTCGTACGGCCGCAGCACGCGCCCGCCGAGCGCGGCGAGCCGGTCGGTGAGCACCGCCTCGGTGTCGGCCTGGGAGATCAGCAGCGCGTACGGATAGCGCGACGGCAACCCGTCGAAGGGGACGGTGACCAGCACCCGGTCCCGGTCGCGGACGCTGAACCGGGCCGAGTGCAGCCCCCGGGCGGCCAGCGGCGCGGCGACAGCGATCCGGTCGAGCACCTCCAGGGTGCCGGCGTGCACGACTGCGGCGCGCGAGGTGACGGGCGGCTCGGCGAGCCGGTCGACGACTGTCGCGGTCACCCCGTGCCCGGCGAGGGTGACCGCCACGGCCAGGCCGGTCGGCCCGGCTCCCACCACGAGGACGTCGGTGCGTTCGGGCAGCATCGCTTCCACCTCCGGGCTCGGTCAACAACTGTTTGCCAACGCGTGTTGACTTCACTGTAGAGCGGATGTCAACACGTGTTGGCCTACAGTCGTGGACGTGACCGAACCCGCCACCCGCACCCGCCGCTCGGACGCCACCCGGGCGGCCATCCTGCGCGCCGCCCGGGAACGCTTCGCCGCCGACGGCTACGACCGGGCCACCATCCGGGCCATCGCCGCCGACGCCCGCATCGACCCGTCGATGGTGATGCGCTACTACGGCAGCAAGGAGGGGCTGTTCGCCGCGGCGGCCGAGTTCGACCTACGCCTGCCCGACCTGGCCGAGGTGCCGCCGGACCGGCTCGGCGAGACCCTGACCCGGCACTTCGTACGCCGATGGGAGGCGGACGGGACACTCGTCGCCCTGCTCCGGGCGGCCGCCACCAACCCCGGCGCGGCCGAACGGATGCGCGGGATCTTCGCCGGCCAGCTCGCCGTCGCGGTGGCCCGGTCCGGTGCCGACCCGGCGACCGCCGACCGCCGGGCCGGTCTGGTGGCCAGTCAGATCCTCGGGCTCGCGCTCACCCGGTACGTCGTCCGGCTGCCACCAGTGGCAGACCTCGACCCCGAGGAACTGGCCGACTGGGTCGGCCCGACGATTCAGCGCTACCTGACCCAACCTTTACCCCCGTCCCGCGCGTCTGGCCGGTGACGGGAGGAGGAGCCGGATGGGGCGGAACGCGGACGACGGGCGGGCGGACTACCTCGCCTTCGTCGAGTCGTACCAGCACCGGCTGCTGCGCGCCGCGTACCTGATCTGCGGAAACCGGCACCAGGCCGAGGACCTGCTCCAGGACGCGCTGCTCAAGCTGGCGCTGCGCTGGTCGTCGGTGCGCGACGGCGACCCGGCCGCGTACGTGCGCGCCATCCTCTACCGCGACGCCGTCTCCTGGTGGCGGCGCCGGCGGCGGGAGTGGCTCAGCGCGTACCCGCCGGACCGGCCGGGAGCCGACGCCGACGCGGCGCTGCGGCTCACCGTGCGCGCGGCGCTGGACCGGCTGCCGCCACGCCAGCGGGCCGTGGTGGTGCTGCGCTACTTCGAGGACCTCACCGAGGTCGCCACCGCCGAGGCGCTCGGCGTCACAGTCGGCACCGTCAAGAGCCAGTGCCACGACGCGCTGCGCAAGCTGCGCGACGTCGTACCCGCCCCCGGCACGTCCGGAGACGACCTGGTGTCCGGGATGGAGGCGAACCCGTGAACGAGCCCGAGCTGACCCGGCTGCTGACCCGGGCCGCCGAGGAGATCCGGCCGGCCCGGCCGGCCGAGACGGGATGGGAGCGGGCCGGGCGGGTCCGCCGCGCCCGCCGGGCCGCCGGCGCCGCCGCCGTCGCCGTGGTCCTGCTCGGCGGCGGTACGACCGCACTCCTGCACCGCTCCGGCCCGCCACCTGCGGCACCGCCCCGCCCGACTGTGACAGCGGCACCGAGCGCGCCGGTGGTGCAGCGGCCCCCGGACCGGCTCGGCGAGGCGGGCGACCCGCTGGGCCGGCTCGGCGACCGGGTGGCCTACCGCCTCTCCGACCGGCCGGTGAGCCGGGCGCTGGCGCTGTACCAGCCGGTCGACCCGGAGACCGGCGACGCCGGCCCGGTCCGGGTGCTGGGTGACGACGGCATGGTCCGGGAACTCGACGTGGTGACGCTCGCGCCCACCCGCGACTCCGGGGGCAACGAGGCCGCTCCGCTCAAGCCAGCCAGCCTGTCGCCGGATGGCCGGACCGCCGCGTTCGCCCAGACCGGCGAGGTCGTCGTGGTCGGCCTGACCGACGCAGCGGTCCGCCGCTACCCGCTCACCGGCTACCTGGAACATGTCGTCTGGGCCGGGGACCGGCTGATCGTCGGGGACAACGACACCGCGTACGAGCTGGACCGGCGCACCGGGGCGGCCCGGAAGCTCCCGGTCGACCCGTGGAGGCTCGTCGTGCCCGAGCCGGCCCGGTCCGGCGACCTGTTCACTGTCGGCGGCTGGTCCGGGGACGGCGGCCTGGCCGTACGCCGGTTCCCCGCCTCCGGTGGCGCGCCGGAGCGGCGGCCGGTGACCACCGGGGAGCTTCCCCCCGGTTACCGGGTAGACGAGGTCTACGGGCGGGGCTGGCAGCGCGGCGACCGGATCGGCCAGGCCGGGTGGACCACCACCGCGGGCGCCGCCGGCACGACGATCGGCGCCGAGGGCGTGGCGGTGCTGGACGCCCGAACCGGGGCGGTGACCCGCCTGCTCGACCTGGGCCGCGAGGGCCGGGCGAAGGGGTGCTGCGAGGTGTACAGCTGGACCGCCGACGGTGACCTGCTGTTCCGCTACGACGCCGGGCTGGCCCGGTGGCGGCCGGAGACCGGCGCCGTCGACTGGGTGGCGAGCAACATCCCCGGCCGGCTGTCGATAGCCGCCCGCTGACCGGCCTGGAACGCGGCCGGCCCCGCCGCCGTGACGGCGGGACCGGCCGGGACGTTCAGCGGGTCAGGCCGCCGGGCTGGTCGCCCTTCACGACGGGTGCCCGGACCAGGTTGCCCCACTCGGTCCACGAGCCGTCGTAGTTGCGCACCTGCGGGAACCCGAGCAGGTGGTGCAGCACGAACCAGGTGTGGCTGGACCGCTCGCCGATCCGGCAGTACGCCACCACGTCGTCGGACGGGCTCAGCCCGAGCTGGTCGCCGTAGATGGCGCGCAGCTCGTCGGCGGACTTGAACGTGCCGTCGTCGTTCGCGGCGGACTTCCACGGCTTGCTCACCGCACCCGGGATGTGCCCGCCGCGCAGCGCGCCCTCCTGCGGGTAGTCCGGCATGTGCAGCATCTCGCCGGTGTACTCGCCCGGCGACCGCACGTCCACCAGCGGACGGCCGGCCGCCACGTGCGCCATGACCTGCTCCCGGTACGCCCGGATCGGCGCGTCGTTGCGCTCCGGCACCGGGTACGAGGCGCGCGGCCGGCTCACCTTGTCCCGGGTCAGCTCCCGCCCCTCGGCGATCCACTTCTGCCGGCCGCCGTCGAGCAGCCGTACGTCCTGGTGACCGAAGAGGGAGAAGACCCAGAGGGCGTACGCGGCCCACCAGTTGAAGTTGTCGCCGTAGAAGACGACCGTGTCGTCCCGCCCGATGCCCTTGGCGGCGCACAGCTCGGCGAAGCTCGCGGCGTCCAGGTAGTCGCGGGTGACCTGGTCGTTGAGTTCGGTGTGCCAGTCGACCTTGACGGCGCCGGGGATGTGGCCGGTGTCGTAGAGGAGCACGTCCTCGTCGGACTCGACCACCACGAGCCCTTCGTCGCCCAGGTGCTCGGCCAGCCACTCGGTGGTGACCAGGCGCTGCGGGTCGGCGTACGACTGGAGGCGGGGATGCGGATCGCTCGGCACAGGCATGATCCCCAAGGTACGCCGGATCCGCGGGGCGCGGTGCCGGTCAGGCGCGGCGGTGCACCAGGCGGCCGGCGACCACTGTCGCCAGGCACGAGCCGTCCGCGTCGAACACGGCGAGGTCGGCGCGCCCGCCGGTCACCAGCGCGGGCGGCCGGGCGGCGGGCAGCACCGCCACCTCGTTGCGGGCCGCTGCGGAACGCAGCGCCGGGTCGGTCACGTGTTCGTCGAGCACGGCGGCCACGCCGAGCCGGAACAGCGCGTGCACCCGCTCGCGCGGCGTGGGCGCCGCTGGCAGCGGTCCGTCGTGCACGAGTGCCGGCCCGAGCGTGCCGGCCCACCGCCGCACCCGCACGCCGGGGTACGCGCCGGGCAGCTCGGCCGCCGGCACGATCGCCTCGACCCGGTCACCGGCGATGACGACGGCGAGCCCGGCGCGGGGTGGGTCGTCGGGTGTCAGCCGCAGCAGGTCGGCGGCGTGGACGGTACGCACGCTCAGTCGCGCTCGACCGGCCCGAGCACCGGCCGTTTCGCGGTGACGAAGTCGCCGGAGGACCGCCCGGTCAGCCGGCGCCTGATCCACGGCGCCAGGTGCTTGCCGGCCCAGCGCAGGTCGGCGGCGCGCGCGGCGAGCCACGGGCTGGGCGCCGGGTGCGGCGGCACCAGCAGCCACTCCTCGTCGCAGCCGACACCGAGCGCGGTGAGCACCTGCGCGGCGACCCGGCGGTGTCCCTCCGCCGACAGGTGGATCCGGTCGGTGCTCCAGAGCAGCGGGTTGAGGTAGGTGTCGTCGGCGTACAGGTCGACCAGGATCGCGCCGTGCCGCTCGGCCACCTCGCCGACGACCCGGTTGAGCAGCGTCACGCGCGGGGCCATCAGCCGCTGGCCGGGCAGCCGGGACATCACGTCGGCGAACCGGAACAGGATCACGTCGCTGCCGCCGGACCGCAGCCGTTGCACGACCGAGTCGAAGCGGGGGACGAACGCGTCCGGGTCGAAGCTGCGGCGCAGCACGTCGTTGCCGCCGGCCGCGAAGCTGATCAGGTCGGGCTTCATGGCCAGCGCGGACGGCACCTGCTCGGCCACCACGTTGGGGAACAGCCGGCCGCGGATCGCCAGGTTGGCGTAGCCGAAGTCGGGCCCGGCCTCGACGGCGAGACGGGTGGCGACCAGATCGGCCCAGCCCCGGTAGCTGCCGTCCGGATACGCGTCGTCCATGCCCTCGGTGAAGCTGTCGCCCACCGCCACGTAGCTGCGCCAGCGCACGGCGCCTCCCTCAGACGTTCCGGCAGAAGTGCGTCGCACAGTCTGTCACCGTGCGGACCGGTCCCGCTGGCCCTGAACCCCGGACGTGGCGGATGTCTCGACGTCCTGTTCACGACAGCCACCCGAGGGGACAAATCCGCCGGACACGACCGGCGGGGCAGAATCCGTCGCCCGGACCGGGGATGATGTCTGCCGTCATCCGGCCGGGGCGAACCGTCCGGCCGGTCCCGCACACGGCACGAGCGAGGAACCACATGACGCAGGGGCACCCACCGCCCGGCCACGCCGACCCCCGGTACGGCGCGGCGCCGCCGCCCGCGCAGCCGGTGCCGTGGTCGCCACCGCCACCGGCGCCGAAGTCCCGCCGTGGGCTCTGGATCGGGCTCGCGGCGGGGGCGCTCGCGCTGGCGGTCTGCGCCGGCACGGCGGTCGGCGTCGGGCTGGGTCTGCGCGGCGACGACGAGGACGGCCCAGCGCCGAAGGCGGCAGCCGGCGCGAACGGCGTCACCGTCACGAACGCCGAGCTGACCGCCCTGCTCGACCGGCACAGCAAGGCGCTCGCGGCCAAGGACCTGGACGGCTACCTGGCCGCGTTCGACCCGGCCCGCAAGGAGCTGATCACCGGGCAGACCCAGCTGTTCCGCAACCTGGCGAAGCTGCCGCTGTCGGTGGCCCGCTACGAGACGGTCGAGAAGCAGGGCCGCGTGAGCGACGCCTTCGGGCAGGGCGTCACGTTCCAGCTCGACGTCTCCTTCGTGCACCAGTTGGACGGCTTCGACCGGGCGCCGGTCGCCGAGTGGTACCGCTGGACGATCGTCCGCGCCGGAAAGGACGCGCCGGTCCGGGTCACCGCTGTGACCGGCGCGCCGGCCGGCGGCATCGGCGACTCGAAGACCGTCTACTACCCCGGGCCGTGGGACAAGTGGCGGGACATCCACGTCGAGCGGACCCCGTTCGCCCTGATCATCACCGACGCGGCCCGGGCCGACCTGGCGAGGCGGCACGCCCCGGCCGTCGACAAGGCGGTGACGAGCAACCTGGCCGTGTGGCGGGCCGGCGCGCCGCCCGGCCCGGTGTCGGACAAGTTCGTCGTCACGCTCGCCGACGGCAAGGACGAGATGACCTCGCTCTACCGGATCGGCACCGAGAAGGCCACCGAGGCGGGCATCTCGCTGGGCATGGTCGCGGCCGAGCGGAAGGACGGCAAGGCCACGATCGGCGGCACCCGCATCGTGGTGGACACCAGCGACAGTTACTTCACCCGCTCCGGCGGCGACAACGACGCCCGCATGGTGTTGCGGCACGAGATCGCGCACTCGATGATGACGCCCCGCACCGACCTGGCCGCTGTGGACGAGTTCAGCAAGCTCGACGAGTGGGTGGTCGAGGGCTTCGCCGAGTACCTCGCCTTCCACGGCCGCCCGCTCGGTGCCAGCGAACGCACCGCGCAGGCCCGGAAGCTGGTCCGCGACGGGTGGAACGGCACGCTGCCCGGCAACGGCGACTGGGACGACCCCGGCCGGCTGAGCTTCCACTACTGGCTCGGGCACACCGCGATGAACCACCTCGCCGAGAAGCACGGTGAGCCGAAGCTGTTCCGCTTCGTCGAGGCCGTCTACGCCGGCACCCCGACCGACCGCGCCGCCCGGGACGTGCTGGGCGTGTCGCTCGACGAGTTCCAGGCCGGCTGGGCCGACTACGTCCGCGCGCAGGCGCGCTGACGGGAACGGAGACGACCGATGACGTACCAGCATCAGCATCAGCATCCGCCCGCGTACCCACCGGCGGGCCGGCCGGGTGCGGCCGGTGCGCCGCCGGCGGCGCCGAAGCGGCGCGGACGCGTGGCGTTGCTGGTCGCCGGTGGCCTGGTGGCGGTGCTCGCGGTCGCGGCCGGCACCGCCTACGGCGTGTCCCGGCTGATCGGCGGCGGTGACGACGGGAAGAAGCTGCGCACCGCGTGGGTGCTCGACTTCCCGGAACTCCAGCGCAACGGGCTGAAGACGTACGACGGCCAGGACATGTTCGGCGCCTGGCTGATCGGCGACGCGGTGGTGCGGGCCCAGCCGGACGGCGTCGTCGCCTACCGGCTCGACGACGGCGCCCAGGCGTGGGGCGTGCCCGCGCCGCAGGCGACCTCGCTGTGCACGGCCGCGCAGACGATGGCCGAGGGACGCGGCGTGGTGGCGCTCGGCTCCGCCGACTCCTGCGACACGCTCGTCGGGTTCGACGCGGCCGCCGGCACGCAGACGTGGCGGGCGACGTTCCCCGTCGAACGCCGGACGGGCCGCTCCGAGATCGTCGCCCCGGACCTGTCGGTGACCGCCGGGCAGGTGGTCGTCCGCAGTGGCGAGAGCGTGCTCGGCTACGCGCTGGCCGACGGCAAGCGGCTGTGGCAGACCGACGCGGACCGCCTGCTGCCCGGCCGGGACTGCCGTCTGACCCAGGCGCAGGCCGCCGGGGACCAGGCGGTGGTCACCGCGCGTTGCGACGGCGACCAGGGCGCGCTGCTCGGCCTGGACCCGTCCACCGGCAAGCCGCGCTGGCAGCAGAAACTGCCCGCCGCGCAGCAGAGCGCCGGGGTGCTGAGCGTCGACCCGCTGGTCAGCCTGCCCGGCCTCGTCAGCGAGACGTTCGTCGCGCGCGACGCCGCCGGCAAGGCGCGGGCCACGTTCGGCAACCCCGTCGACGGTACGCGGTTCAGCGACCTTCCGATCAACCGCTCCAACACGGTCAGCGGGCCGGAGATCCGGCCCTACCTGGCCGACGCGGACACGCTCTACCTGCCGACCGAGGCGACGAACGTCGGCGGCAAGATGCGCCAGGCCAACCAGGTGGTGGCGATCGACCTGGCCACCGGCAAGCGGCGCTGGGTGTCGGCCGGGCACACCGACAGCGAGGTGGAACTCGTCCGCCTCGACGAGCAGGGCCTGCTGGCATGGGAGGTGGGCGACCGGCGTGACCTCGCCCCGCGGCTGGTCCGGATCGACCCGGCCACCGGCGAGGTCACAGTGGTGGCCGAGGCGCCGCTGTCGGCCGGCACCGAGGGCAGCGACGCGAAGGTGCTGGAACGCGACGGCATTGTGGTGCTGGTGCCGTGGAAGCAGGTAACGGCGGACGCGGCGATCACCGTGCTGCGCTGAAAACGACGCGGGCGGGCCACCCGTCGGTGACCCGCCCCGCGTCGCCCATCGTCAGGCAGGCACGTAAGCCAGCAGCGGCGCCCCGCTCAGCCCGGCCGGCTCGGTCACGGTGCCGACCGGCTGGAAACGCTTGTCCAGAACGCTGATGCCGTTGTCGCGCCGGACCAGCACCGTGCCGTCGGTGCTGACCACCCGCCACGAACTACGCCTGGCCATCGTGACCTGGATCGAACCACCTACCACCGCCGCCGACGGCAACGACGCCTCGGCCGGCTCACCGCTATCGAGTTTGGGACAATCGACCAGGCCAGTAGACCTGAGATTGATGACTCCAACGGATCCATCGTATCCAAGGGAGTCGGACAGTACCGCAAGCCTCGATGGCGAAACCGTGAGGCGTCTAGCTAATGGGATACGTATCCCAGCGCGAGTACCCAAGGGTGTCAATCGTTTGTTTATCGCGATCAGACAATGCCCTTGCGTCGTAGCTTTTCGGCCTCTGTAGCATCGCGGTGACGACGAGGGGGCGCCGAGTGAGTGACATCATCCCGACCCTGCCCGAGTTGGGGCTGACGTTCCTTCCTCTGGACGCGGACGATCCGGTGGTGGTGGGCGACATCCAGTTGCTCGGCCGGATAGGCGAGGGTGGCATGGGATCCGTCTATCTCGGAGTGACCCAGGCCGGCCGGGCGGTGGCGGTAAAGGTCGTCAAGCACCCGTACTCGACCGATCACGCCTTCCGGGCCCGCTTCGCGCGTGAGGCGGCCATCGCCAGGCGGGTCGGCGGCATCTTCACCGCCCCCGTGCTCAGCCACGACTCCGACGCCGTCCGGCCCTGGCTGGCGACTGCCTTCGTGCCGGGCCCGAATCTGGCCGTCGCCGTCGCGCGCCACGGAACGCTGCCGTTGCCCGGCGTGTGGCGATTCGCCGCCGGGGTGTGCGAAGCGCTCAAAGCCATCCATGCCGCCGGCATTGTCCACCGGGACCTCAAGCCCGGCAACGTACTGCTCGCTGCCGATGGCCCCCGCGTCATCGATTTCGGCATCTCGCGGGCCGACGGCGAGGTCGACCTCACCCAGACCGGCGTGCTGATGGGAACGCCGTCCTACATGTCACCGGAACAGCTGCGTGGGGAGCGGTCCACCCCGGCCACGGATGTCTTCGCGCTCGGTTCGGTTGTCGCCTTCGCCGCCACCGGGACGGCCCCGTTCCGGGCCGGCAGCAGCGCAGAACTCGTCTACCGCATCACGCAGGGCGAACCCCACCTCGACGGGATCGCCGATCCGGGCCTCCGCGAGCTGATCAGCCGGTGCCTGAACAAAGAGCCGGAGCTGCGCCCCACTCCGCAGGAGGTTATCGCCGCCTACGTCGAACGCAGCGCGGCAACCGCCGGGCAAGGCTGGCTGCCCGCAAGCCTTGAGGAGACTCTTTCCCAGGTCGGTGCCGCGTTGACCGTCCCTGTCAGAGTACCCGGCATCGCACCGACGCTGACTGCCACCGCGTTGATTGGCCCAGAAGGGTTCACTGCCGTCGACCCCGGCCAAGACACCACCCCGGAGTCGGTCGGCGCGAAGTTGACGAAGCTGCCGGACCTGAGGACCCACGTCATGTCGCCGGCCGACACCCGTCGCCGGAAATGGCTTCTACCGGCTGTCGGCACGGTGGCCGGTGTACTGGTGGCGGTGTCGCTGGGGACCTATCTCGCCAATGGTGGGGCGGCATCCCGTGAGCCTTCGGCCGGCGACCCACCGGCCAATCTTGCCGCCGTGGGCACCTCCTCCCCGGCCGCTGGCGGGAGCGCCCGTCCTGCCGATGCCCCCAATTCCCCCAATGTGCCCGGCGAGAGGGGTCCGACGGGTGCAGCCGACGGCGGCCCGGGTGCGGCCACCAGCCCTTCGGCCGGGGATCCTCCGTCCAAGAACGATTCGGGCACCCCGTCGCCGACCAAAACCACGCCTCGCACCACGGGCCTACCCTCGGGGCCTTTCAACCGCGACAGCATGGTGATCGTGAGTTCTGACGGCACCGTTCTCAGCACCACCGGCACGGACCACGGATCAAAGGTGGTGACCGCCGCCTGGCGGAACCAGCCCGGCCAGCGATGGGAATTCGAGTCGGACGACATTGTGGTCGTGAAGTCTTTCCCGTCCATGCAGTTCACCATCCGCTACGACGGGATCGGCATGCTGTCGCCGGCCAACTTCGGAAATCTGAACGGGTGGGTCTACGACTCCGGCAAACGTCAGCTCCACAGGGCGAACAAGAGCGGTTGCCTGACCTCCCACGGCCCCGGTGAGCCGGTCAGCTTCGACACGTGTGACGGCAGCGCGAGCCAGCGTTGGCGGATAGTTTCGTGATCGCTCCGCCCGGCGCCGCCCGTTGCTGGTGCCCGCCCGCTAGCAGGCGACCGGAGGGGACGGTCACGAGCGCGAAGGGTGACGGCAGCGGCGGATGACGCCCAGGCGTACCGCTGGAGAGATCGCACAGCGTTACCGTCCGAGCCGCACGACCCCCACCCATCGGTGTCGCGCGACGGCGACGGTGTTTCGCACGCGGGGCTCGGGCATGTCGCTCGGCATCGACTCGGCCAGATGCAGGAGAGGGTCCACACGAGCCGGTCCTTGCGGTCAGGTGGTGCATCAGCGTGACGCCTTCCGAGACGCCACCCGCCCACGCCATGGTTGCCGCCGCCTGTGGCACTTTCCCGACAGGACCCGGTCGGCGTCAGCAGTCGAAGACCGACCAGCAGATGTCGTTGCGCAGCCGTTGGTCGTCCAAGACCAGCTCGCGGATCTCGGCCGGGAGCTGGTCGCGCTGCCACCGGCACTCGTCCCGCCCGGCCGCCTCGGCGAGACCGGCGGGCGCCGCCGCGCGTACCGCCTTGATCGCGTACGCGGCGGCACCGAGTTCGTGGGCGGCGACGTGGGCCACGACGGCGGCCTGACCGGCGGCGTACGCGGCGTTGCGGGCCGCGCCGCGCAGGTCCCGGGCCGCGCCCATGGCGTGCCCGCCGGCCGCGCGCGCCTCCATCATCCTGACCTCGCCCCGCACCCAGGCGCGGGCGTGCTCGATCGCCTCGCGTGGGCGGCTGTCGTCCGGCCGGACCGCCTCGAACAGGCCGAGGACGTGCTCCGCGCAGGTGGCGGCCCAGAGCGCCAGCAGGTGGTGGTGCTCGTCGGTGAGCGTCCCGCCCCGGCGGATCGTGGTGAACCGGGGATCGCGGACCTTCGGCAGGATCACGACGCGGCCTCCGGCCCGGCGGCGTCCTGGCGCAGGTCGTGGTCCAGTGTGCTCATCAGCCGGGCGACCCGGCTGCCACCGCCGGTCAGCGGCGGATAGCGGCGCAGCACGTCGACCAGTACGGGCGTGGCGAGCCGCCGGTACCCGTCCAGCACCGCCGTGCCCACGGTCTCGTCGCCGCCGGCCTCAAGTTCGGCGACGCGCGCGGCGTTGGCGGCGGCCCGCAGGATGTGGCCGACCTGGGTGGCCTTCCCGATCGGGTGCAGGTACGCGGCAGCGGCGGCGTCACCGGCGGCCCGGGCGGCCAGGCGCGCGGACTCGGTGGGCGCGGACCGGGCGGCCCGGTGCGCGTCGAGGGACGTGACCCGCTGGAGTCTCGTCCGGGCGGCGCCGCGTGCGAACGTCCAGGCCGCGTCGACAGCCGCGCGCGGACGCGGGTCGCCGGGGACCGCCCGCTCGTAGACCGGGAGGACGTCCTCCGCGTGGCGGACCGCGTACCTCGCCACCTCGCGCAGCTCGTCCATGGTCAGCTCGAAGTCCCCGGTCGCTGTCATGTCGCGGGCATCGTATCGGCGTTGCCCCGCCGGTACGGGCCCCAGCCGACGAACCGCTCGAACAGCTCGCGCGAGGTCGGCCCGTCCTGCGGGTTGAGGCGGAACAGGTCATGGGTGGCCTCGTGGTAGAGCCCGGACAGGTAGACGGCCAGGTCGACGGGGTGGTCCGCGTACTCGGCCTTGAGCAGCAGGCGGGCCTGCGCACAGGGCCACGGTCCGCCGCAGGCGCGGCAGAGCCAGAGCGGCCGGATCGGCAGGTGGGCCGGGTGGTCCGGCGGGTAGGGGCGGGGCCGATCGGGGTACGGCCCGAGCCGCGGTACGGGAAGGTTCATGCGTGACAGTCTGCTGAGCCGACCACTACTCTCGGAAGTCGTCGTGGCCGGTCCGGGGAGAGGCCGGGAGACCGGCGGCCGACTGGGGAGGGCGTGTGGAGAACGAGCCGACCGCCGAGCTGATCCGCGCGCAACTGCGGCGGCTGCGGGTGCGGGCCGAGCTGAGCCAGGAGGAGTTCGGGAGGCTCGTGCACTTCTCCGGCTCCCAGGTGTCGGCGGTCGAGCTGGGCCACCGGCCGCTCGACCGGTTCTTCCTCGCCCGGGCCGACGAGGTGCTCGGCACCGGCGGGCTGTTGATGTCGCTGCTCAAGCTCGCCGAGCGCGACGGCCAGCCGAGCTGGTTCCGCCCCTGGCTCGAAGCCGAACGCCAGGCGCAGCAGTTGCGCACCTACCAGCCGACCCTGGTGCCCGGACTGCTCCAGACCGAGAACTACGCCCGCGCGATGATCCGCACGGATGACCTGATCACCGATGACGAGGTGGAACGGCGCCTCGGAGTGCGGCTGGACCGGCAGTCGATCCTCTCCGACCCGGGCCGCCCGAAGTACATCGCCGTCATCGAGGAGTCCGTCCTGCGGCGCGCCGACGAGGGCTACCGCGGACTCATGGCCGAGCAGATCGCGCACCTCGTCGAGTGCGCCGAGCGCCCGCACGTCGACATCCACATCGTGCCGACCTCGGTCACCGTGCACGTCGGCCTGGTCGGACCGTTCGCGCTGGCCCGGGGCACAGACGGCGGCTGGGTCGGTCATCTGGAGAACCAACTCGGCGGCGTCGTGGTCGACAAGGACGAGGACGTGGCTATCCTGCTGTCCAGATGGGAGAGTGTCCGCAGCGAGGCACTACCGCGCCGGCAGTCGGTCGAGCTGATGAAGGACGTGATGACCTCGTGGAGCTGACCGGAGCGATCTGGCGGAAGTCCACACGCAGCGGCACCCAGGGCGACTGTGTCGAGGTGGCGGACAACCTGGCCGCTGTGGTCGGGGTGCGGGACAGCAAGGACCCGGCCGGGCCGGTACTCACCTTCACGCCCGACGCCTGGCGTGCCTTCGTCCGGGTCAGCGGGAGCCGCGCGCCGCGCTGATCAGCACCGTGTGCTTGCGGACCCGGAAGGCGCCTTCGGCGTCGATGCGGGCCTGGATCGCGGCGCGGGCGGCCGCCTCCTGCGCGGCGGTGAGCGGCCCGATCATGCTGGCGACGTAGGCGAGGATCGGCTCCGCGGCGGGCACGACCAGCTCGTCCGGGTAGCGCTCGACCGTCACGTCGTCGAGGTGGGCGGCGACCCGTGCCGGTGTCGCCTCGGCGGTGACGTCGTTCCGGTCGTAGAACCGGACGGCCAGGTCGGGACGCCCGATCACCGGGCCGAACTCGCGCAGCCGCGCGCACATGGCGGGTGAGAAGTCGGTGAGGGTGAGCCGGCCGCGACGGCCGACCCGGCGCCACAGCTCGCCGGTGCCGGCGCCGACCTCCAGCACGTCCCCGGTCAGCGGCAGCCGCCCGCCCAGCCAGGCGAACCAGTCCTGCGGGTTCGTGCCGTACGAGTGCAGGGCCATGCGGGCGGTCAGGTTGCCGGTGGTCGTCGCGTACTGGCTCGCGGCACGAGCCGACGGAATGGTGGTCATCCGCCGAACGTAGAGGAAGCGGTTCTCCCTCCGAGACCCCGGTATTAAGCGTTGCTAGCTACCGGTACCTAGTGTTACTTTCTACTGGTATTCAGCGACGCTTAATAGCAAGGGAACGAGGACATGGCCAACCAGATGACGGAGATGCTGAAGGGCACTCTCGAAGGCATCGTCCTGGCGATCCTGGCCCGCCGATCCGCGTACGGCTACGAGATCACCGCCTGGCTGCGCGACCGCGGATTCTCGGACATCGCGGAAGGCACCATCTACGCGCTGCTCGTCCGCGTCGAGCAACGCGGTTTCGTGGACGTGGAGAAGGTTCCCTCCGAGAAGGGGCCCCCGCGAAAGGTGTATTCGATCAATGCAAAGGGGCGGGAGCAGCTCGCCGAGTTCTGGCGGACGTGGAGCGTCCTCGCGGAACGCATCGACCACCTCCGTGACAACGACGACCGGCACGACGAAGGAGCATGAGCATGGCCGCGAAGTGGATCGAGACGCTCGTCGGATCGCTCGACCAGAAGAAGCAGTACAAGCGGCACATGGCCCGCATGGAGGCCCTGCCGGAACCCCATCGCAGCGCGGCCAAGGCGCTCCAGCGGTACTTCATGTACCAGGGAGGGATCGTCGACGGGAACACACTCGTCGCGATGCTCGGCGACTCCGTGGACCTCTGGGAGCGCGCGGTCGCCGACAACACGCCCGTCCGCGCGATCGTCGGCGACGACCCGGTCGAGTTCGCCGAGACGTTCGTGTCTGCGTACTCCGGGAGGCAGTGGATGGACAAGGAGCGCGAGCGCCTCCGGAAGGCGATCGACGCCGCCGCCGGCAACAGCGGGGAGGAACACTCATGACCACCGCGACGCGCGAACCCGCCATCCGGGTGCGCGGCATCACCAAGTCCTACAAGGACCTGCACGTGCTGCGGGACGTCGACTTCGAAGTAAAGGCCGGGAGCATCTTCGCGCTGCTCGGCTCGAACGGCGCCGGAAAGACCACGCTCGTGCGGATCCTGTCGACGCTGCTGAAGGCGGACACCGGCACCGCGACCGTCCACGGCTTCGACGTCGCTTCGGCTCCCGCCGAGGTACGCGAGTCGATCAGCCTGACCGGTCAGTTCGCCGCCGTCGACGAAGTGCTCACCGGCCGGGAGAACCTGGTCCTGGTCGCGAAGCTCCGCCACCTGAAGAGTCCGGGTGCGATCGCCGACGACATGCTGGCCCGGTTCTCGCTCACCGACGCGGGGAACCGCCGGGCGGGGACGTACTCGGGCGGCATGCGCCGGCGGCTGGACATCGCGATGAGTCTCGTCGGCAACCCGCCGGTCGTGTTCCTCGACGAGCCGACCACCGGCCTCGACCCGCAGGCCCGCATCGAGGTCTGGCGGACCGTGCGGCAGCTCGCCGAGGACGGCACCACCATCCTGCTCACCACCCAGTACCTCGACGAGGCCGAGCAACTCGCCGACCGGATCGCGATCCTGCACCAGGGAACGATCATCCAGAACGGCACTCTCGCCGAGCTGAAGCAGCTTCTCCCGACCGCGAAGGTCGAGTACGTCGAGAAGCAGCCGACCCTTGAGGACGTCTTCCTCGCCCTCGTGGGCCGCACCGCCAGTACCGCCGACAAGGCAGCCGTGCCCGCAGGGGAGGAATCCCGATGACCATCCACGTCCTCAGCGACACCGGAACCCTAACCGGCCGCTCCCTGCGGCACATCCTCCGCAGCCCGGACACCATCATCACCACGGCGGTCACCCCCGTCGCGCTGATGCTGCTCTTTGTGTACGTGCTCGGTGGAGCCATCAACACCGGATCCGGCGAGTCGTACATCAACTACATGCTCCCGGGCATCCTCCTCATCACGATCGCGTCCGGCATCGCCTACACGGCGTACCGCCTGTTCCTCGACATGCAGGGCGGCATCTTCGAGCGCTTCCAGTCGATGCCGATCCCGCGGCCCTCGGTGCTCTGGGCGCATGTCCTGACCTCACTCGTCGCCAACCTGGCCTCGCTCGTGATCGTCACGGGCGTCGCCCTGATCATGGGATTCCGGACGGGCGCATCGGTGGTCGGCTGGCTCGCCGCCGCCGGCATCCTGATCCTGTTCACCCTCGCCCTGACCTGGGTCGCCGTGATCGCGGGCCTGTCCGCCAAGACCGTCGACGGCGCGAGCGCCTTCAGTTACCCGCTGATCTTCCTGCCCTTCATCAGCTCGGCGTTCGTCCCCACCGACTCGATGCCCGGCCCGGTCGCCTGGTTCGCCGACAACCAGCCGGTGACGTCGATCGTGAACACCCTCCGCGCGCTCTTCGCTCAGCAACCCGTCGGCAACGACGTCTGGATCGCGCTCGCCTGGTGCGCCGGCCTGCTCCTGGCCGCCTACGCCGCCGCGACGGCGATCTACCGCACCAAGGTCAGCTGACCGGTCGTGGGAGCCGGTCACCCGTCACAGGTAGAGGCAGAACGGGTGACCGGCCGGGTCGAGGTGCACCCGGACGTCGTCCTGCGGCTGGAAGTCGGCCACCGTCGCGCCCACCGACACCGCGTAAGCCGAGGCGGCCTCCAGGTCGTCGACCTTGATGTCCAGGTGGGTCATCATCGGCGGGTCGCCGGGACCGGCGGGCCACACCGGGCGCACGTAGGCCGGCTCGTCCTGGAAGGCCAGCCAGGTGCCGCCGCCCGGCGGTGCGAGCACCACCCAGTCCGGCTCGTCCTCCCGCCGGTGCCAGCCGAGCAGCCGCTCGTAGAACGCGGCGAGATCCTGTGCGGACGGTGCGTCGAGCACGAAACTGCTCAGCTCCAACGTCGGTCGATCCACCATGCCACCCTTCCTACCCCGCCCCCGCGACAACCTCACCCGACACGGGCGCGGAAAGGGATCGCCCCGTCGTCCGCTCGCGCCATAAGCTGCGGCAATGCTGCTGCGCATGTCGACCCTGCTGCTCCGGACCCTGCGCGAGGACCCGGCCGACGCTGAGGTGCCGAGCCACCGGCTGCTGCTGCGCGCCGGATACGTCCGCCGGGCCGCACCGGGCGGCTACACCTGGCTACCGCTGGGCAAGCTCGTGCTGGACCGGATCACCGCGATCGTGCGGGACGAGATGACCGCGATCGGCGACCAGGAGGTGCACTTCCCGGCGCTGCTCCCGGCCGAGCCGTACCGGACCAGCGGGCGGTGGACCGAGTACGGGGACGACATCTTCACGCTCGCCGACCGCAAGGGCGCCGATCACCTGCTCGCGCCGACCCACGAGGAACTGGCCGCGCTGCTGGTGAAGGACCTGTTCACCTCGTACCGGGACTTCCCGGTGACGCTGTTCCAGATCCAGACCAAGTTCCGCGACGAGGCCCGGCCCCGGGCCGGTCTGCTGCGCGGGCGCGAGTTCCTGATGAAGGACGCCTACTCGTTCGACCTGGACGAAGCCGGGCTCCAGGCGGCGTACGACCGGCACCGGGCCGCCTACGAGCGCGTCTTCACTCGGCTCGGGCTTGACTTCACCACCGTCCACGCGATGTCCGGCGCGATGGGCGGGTCCGCGTCGGAGGAGTTCCTGGCCGCCACGCCCGTCGGCGAGGACACGTTCGTCGGCTGCACCGCCTGCGACTACGCGGCGAACACCGAGGCGGTGGTGACCCGCGCCCCGGCCGCCGGTGACCCCGACGCGCACCCGCCCGCCGAGGTGCACGAGACCCCGGAGACGCCGACCATCGCGGCCCTGGTCGAGCTGGCCGAGGCCCGGAAGCTGGGCGGGCGCACCGGCTGGACCGCCGCCGACACGTTGAAGAACGTGGTCCTCACCGTCCGCCGGCCCGGCGCCGAACAGGCCGAGCCGCTGGTGATCGGCCTGCCCGGCGACCGCGAGGTGGACCTCAAGCGGGTGGAGGCGGTGCTCGCCCCGGCCACAGTGGCGGTCTTCGAGGACTGGGACGCCCACCCCGAGCTGGTCCGCGGCTACATCGGGCCGCAGATCCTCGCCAAGCACGGCATCCGCTACCTGGTCGACCCCCGCGTGGTGCCCGGCACCACGTGGCTGACCGGCGCGAACGAGCCGGGCCGGCACGCCACCGACGTGGTGTGCGGGCGCGACTTCGTACCGGACGGCACGATCGAGGCGGCCGAGGTGCGGCCCGGGGATCCCTGCCCGGCCTGCGCCGACGGCGAGGTGACCATCCGGCGGGGCATCGAGGTCGGGCACATCTTCCAGCTCGGACGCCGGTACACAGACGCGTTCGCGGTCGACGTGCTCGGCCCCGAGGGCAAGCCGGTCCGGCCCACGATGGGCTGCTACGGCATCGGCGTGTCCCGGGCGGTCGCCGCAGTGGCCGAACAGCACCACGACGACCGGGGGCTGGCCTGGCCCGCGGCGGTCGCGCCGTGCGACGTACACCTGATCGCCGCCGGGAAGGGGCCGCAGCTCGACGCGGCGCTCGACCTCGGCGGGCGCCTCGCCGCCGCCGGCCTGCGGGTGCTTGTCGACGACCGCACGCACGTGTCCGCCGGGGTGAAGTTCACCGACGCCGAGCTGATCGGCATCCCGCGCGCCGTCGTGGTCGGCCGCCGCCTGGCCGACGGGTACGTGGAACTGCGCGACCGGGCCACCGGCGAGCGCACCGAGCTGCCGGTGGAGGCCATCGTGGAGCGCCTGCGCGACGAGGTGGGCGCGACGCGCCGCGACGGGGTGTAGCGATCGCGCCACCGGGTACCGCAGACGGATCGACCGAAGCGTTCGGAGGCTCTCATGTTCCGCGTCAGTGACGTGATGACGAGGCAGGTGGTCTACCTCCCGGCGGAGACCCCGTTGGACGAGGCGGCCCGGGTGATGAAGGAGTCGGACATCGGCGACGTGGTGGTGACCGACGGCGCCACGCTCGCCGGCATGCTGACCGACCGCGACATCGTGGTCCGGGCGGTGGCCGAGCGCGCCGACCCCGGCGCCACCACCATCGGTTCGATCATCACCCGCGAGGTGGTGATGATCGAGCAGCACTGCACGGCCAACGAGGCGGCGGCGCTGATGCGCGAACGCAACATCCGCCGGGTGCTCGTGTGCGACAACGAGCGCAAGCTCGTCGGCATCGTCTCCCTCGGTGACCTCGCCATGCAGCTCGACCCCCAGTCGGCGCTCAGCGACATCAGCGAGGCCGCACCGAACGTGTGACGGGCGGGCCCCGCTCGCGTGACGCGGGGCCCCGCCCGGCACCGCCGGGTGGCGGTGCTCGGCGGCGGATAGCCTCGACCCATGCCCGAGATGCCGACCAAGCTGGCCGAGATCGTCGACGAGTTCGCCGCCGCGCCCCGCGACGTCGTCCTGGAGATGCTGCTGGAGTTCGCCGACGTGATCCCGCCCCTGCCCGAGGGTGTCAACCGGGAGGAGCTGGAGCAGGTCCCCGAGTGCCAGACCGCGTTCTTCCTGCGCGCCGAGGTGAACGCCGACAAGACGGTGAGCACTGTCTTCGACTGCCCGCCGGAGGCGCCCACGACCCGGGCGTTCGCCGGCATCCTCGCCGAAGGGCTGGCCGGGGCGAGCGCCGAGGAGGTGCTCGCCGTACCGGACGACCTCTACCAGCGGATGGGCCTGGCGCAGGCGATCAGCCCGCTGCGCGTACGCGGCGGCACCGCCATCCTGGCCCGGCTCAAGCGCCAGGTCCGGGAACAGATCTCCTGACCCGCGGGTTGTCGCTGGTCATGGACATCGAGATCTACGCCGACGTGGTCTGCCCCTGGTGCTGGATCGGCAAGCGCCGGCTGGAACAGGCTCTGGAGTCGTACGACGGCGAGGTGAACGTCCGGTTCCGGCCGTTCCAGCTGGACCCGACGCCGGTCACCGAGCCGAAGCCGCTGCTGGAGGCGCTCGGCGACAAGTTCGGCGGGCGGGACAAGGCCGAGGGCATGGCCGCGCACGTCACCGGCGTCGCCGCGGGCGCGGGCCTCGACCTGCGGTTCGACCGGGCGGTGGCCGCGAACACGTTCGACGCGCACCGCCTGGTGCGCTTCGCCACCGAGCACGGGCGTTCCGCCGAGATGGTCGAGCGGCTCTACCGGGCGCACTTCCACGACGGCGTCGACGTCGGCTCGATCGACGCGCTCGTCACGCTGGCCGGCGAGGCCGGGCTGGACGAGACCGAGGCGCGGCAGTACCTGGAGTCGAACCTGGGACGCCGGGAGGTCGCCGCCGACCTGAGCACCGCCCACCAGCTCGGCGTCTCCAGCGTGCCGACGTTCGTGCTGGCCGGGAAGTACGCGGTCACCGGCGCGCAGGAGCCGGAGACGCTGCTCGCCGCGCTGCGCGAGGTGGCGCAGCGCGAAGCGGCAGCCTGATGTTTCACGTGGAACAAGATCGATGCGGATGAGGACCTAGGCCGGCCGGGCCAGGTCCTCCACCACCCTCGCCCCGGGCAGCGCGCCGAGCGCCGGCCCGGGCAGGGCGATCTTGCTGTGCCGTACACCCGACCCGATGATGACGTGCGGCGTGGCGATCACCCGAGAGTCGACGAGGATCGGCCAGTCCGCCGGCAGGCCGATCGGCGTGATGCCGCCGTATTCCATGCCGCTCAGCTCGACCGCCTCGGCCATCGGCGCGAAGCTCGCCTTGCGAACGTCGAGCAGCTTGCGGACCACGCCGTTCACGTCGGCGCGGGTGGTGGCGAGCACGACACAGGCCGCGTACCGGGTCTCGCCGCCGCGCTTGCCGGCGACCACCACGCAGTTCGCCGACTCCTCCAGCCCCACCTCGTACGCCTCGCAGAAGGCAGCGGTGTCGGCCAGGTCGGCGTCGATCGGGGCGACCAGCACGTCGTCCACGTCCACCGGGGCCTCGGCCGGCCACACCTGCACCGCGGCGGCGACCGGCGGGGCGAGCAGGTCGAGCCGCGTCCGGGCCGGCTCCGTCTTCAGCGTCCCCATCATGGCGCGATCCTCGCACCCGCCCGGCGGATCGACCCGCCGGACCCCGCCCGCGCTCTTCAGTTGGGATTGGTGAGGAACGCGTTCTCCTGCGCGAAGTCCCGACTCTCGGTCGTGGTGAGCTGCCGGCGGCGCAGCACCTCGGGACGGTTCGCCTCGGCGTCCTCAATGCCGTGCCGGACGCCGACCCGGATCACGCCGTAGAGGAAGACGAAACCGAAGACGTACAGGACCACTGTGGCGACGAAGACCAGCATGCGGTCACCGTAGACCGGTGCGGACCCGACCGCTTCTCATCTTCCGCCGGTTCCCCCGTACGTGTCAGCGAGGTGGTCGGCCCAGGTCCGGACGCCGGTCGGCGTGGCGGTCGTGGTGAGGCCACCCGCCCGCAACTCCCGCCCGAGTCGGCCGGGGATCCGGACCGGCAGCAGCGGACGGCGTACCCGGCGGGCCGCCAGCCAGGCGCGGGCCGCGTCGTCGTAGCGCAGCACCTCCGGTCCGCCGAAGTCCTCCACCCGGTTCGACGGTCCGGCCAGCAGCAGGACCGCGAGCCGGTCCGCCACCTCACCCGGGTCGACCGGCTGGGCGAGCACCGCCCGGTCCCCGATCACCGGGCCGAGGCGGCTCGCGCCGCGCAGCAGCCCGTCCAGGAACTCGGGGAACTGGGTCGCCCGCAACACGCTCCACGGCACCGGCCCGGCCGCCACCACCTGCTCGGCCGCGAGCTTGTGCCGGTAGTAGCCCAACGGCACCCGGTCGACGCCGACGATCGAGACGAAGACCAGGTGACGCACCCCGGCGTGACCTGCGGCCACCGCGAGCCGGCGGGTGCCGAGCACGTCGATGTCGTGGGTGCGCCGCCGCGGCGACGAGGCCAGGTGCAGCACCGCGTCCACCCCGGCGACCGCCTCCGCCAGCCCGGCACCGGTGGCCAGGTCGGCGGTCACCCACTCGACCCCGTCCCCGGTACGCGGCCCGCGGCTCATCGCGCGCAGCGTGAAACCCTCGTCCCGAAGCCTGGGCACCGCCACCCGCCCGAGCCGCCCGGTCGCCCCGGTCACCAGCACCCGCATCGCCACTCCTCCCACACCCGCGCAGCCGCCACACCGCGGCTCCACGATGGGACGGGACGCCGACCCGGATCGTGACAGCCACCCGCTCCCGCCCTTCCACCCCGATCCTGCGCCCCCGAGCGCCGCCCCGACCCCACTGATCGTTGTTGACCAAGGAGTTCGTGTCGGATGGAGGCTCGAAACCTGACCCGAACTCCTTGATCAACGGGGTGGGGGGGCGGGGGCGGGGGTCAAGGGGTGGGGCGGAGGACCACCCGGCCGGCCAGCAGCAGGCCCAGCAGACCGCAGGCGGCTGCGACGGCCAGCGTGGTCGCGAAGCCGGCCGGGCCGGGAGACGCGCCGGCGGCCAGCACCGCGCCGGTGAGCGCCAGCACGGTGGCGGCGGCGAGCGAGTCGCCCAGTTGCAGCGCGGAGCTGTTGCGGCCCTGCTCGGCCGGGGCGGACTGCTCCAGGGTGAGCACCGACAGCGACGGATAGAGCAGGCCCATGCCCAACCCGGCCACCGACCAGCTCAGCACGGCCGGCAGCACCGGCAGTCCGGGCACCAGCGCCGACGCCACGCCCGCCGTACCGATCGTGATGCAGGCCAGCCCGGCCCGGGGCAGCGTCGCCGCCGAACGGGGTGAGCCGATCCGCCCCTGGATCCACGAGCCCACCGACCAGGACAGCGCCCCGACGGTCAGCACCAGGCCGGCGCCGGTGGGCGAGAAACCGCGCTCCCCGGACAGCATCAGCGGGATCACCACCTCGGCGGCCACGAACGCCGCCGACGCCAGCGCGCGCAGGCCGATCACCGTCGGCAGTCCCCGCGCCGCGCGCAGGAACCCGGCCGGCAGCAGGTGCGGCACGCAGACGAACAGCCCGGCCAGCGCCCCGGCGATCAGGGCGGCGGCGAGCACGCCGCGCTGCTGCCCCCCGTAGTGCAGCAGTGCGGCGCTCGCCCCCGCCCCGCAGGCCCAGCCGATCCGGGCCAGCGCGCCCGCCGGCGGGCGGGTCGCCACGGTGGCGGTCAGCGCCCGCAGGCCCGGCTGGACCAGCAGCGCCGCCGGGATCGCCACCGCCGGCACCGCGAGGAACACCCACCGCCAGCCCAGATGTTCCACGATCAGCCCGGCCAGCGCCGGGCCGACCAGCGACGGCACCACCCAGGCGGCGGCGAACGCGGCGAAGATCCGCCGCCGCAACTGCTCCGGGTACGCCTGACCGACGACCACGTACAGCGCCACCGAGACCAGTCCGGAGCCGAAGCCCTGCACCACCCGACCGACGACCAGCACCTCCATGGTCGTCGCGGCGCCGGCCACCACCAGCCCGGCGACGAACCAGACGACCCCGTGCCACATGGCCGGGCGCGGCCCGCGCGCGTCGCACCAGATGCCGGAGGCGACCATCGCCACCACGCCGGAGGCGAACGAACCGCCGAACGCCAGCGCGTACAGGCCGAGCCCGTCGAGGCTGCGCGCCACCGTCGGCATGGCGGTGCCCACCGCCAGCGCCTCGAACGCGAGCAGGGACACCAGGGCGACACTGCCCACGGTCATCGCCCGCAGGCGCGGCGACCAGAGGTCGACGGGTGGGTCAGCCGGTACGGCGGTGGTGCTGGTCATGGCGTTCAGCCTCGGACCTCACCCCCGGTTGAGGTCAACTGTGGCGCGCGTCTCGTCCGGCGGGAACAGCGGGGTGATGCCCGGAAACTTCTGCCGTCGGGGTGGCATGACGGACGCCGCGCCGGGAAGTCGGGCCGCCGGGACGAGACCGGGAGGCGAGATGGCGCTGGGACGGTTCGCCGGCCTCCTGCTGTCTCCTACGGTCGTACCGGAGACCGCCGCGCGTGTCGCGCGTACCGTCGGTTCGGTGCTGCCCACGGACGCCGTGCCGGCCCGGGTCAGCGAGGTGGCGGGCAGCGTCGGTACGGCGGCGGCCCGGCTGGCCCGCCTCACCGGGCTGACCAGCCGCCGCGTGTGGTCGCAGGACGGCCGCCACCACATCGAGGTGCACGGCGTCTGCCAGGACGGCGGCGA
Source organism: Micromonospora sp. Mcm103 (assembly GCF_024519755.1). Classification (NCBI taxonomy): domain Bacteria; kingdom Bacillati; phylum Actinomycetota; class Actinomycetes; order Micromonosporales; family Micromonosporaceae; genus Micromonospora; species Micromonospora sp. Mcm103. The sequence goes on from NZ_JALJRJ010000004.1 coordinate 178,905, forward strand.
CCGGCTGGCCCGCCAGGTCGAGGCGGCGCTGGAGTCGATGCCGGGCGTCACCTGGGCGCGGGTCAACGCGCCGTCCGGCCGGGTGGTGGTGGCGACCGGGGATCCGGCACCGAAGCTGCGCGACCTGATCGCCACTGTGGCGCGCGTGGAGCAGACCTGCCCGTACGAGCCGGACCCGGAAATCGAGCCGCCGCAGCCGCCCGAGGACGGACCGCGTACCGCGCGGACGTTCGGCGCGCTGCTGTCCGACGTGCTCGGGTTGAGCATCTCCGCTGCCACCCGTGTCCTGCCGCTCACTCCCATCCCCGCCGAGGTGGCCGGGCTGCTCGGCGCCGTCGACCTGCACCCGAAGCTGCACGCGCTGGCCGGCCTGGGCATCCGCGCCGACCCGCGCGCCGAGGTGCTGTTCCCGCTGGCCGAGGCCGTGGTGCAGGGCCTCACCGGCGGCTGGGCCGGCATCGTGCTGGACGGCGCGCAGCGCGTGGTGCAGTGGGGCGAAAGCGCCGCGCAACTGGCCGCGTGGCGGCGGGCCGAACCGCACCTGACCGGTGACCCGGAGCGGGCTGTGGCGCGGGTGCCGGACGGCGAGCGGCCCTGCCCGGTGCCGGACGGTCAGCCCGAGCGGTACGCCAAGCGCGTGCTCCCGGCCGGCGCGGTCGCCGGGGCGGCGGCGCTGCCGGTGCTGGGACCGAAGCGGGCCGCCGCGCTGGCGCTGTCCTCGCTGCCGAAGGCGCCCGGCTCCGGCCGCGAGGGGTACGGCGCCCAGCTCGGCCGGATGCTCGCCCGGCGCGGCGTGATCGCGATGGACCGCAGTGTGCTGCGGGAGCTGGACCGGATCGACACGGTGGTGCTCGACGCGGCGGTGCTCGGCTCGGACCGGGGTGTCCTGGCCGACCTCGCGCCGCTGGCCGACGCCGACACCGGGCAGGTCGCCGCCCGGGCGTTCGCGTTGTTCGACCCGGCCGCGCCGGACGCGGTACGCGCCGCCGACGGCTGGCGGATCGGCCCGCTGGACCGCCTCGGCGCCGACGATCCCGGGGACACCCCGGACAGCGCCCGGCTGCGCGCCGACGGTGGACGGCTGCTCGGGCTCGCCGAGAACGGCCGGCTCGCCGCCGTCCTGCGGGTCGAGCCGGAGCCCGCGCCGGGCGTGGACGCGCTGGCGTCGGCCGCCCGCCAGGCGGGCCTGCGGCTCGTGGTGGGCGGCGCGGACGACGGCCGGTACGACTTCGCGGATCTGCTCGTACCCGGTGGTGCCCGGCTCGCCGACGCGGTGCACGACCTGCAACGCGAGGGCGCGGTGGTGATGGTGGTCTCCGGTGAGCGGTCGGCACTAGCCGCCTCGGACTGCGGCCTCGGCGTGTACGGCCCGGACGACCTGCCGCCGTGGGGCGCGCACCTGCTGGTCGGTGACGACCTGCGGGTACCGGCGCTGCTCGTCGACGCCGCCGGGGTGGCCCGCCGGATGACCGCGCAGAACGTCCGGATCGCGATGGCCGGCAGCGGGCTCGGCGCGCTCGCCGCGTTCACCGCCGACCGGCGACGGCTGCCCCGCCCGACCCTGGCGGCGGTGAACGGCGCGGCGGCGCTCGCGTTCGCGCACGGCGTGGTCCGGGCGCACCGGCTGCCGGACCGGACCGGCGCACCGATGCCCGCGCTCACCGCCTGGCACCTGATGCCGGCGCAGACCGTCCTGGAACAGCTCGCCACCGACCCGTCCGGGCTGACCGAGGAGGAGGCGGCCCGCCGGCGGCGCGTCGAGGTCGGTGACGAGCACGGCCCGGCCGGGCTGCTTCGCTCGTTCGTCGAGGAGCTGTCCAACCCGCTCACCCCGGTGCTGGCCGCCGGTGCGGTGCTCTCAGCCGCGTTCGGCTCGCTCGTCGACGCCGCACTGGTCGGCGGTGTGGTGGGCGGGTCCGCGCTGGTCGGCGCCGTGCACCAGCGCAACACCGAACGCTCCCTGGCCGAGCTGCTGTCCCGCTCGGCGGTCACCGCCCGGGTGCTGCGCGACGGCGCCGAGCGGGTGGTGCCCGCCGAGGAACTGGTACGCGGCGACGTGATCACGGTCAGTTCCGGGGACGCCGTACCGGCCGACTGCCGGGTGCTGACGAGCGACGGGCTGGAGGCGGACGAGTCGTCGTTGACCGGCGAGTCGCTGCCGGTGGCGAAGAGTCCGGAACCGGTGGTGGCGGCGGCCGTCGCCGAACGGCACTCGATGGTGTTCGAGGGCACCACTGTGGCCGCCGGGCACGGCACCGCCGTGGTGGTGGCGACCGGTGCGGAGACCGAGGCCGGGCGGAGTCTCGCGATGGCCCGGGAGGCTCCGCCCGCCAGTGGCGTGGAGGCGCGACTGGGCAAGCTGACGAGCAGCGCCGTACCCCTGGCGGCTGCCTCGGCGATCGCTGTCGCCGGGGCGGGGCTGCTTCGGGGCGTACCCCTTGCCGAGACGGCGGCGACCGCCGCGAACCTGGCCGTGGCGTCGGTGCCGGAGGGGTTGCCGTTCCTGGTCAGTGCCGCGCAGCTGGCGGCGGCGCGGCGGCTGGCCGAGCACGGCGCCCTGGTCCGCAACCCCCGGACCATCGAGGCGCTGGGCCGGGTCGACGTGCTCTGCTTCGACAAGACCGGAACGCTCACCGAGGGGAAGTTGCTGCTGGCCGGGGTGGGTACCGGTGACGGCCGGTACGCCGTGCTGGACGAACTGGACGAGCCGCTCCGGTCGACGCTCGCCGCCGCCGTGCGGGCCACCCCGGCCGCTGACGACCCGGACGAGTTGCCGCAGCAGACCGACCGGGCGGTACGCCACGGCGCCGACTCCGCCGGGGTGACCGAGCGGACCGGCGCGGCGGAGTGGACCGCCACGGCCGGGATGCCGTTCGAGCCGTCCCGGGGCTACAGCGCCTTCGTCGGGCGCGCCGCCGACGGGCTGCTGCTGAGCGTGAAGGGCGCCCCCGAGTCGGTGCTGCCGCGCTGCGCGTCCCGGCGCACCGCCGAGGGGGACCGGCCGCTCGATGCGGCCGGTCGCGAGGAGGTGCAGGCCATGCTGGCCGGGCGGGCCGGTGCCGGGCACCGAATCCTCGCCGTGGCCGAGTGCCGGGTCTCCACCGAGCAGATCAGCGACGAGCAGGTGAACGGGCTGGTCTTCGTGGGTTTCCTGACGCTCGCCGACGGGGTGCGGGACAGCGCCCGGCCGGCGGTGGCCCGGATCCGGGCCGCGGGCGTGCACACCGTCATGATCACCGGCGACCACCCGGCCACGGCCGAGGCGATCGCCGCCACGATCAGCCCGGACGACGGCGGCCAGCGCGTCGTCACCGCCACGGACCTGGACCGGCTGGACGACGCCGCGCTCGCCGAGCGCCTGATGGCCACCGACGTGGTGGCGCGCTGCACGCCCGCGCACAAGGTACGGATCATCCAGGCGTTGCAGCGCCAGGACCGCACCGTCGCGATGACCGGTGACGGCGCCAACGACGCGCCGGCGATCCGGCTGGCAGACGTCGGCATCGCGCTCGGTCAGCGGGGCACTCCCGCCGCCCGCGCCGCCGCCGACCTGGTGGTCACCGACGACCGGCTGGAGACGATCATCGCCACGCTGGTCGAGGGACGCGCCATGTGGTCGTCCGTCCGGCACGCGCTGAGCATCCTGGTCGGCGGCAACCTCGGTGAGATCGCGTTCAGCGTGCTCAGCGCCGCCGCGACCGGCAGGTCCGCCCTGGGCGGCCGGCAACTTCTCCTGGTCAACCTGCTCACCGACCTGGCGCCGGCGCTCGCCATCGCGGTCCGCCCGCCCGCCGACGACAGCGCCGACCACCTGCTGCGGGAAGGCCCGGACTCCTCGCTCGGCGTCACCATGACCCGGGAGATCGGGCTGCGCGCGGCGGCGACCACGCTGGGCGCGACCGCCGGCTGGACGATCGCCAGGTGGACCGGCACCCAGCGACGCGCCAGCACCGTCGCGCTCGCCTCGCTGATCGGCACCCAGCTCGGGCAGACCGTGCTGGCCGGCGGCACCAGCCCCAGCGTGCTCGCCGCCACCGCCGCGTCGGTGGGCGTGCTCGTGGCGGTGGTGCAGACGCCTGGTGTCAGCCACTTCTTCGGCTGCACCCCGCTCGGCCCGGTGGGCTGGACCATCGCCACCGGCTCGGCGCTCGGCGCGACGTTCGCCAACGGTGCGCTGACCAAGCTGGTCGACCGCCTGCCGCAGCCCGGTTCTTAGTGCCAGGTGGCGGCGGCCCGGCGCAGCCTGTCGTTTATCGCGCGGCCCACGCCGGTCTCCGGCACCGGCTCGGCGACGATCTCGGTCACCCCTGCTGCGTCGAGCCGGTGCAGCGCGTCGAACAGGCGCGCCGCCGCCGCCGTCACGTCACCGTCCGGCGACAGCACCTCCACCGCCGCCCAGTCGCCGTCCGCCGGTGGCTCCCGGAAGGCCAGGAAGCCCCGCCGGCCACCGCCGGGCTCGGTCGCCGCGCCCAACCGCAAGGGGGTACGCGGGGCGTAGTGCGCGGCGAGCGTCCCGGGCGCGACCGGCTGACCGGAGCTGCCCTGGCGCACCTCGACCGGGCCGACCGCCTCGACGATCGCCTCGACCGGCAGCGCGCCCAGCCGCAGCACCACCGGCCGGTCGCCGCGCGCGTCCACGATCGTCGACTCGATGCCGCACCGGGTGGGCCCGCCGTCGAGCACCAGGTCCACCGCGCCACCCAGCCCGGCCACCACGTGCTCGGCCCGGGTGGGGCTGAGCTGGCCGAACCGGTTCGCGCTCGGCGCCGCCACCGGCACGCCGGCCGCCGCGATCAGCGCCCGCGCCGACGGTTCGTCCGGTACGCGTACCGCCATCGTGTCCAGGCCGGAGGTGACGATCGGCGGGATGATCTCCGGCCGGTCCACGATCAGGGTGAGCGGGCCCGGCCAGAACCGCTTCGCCAGCTCGGCCACCGCCGCGGGCACCTCGCCCACGAGCGCGGCCAGGTCGGCGGCGTCGGCGAGGTGGCTGATCAGCGGATCGAAGCTGGGCCGGGCCTTCGCCTCGAAGATCCGCGCGGCGGCCCGGGCGTCGAGCGCGTTGGCGCCCAGCCCGTAGACCGTCTCGGTGGGGAAGGCGACCAGCCCGCCGGCGCGCAGGACGGCGGCTGCCTCGTCGATGCCGCGCTCGGCCGGCAGGACGCGCGGGGATCCGGTGCTCACGCTTCCGACGCTAGCCTGCCCGGTTCGCCGCACCGGCAAGACCCTGCCGTCGCGTGGCGGGGCCGTCAGTCGCGCCTGTCGGTGGCGGGGTCCGTGTCCGGCAGCGTGGGCGCGTCGGTGGGGTAGAGGCCGGCGGCGAAGCCGTACACCTGGTCGCCGGCGCGGGGGATCTGCGCGAACCGCCGGGCCAGCGCCTGCACCTCCGCCCAGAACTCGCGGACGTCCTCGATCGGGATGCGCGCGTGCACGAGGGTGCACCGCAGCTCGTCGGCGGCGTGTGCGGCAGCCGCTTCGGCTGCCGCCTCGGCGAGCCCGTTGATCCGGGACACCACCTGCTTGTCCTCGGCCCGGCTGAGCGCGCCGACGTAGTAGGTGCGGGCCACCCGCCCGTAGAACCGCTCCTCGATGGCGCGTACGCGGCGGGTCCGCACCACGCGCAGCAGACCGGCGTCCACCAGTTGGTTCACGTGGTACGCCACGCTGCTCTTCGGCCGGTCGACCGCGCGGGCCATCTCGTTCACGGTGGCGGCACGCTCCAGGAGCAGTTCGAGCAGCGTGCTCCGCAGCGGGTCGGCGAGCGCGCGCAACTGCTCCGGAGCGGTGACCACGAGCAGGTCGTCGAGGTCGTAGTCCGGGATTCGCTCATTGACCGACATTTCTCGACCGTTCTAAGATTCTGGTTCGTTCGATAACTCTGGTCTGACAACTCAGGAGTGTAGTGATGGCCGAGATCGTGCTCTTCCACCACATTCAAGGGCTCACGGACGGCGTCCGCGCACTCGCCGACTCCCTCCGGTCCGGCGGGCACACCGTCCACGTCCCCGACTTCTTCGACGGCGAACGGCCGGCCACCATCTCCGACGGCGCCGCGCTGATCAAGCGGATCGGCGGCGACGTCCTCGACCAGCGCGCCGACGCGTACGTCGCCGCCGGCCTCGTCTACGCGGGCGTCTCCTGGGGCGCCGCCATCGCCCAGCGGCTCGCCCAGACCCGGGCCGGCGCCCGGGCCGCCCTGCTCTACGAGGCCTGCCTGCCGGTGACCGGCGAATGGGCGATCGGCCCGTGGCCCGACGGGGTGGCGGTGCAGGTGCACGGCATGGAACAGGACCCGTTCTTCGGGCTCGAAGGCGACGTGGACGCCGCGCGCGAGCTGGTGTCGATCGTCGGTCCCGAACGCGGCGAGCTGTACGTCTACCCCGGCGACCGGCACCTGTTCACCGACAGTTCGCTGCCCTCGTACGACGCCGAGGCCACAGCGCTGGTGGTGAGCCGCAGCCGCGAGCTGCTCGACCGGCTCGGCTGACGCCTACTCGTCACCGCGCAGCCGCGCCAACGCCGCCGCGTACTCGGCGTCGGTCAGCACTCCACGCTCGTACTGCCTGGTCAACGCGTGGATGTCACGCCGCTGCGCGGCGCTCGGAGCGGGTCGCCGAATCTGCTCCGGCGGATCCGGACGGTCGGCGCGGACCGGATCCGGCGCCGGGCTCGCCGGCGCGCGCTGCTCCGCCGGCCGGGCGTCGCGGTGGCACTCCCGCAGGGTCGCGAGGATCTCGTCGTAGTGCTCCGGCCAGGTGACCAGCCGGGTCAGCTCCAGGCGGAACGGCCGGACGATGGCGCCGGACTGGATCGGCGTCTGCACCGGCTCGCCGTCGATCCGCTCGATGACGATCGCGTCGCGTCCCATGTCCAGACCCGCTATCGAAGCCGTACCGCTGTGGATCTCCACGACCGACGCCCACGGCACTGTGGTCGTGCGGAGCAGCGAGCGCGAGCGTACGCCGACGGGGCTCACCCAGACGCCGAGCATCGCGCGGCGGACCGCGACGGCGAGGACGCCGGCGTTCCACACTCCGAGGAACACCGCCTCCCGTTCCAGGAAACTGCCGCTGCGGATCCCGAACACGATGAGCACGAAGAAGCCGACCGCCAGCCCCGCCACGACCATGGAGTCGGAGGTGGCCAGGTCCAGCGAGTACGGGCGCCGCCACACCGTCATGCCGCCAGGGTGACCGATCGTGTCCAGCGGTTCCGCGCGGAGTCAACGCCCGGCTACCGGTACTGTGCGATCTGGATCAGGTTGCCGCAGGTGTCGTCGAACACCGCTGTGATCACCGGGCCCATGTCGACCGGCTCCTGGGTGAACAGCACGCCGAGGCCCCGCAGCCGGTCGTGCTCGGCGGCCACGTCGTCCACCGCGAACTGCGTCAGCGGGATCCCGTCGGCCGCGAGCGCCTCCTTGAACGCCTTGGCGGCCGGGTGCGCGTCGGGTTCCAGCAGCAGCTCGACACCGTCCGGGGCGTCCGGCGAGACCACTGTCAGCCAGCGGTACTCCCCGGTCGGCACGTCTGTCTTCTTCACGAAGCCCAGCACCTCGGTGTAGAAGCGCAGGGCCTTGTCCTGGTCGTCGACGTACACGCTGGTGAGGTTGATTCTCATGGGTTCTCCTGGGTGGGTGCGTCGGACCTGAGCCATCGCTCGGTGATGGACCGCAGCGGCCGGGTGTCGAGGTGGTGGAACTTGTAGCGGCCCTGCCGCCGCGTGACGATCAGGCCGGCGGCCTCCAGGACGTCGAGGTGCTGGGAGATCGCCTGCCGGGACGAACCGACCTGGTGCTTCGTGGCCAGCCGGCCGCAGATCTCGAACAGGGTCTGACCATCGCGCTCGGTCAGCTCGTCGAGGATCAGGCGGCGGGTGGGATCGGCCAGCGCCTGGTAAAGATCGCCCACGTCACCCACCATATGCAAGTAGCGGCTTGCCTATCAAGGGGCTGCCCGCCATCGGAGGACGTCATGCCCGGATACATCCTCACCGGCGCTCCCGGCTCCGGTAAGACAGCGATCCTGCGCCACCTGGAGATCGACGGCCATCCCGTCGTGGAGGAGGCCGCGACCGACGTGATCGCGCTGCGTCAGGCGCTCGGGCGACCCGAGCCGTGGCGTGAACCGGACTTCGCCGAGCGGGTGCTGGATCTCCAGCGGAGGCGTCGGCGCCGAGCCGAGACGTTCGGCGGCGACGTGGTGTTCCACGACCGCTCACCGGTCTGCACGCTCGCGTTGTGCCGCCACCTGGGGTTGACGCCGCCGTCCGCCCTGCTCGACGAGATCGCGGGCATGACCGCGGAACGGACCGTCTTCTTCGTCCGGAATCAGGGCTTCGTCGAGGCGACCGCGGCCCGGCGGATCAGCTTCGAGGAGTCGCTCGTCTTCGAGCGGGTCCACGAACTGACGTACCGCGAGGCGGGGTTCGACCTCGTCGACGTGCCGGCGGGACCGCTCGCGACCCGGGTGGCGGCGATAAAGCAGACGGTCGATCGACTGCGCGCGGCTAGGGTGCGGACATGACCTTCCGCGTTGTCTCGCCGCCACCGGTCACCCGGTAACGACGCCGTTCACCGAACCCGGCTCCCGCACCCAGAGCCCGGGTCCGTTCGCGGTGCCCGGGCGGCGACGACAACGGAGAAATCACGTGCGCACGATTGTGCCCCCGACCGTGGGGCGAGGAACCCTGTACATCCTCATGGCGGCGATCGCCTGGGGCACCGGCGGCGCCGCGGCAGCCGTCCTCTACGACACCAGCGGATTGGGCCCGGTCGCCGTCTCGTTCTGGCGGTTCGCCGGCGGCGTCCTGCTGCTCGCCGCCGGCCACCTGACACTGCGGCGACCGTCCGGCTTCGTCCACGCTCCGTCGCGCCACCGGTGGCGGCAGGTCGTGACGACGGGCGTGGGTCTGGCCGTCTACCAGACGGCGTACTTCGCCGCAGTGGGGTACGCCGGCCTGGCCGTCGCCACCATGGTCACCCTCGGCGCCGGGCCGATCCTCATCGCCCTCGGCTCCCGCCTGACCCTCGGCGAGCGACTCGGCCGGGCGGGCGGAGTCGCCGTCGCGACAGCACTCGTCGGTCTGGTCCTGCTGCTGGGCGGTGGTAGCGCCGGCAGCGCCCCCGCACCGGCGCTGGGCCTGGCCTGCGCGCTGCTGTCCGCGGGCGGGTACGCAGCCGTCACCGTGCTCAACCGGAAGCTCGGCCGGGACGGCGGCGGGCAGACGTCGCTCCTGGGCGGATTCGCCGTCGGGATGATCTGCCTGCTGCCCCTGGCCCTGCTCGAAGGGATCCTGTCCACATCCGGTGACACCCGCCGGACGGTGGGCCTGCTCGCCTTCCTCGCCGTGGCGCCCACCGCCGTGGCGTACACCCTGTTCTTCGCCGGTCTGGCCTCGGTCCGGGCGACCACCGCGTCGGTCATCGCGCTCGTCGAGCCGGTGACCGCGGCGCTCATCGCGGTGCTGCTGCTGGACGAACGGCTCACCGTGACCGCCGTTCTCGGGTCGGCCGTGCTGCTCGCCGCGGTTGTCGCGCTGATGCTCGGCGAACCCGGACCGGCGCCGTCATCGACTGCGGTGCGCAGGGACCGTGACGCCGACGCGCGGAACCGCCGCCGGCCTCGACGAGCGGGTCCATAATCCGGATCACGTTCTGTACCGATCGGTAAGTCACCCCCGGACCCCGACAACCGACCAGTCCCTCTACGAGCGGGGCGCCATCGGCGAGATACGCGACGACGCCGGCAGTCCGCTCTACCCCGCCGGTCTCACCGAGTTGCTCCACGAAGAAATCCGTTGTCGTCGGTCGTGCCGTACGCCGACCATGGCGCTGTGAGCCGAAGCCTCCGAACGGACCCCCGATCCCGCCAGGCGCTTCGGCGCGCGCCCCGGCTCGACCGGGTGCGGATCCACGTTCACGCACCGCGACCCGGATTCGCGCACCCGGCAGGCGGACGAGACGTTCGCGACGTGCTGGAAGCCATCGGACCCTGGGCGTGGTACGGGTTGCGCGCCGTCGAGCTGCGGCAGACCGAGGACTTCCGGCCCGGATTCGTCGTCTACGGCAGGACCCGGGTGCCAGGCGAGATCTTCCTGTACGAGCAACCGCTATCGGAAGCCGTATCGTTGCGCGACTTCATGCGATTCGACGTGCTGCTGCACGAGCTCGGACATCACGTGCTCCAACACCGCAGCCGAAAGGTCGGACGCATACAACGCCGATCAGATCATGAACGGTTCGCCGAAGCCTTCGCCGAGCGATGGAAGCCGAGTGTCCAGGCTGTACTCGAAACAGTCGCTGATGATCAGGCGACGTGATGTGGTGGAGCCCAGGGGACTCGAACCCCTAACCCCTGCCTTGCAAAGGCAGTGCTCTGCCAGTTGAGCTAGGGCCCCGTGACGGCGTCAGCGCAGGTCGGGCGCCGTGGTCGCCTCGTGCCACAGGGCGCGCTCGTCGTTCGAGGCCTTGACCTTCTTGGCCACGACGGCGGCCACACCGACGATGCCGGCCAGGATCAGGAGCTTCTTGAACATGTGCTTGACCCCTCGCGCTCGACTGTCGTCGGACGATGTGCGGTGGGGCTAGCTGGAATCGAACCAGCGACCTCAGAGTTATCAGCTCTGCGCTCTAACCGACTGAGCTATAGCCCCGCGTAGCGACGAGCTAGGTTAACCCATCGCCTCCACCGCGCCCAAATCGGGGGTACGTAGTGGAAGCGCCCGCGCCATCTCGAACCTACCCGGACGTACGACGCCGGGGCGACCGCTTTACGCGGTGCCCCGGCGCCGGTCGATCAGTCCCGCTCGGCGAGCGTCAGCTCGATGCCGCCGACCAGGTCGGCGCAGACGTTGTAGACGAACGCGCTGAGCGTCGCCAGCGCGGTGAACAGCACGACGTTCACCAGGCCGATCAGCGACGACGTCAGGATCACGCCCTTGGCGGTGATCCGGAAGCCACCGCCGCCCTGGCCGCCACCGGCGTTCACCAGGTCGGTCAGGCTGTCGTTGACGCTCTTGAACACACCCATCGCGTCGAGCGCCAGGTAGAGCACCGACGTCGCCACGACGACCACGATGAAGAGCACCACGGACACCGCGAAGGCGAACTTCATCACCGACCACGGGTCGATCCGCTTCAGGTTCAGCCGGGCCCGTCGCGGTCCGCGCGACGCGGCCGAGCTGACCGAGGTACGCGCGGCGCGTACCGCCTCACCCACGCGCGCGGCGCCGACTGCCGCCGCGCCGCTGATGCCCGGCGGCAGGCCGCCGCCGTTCGCGGGCCGGGACTGGGCGTTCGCGGCGCCGCCCGGGCGCGAGCCGTCGGGCGACGCCTTCGGGGCGGTACCCAGGCCGGCGCCGATCCGCGGCTGCGTGCCGGTCGTACCGGTGGAAGCCCGGCCGGCGGCCGACGGCGCCTTGATCGGCTGGGTGCTCGTGGCGTTCGTGGGCTTGCCGGCCGGGGCGGCCAGACCGTCGGCCGACGTCGGCGCGTCGACCTTGGTCTCGGCCGAGTCCCGCGAACCGGAGTCCTCGGCCGGTTTGTCCGGAGGCGGGGTCATGCCGGGAGCCCGGGTGAACTTCGGGGCAGGCGCGTCGGCGGGAACCGTGGCCCGGCCCACAGCCGCGCGGCCGGTCGCTGGTGTGCCGCCCTGCGCGGCCTCCTCGTCGACCGGAGTGGCCGAGGTCCCCTTGTTCCCCGACTTCGCCTGTGTCTCCGTCATCAACTAGTCCTGTTCGTCAGGCTCGTCGGCATTGCGAGCAATCGCCACGATAGTCACGCCGTCCGGGAGGTCCATCAGCTTGACCCCCATTGTGTTCCGGTCACGCGTACGGCGTACAGGCTTCACCGGAGTCCGGATGACGCCGCCGTTGCTCGTGATGGCGAACAGCTCGTCCTCCGGATCGATCACGACCGCGCCGACCAGGCCACCGCGTCGCTCGGTGATCTTCGCGGTCAGCACGCCCTTACCTCCCCGGCCCTGCACCGGGTATTCCTCGATCGGGGTACGTTTCGCGTAACCCCCGTTCGTCGCGACCAGAACGTCCAGACCCTCTCGCACCACCTCGACCGCGAGCAACTCGTCCTCGCCGCTGAAGCGCATGCCGATCACCCCGGAAGTCGCCCGGCCCATCGGGCGCAGCGCCTCGTCGGTGGCGTTGAAGCGGATCGCCTGGGCGTTCTTCGACACGAGCAGCAGGTCGTCCTCCGGAGCGACCAGGACCGCACCGACCAGTTCGTCCTCATCGCGCAGGTTGACCGCGATGATGCCGCCGGAACGGTTGGAGTCGAACTCCTCGAGCCGCGTCTTCTTCACCAGGCCGTTCTTCGTGGCCAGTACCAGGTAGGGGGCCACCTGGTAGTTCGGGATTTCAATGATCTGCGCGATCTGCTCGTCGGGCTGGAACGCGAGCAGGTTGGCCACGTGCTGGCCCTTGGCCACCCTACTGGCCTCGGGAAGCTCGTACGCCTTCGCCCGGTAGACCCGACCCTTGTTCGTGAAGAACAGGATCCAGTCGTGGGTAGAGCATACGAAGAAGTGGCTGACAATGTCGTCCTGGCGGAGCGTCGCCCCGCTGACGCCCTTCCCGCCGCGCCGCTGCGACCGGTAGAGATCGACCTTGGTCCGCTTGGCGTACCCGGTGCGCGTGATCGTCACCACCACGTCCTCGCGGGCGATGAGATCCTCCATCGAGACCTCGCCGTCGAACGGGACGATCTTCGTACGCCGGTCGTCGCCCCACTTCGCGACGATCTCGCCCAGCTCCTCCGAGACGATCCGCCGCTGCCGCTCCGGCTTGGCCAGGATGTCCTTGAGGTCGGCGATCTCCACTTCGAGCTTCGCCAGGTCGTCCAGGATGCGCTGCCGCTCCAGGGCGGCCAGCCGGCGCAGCTGCATGTCCAGGATCGCGGTCGCCTGGACCTCGTCGATGTCCAGCAGCCGGATCAGGCCCTGCCGGGCGTCCTCGACGGTGGGCGAGCGCCGGATCAGGGCGATCACCTCGTCCAGCGCGTCCAGCGCCTTGGACAGACCGCGCAGGATGTGTGCCCGCTCCTCGGCCTTGCGCAGCCGGAACGCGGTCCGCCGCCGGATCACCTCGATCTGGTGCTCGACGTAGTAGCGGATGAACTGGGCCAGGTTGAGCGTGCGCGGCACGCCGTCGACGAGCGCCAGCATGTTGGCGCCGAACGTCTCCTGGAGCTGGGTGTGCTTGTAGAGGTTGTTCAGCACCACCTTGGCGACCGCGTCGCGCTTGAGCACGAGCACGATCCGCATGCCGGTACGCCCGGAGGACTCGTCGCGGATGTCGGCGATGCCGGCGAGCTTGCCCTCCTTGATCAGCTCGGCGATGCGCTCGGCGAGGTTGTCCGGGTTGACCTGGTACGGCAGCTCGCTGACCACGAGCGCCGGCCGGCCCCGCTTGTCCTCCTCGACCTCGACCACGGCGCGCATCCGGATCGAGCCGCGCCCGGTCCGGTACGCGTCCTGGATGCCCGCCTGGCCGACGATCAGGCCGTGGGTCGGGAAGTCCGGGCCCTTGACGATCTCCAGCAGGGCTTCCAGCGTGGTGGCCTCGTCGGCCTCCGGGTGCTCCAGGCACCACTGCACCGCCGCGCCGATCTCGCGCAGGTTGTGCGGCGGGATCTTGGTGGCCATGCCGACCGCGATGCCCTCGGAGCCGTTGATCAGCAGGTTCGGGATACGCGACGGCAGGATGGTGGGCTCCTTGGCCCGGCCGTCGTAGTTGTCCTGCAGGTCGACGGTGTCCTCGTCGATGTCCCGCAGCATCTCCATCGCCAGCGGGTCGAGCTTGCATTCTGTATATCTCATGGCCGCAGCCGGATCATTACCCGGCGAACCGAAGTTGCCGTTGCCGTCGACCAGCGGGTAGCGCAGCGACCACGGCTGCGCCATCCGGACCAGCGCGTCGTAGATGGCCGAGTCGCCGTGCGGGTGGAACTGGCCCATCACGTCACCGACGACGCGGGAGCACTTCACGTACCCGCGGTCCGGCCGGTAGCCGGAATCGAACATGGCGTAGAGGATCTTGCGGTGGACCGGCTTGAGCCCGTCCCGGACGTCCGGCAGGGCCCGCCCGACGATGACGCTCATCGCGTAGTCGAGGTACGAGCGCTGCATCTCGACCTCGAGGCCGACCGGCTCGATCCGGTCGTGCTGGACGACCGCGGCCAGTGTCTCCGGGGTCTCCGGCTCGTTCGGGGTGGACTCGGGAGTATCGGTCACTGTTAACCCTTATCAGACTCTTCAGTCGTGGTCTCGCTGTGGATAACGGCTGTGGAAAGCGTTCAGGCTGTGGATAACTCTGTGGACTCCCGGGCCGGCCGGTGGATGTCCGGCCGGCCCGGGTGGGTCCGTCAGATGTCCAGGAACCGCACGTCCTTGGCGTTGCGCTGGATGAACGACCGGCGGGCCTCGACGTCCTCGCCCATCAGGACGCTGAACAGCTCGTCCGCGGTTGCGGCGTCGTCGAGCGTGACCTGGCGCAGCGTACGCGTGGCCGGGTTCATCGTGGTCTCCCACAGCTCGGGGTAGTTCATCTCGCCGAGACCCTTGAACCGCTGGATGTCGTCCGGGCGGGCGTTGGGCTTCTTCTGCTGGCGCAGGGCGATCAGCCCGTCGCGCTCGCGGTCCGAGTACGCGTACTGGGCGTCGTCGCCCTTCTTGTTCCACTTGATCTTGTAGAGCGGCGGCGCGGCCAGGTAGACGTGGCCCAGCTCGACCAGCGGCCGCATGAAGCGGAACAGCAGGGTGAGCAGCAGCGTCTGGATGTGCTGGCCGTCGACGTCGGCGTCGGCCATCAGCACGATCTTGTGGTAGCGCAGCTTCTCGATGTCGAAGTCGTCGTGGATGCCGGTGCCGAGCGCGGTGATCAGCGCCTGCACCTCGTTGTTCTTCAGCACCCGGTCGATCCGGGCCTTCTCCACGTTGAGGATCTTGCCGCGGATCGGCAGGATCGCCTGGACGCGCGGGTCGCGGCCCTGCTTGGCCGAGCCGCCGGCCGAGTCGCCCTCGACGATGAAGACCTCGGACTCGCGCGGGTCGGTGGACTGGCAGTCGGCCAGCTTGCCGGGCATCGAGCCGGACTCCAGCAGCGACTTGCGCCGGGCGAGCTTGCGCGCCTGCTGGGCGGCGATCCGGGCCCGCGCCGCCTGGGACGCCTTCTGGATGATGATCTTCGCCTCGGCCGGGTTGCGGTCGAACCAGTCGACGAGCGACTCGTTGCAGACCCGCTGCACGAAGCCCTTGACCGGGGTGTTGCCCAGCTTGGTCTTGGTCTGACCCTCGAACTGCGGGTCGGTGAGCTTGACCGAGATGATCGCGGCCAGACCCTCGCGGATGTCCTCACCCGAGAGGCGCTCGTCGCCCTTGAGCAGCTTCTTCTCGGCGCCGTAGCGGTTGACGACGCTCGTCAGCGCGGCCCGGAAGCCCTCCTCGTGGGTGCCGCCCTCGTGGGTGTTGATGTTGTTGGCGAAGGTGTAGACCGACTCGCCGTACGACTCGTTCCACTGCATGGCGATCTCGACCGACATGCCCGTCTCCTCGGCCCCGAACTCGACCACCGTCTTGTGGATCGGGCTCTTGGAGGCGTTGAGGTGCCGGACGAAGTCGGCGATGCCGCCCTCGTAGTGGAAGGTGACCTCGCGGGTCTTACCGTCCTCGTCCTCCGGGACCCGCTCGTCGAGCAGGTGGATGGTGAGACCCCGGGTCAGGAAGGCCATCTCCTGGAGGCGCCGGTAGATGGTGTGGAAGTCGAAGTCGACTGTCTCGAAGACGTCCGGGTCGGGCCAGAAGGAGACGGCCGAGCCGGTGCGGTCGGTCTCCTCACCCTTCTCCAGCGGCGTCGGCTTGGAGTGGTGGTACTGCTGACGCCAGACGAAGCCGTCCTTGTGGATCTCCACGGCCATCCGGGTGGACAGCGCGTTCACCACGGAGACGCCGACGCCGTGCAGGCCGCCGGAGACGGCGTACGCCTTGCCGTCGAACTTGCCGCCCGCGTGCAGCACGGTCAGGGCGACCTCGACACCCGGCTTCTTCAGCTTGGGGTGCAGGTCGACCGGGAAGCCACGGCCGTTGTCGGTCACCCGGACACCGCCGTCGGCCAGCAGCACCACGTCGATGGTGTCGCAGTGCCCGGCCAGCGCCTCGTCCACCGCGTTGTCGACGACCTCCCACACCAGGTGGTGCAGACCGCGCTCGCCGGTGGACCCGATGTACATACCGGGCCGCTTCCGGACCGCTTCCAGGCCCTCGAGCACGGTGATCGACTCGGCACCGTACTTCTTGTTGTCCTCCGCTGCCACGCTCGGCCACTTTCTCGCACCGGCCGCGCATGGGCGCGGGGGCGCGGGTTCGGCGGACAGGACGCGACGTCGGCGCGCATGGTCCGCCCCTGGGGTCGCCAGGCTCGGATCATGTGCGCCGGGCGCCGCGGTTGCCCGCGGATCGCGATCGGCTCGGACCTGATACGGGACTATGATCGAGGGCTCATGCGGGCCCCTGTCCGTCGCTCCGTCTCGGGTCTTTCGTCTCGCCCTCAATCTTACTGTGCGGAGCCGACCAAACCGCCACTCGGCACCCTCTCCGGGGCGGCTGAGAATGCCGTAGCCGGACGAACCGCGTCGCCCACGACTCCCCCTACACGCCAACGGGCCGGTACCGCGCCACCGGCCCGCGTGAGCCGTGACGATCATCCGACCGGTGATCGGCGGGTGCCCCGACCGGGGGTCGCGGCCGGGCCCGGCGTGCCGTAGCTTTTGCGGCGCCGCCGTTGCGGTCTTGATCTTTTGCGCCCGGAACCGGGACGATCGTCGGAGATGGTCCGAAAACGCTTGGTGAGAGGTGACGCCAGATGGGGCTGGACAACGTCGCGGTGCACTGGCCGCGGACCGGCCGCTTCTACGACCCGGTCGCGCCGGCTGAGTTCGTGGACTTCGGCGAGATCGTGGACATGCCGATCTCCGCGCCGACCGCGGCGCTCGCCGAGCTGATCGCGAAGACCGGCACGGTACGCGCGACCGCGTACACCGAATTGGTCGACCTGATCCTCGGGCTGGAGAATGTGCTCTACGCCACGGAGAACGCGGTCGAGGACGAGGACCCGGTGATCGACCCGGACGGCTGCTCCTGGATCGCCGAGGGCGTGGAGAAGTTCGTCGCCCGGCACCGGCCGTACGGCGAGCCGGTCACGTTCGAGTCGGTGAGCGAGGTGCTGCGCGCGCTACTCGGTGACGGCCGGCTGGCCGAGCAGCAGCTCCGCTGGCTGGACAGCCGCCTCGACCGGCTGCGGGACGACAGCGGCGACCCGCCGCAGTGGAACTTCACCTGCGCCGAGCTGAGCGTGCTGGCGGCCTTCTACCGGCGCTGCGCGGAGCGGGGTTTCGCGGTCTACGCCGACGCCTGACCGGGCGCCGCAGCGCCGGGAGAAGACGTGGCCCGGTTGGCGGCCGCGATCACCTCGGTCAGCGCTGTGTGCAGGTGCCGCAGGTCGGCCAGCGGCAGGCCGAGGCGCTGCACGATGGCCGGCGGGATCCGCTCGGCCTGCGCCCGCAGCGCCTGCCCTTCGGCGGTGAGCGAGACGGCCAGGCTGCGCTCGTCGGCGGCGTCCCGTTCCCGCCTGATGTAGCCGGCCGCCTCCAGCCGCTTGAGCAGCGGTGACAGCGTGCCCGGGTCGAGCTGGAGCAGCCGGCTCAGATCCCGCCCGGACAGCGGCGCGTGCTGCCAGAGCGCCAGCATGACCAGGTATTGCGGGTGGGTGAGCCCCATCGGCTCCAGCAGTGGCCGGTAGACCGCGACGACACTCCGGGCGGCGACGGAGAGTGCGAAGCAGACCTGCTGCTCCAGCGCCAGGGGGTCCTCCTCGATGCCGTCGGTCACCGGCGTCCTCCTCGTCGTCGTTGCGATCGTAGCAATGATTGGTGTACCAATGGTTTGCACACAAAACAGGGAGGCGGCGGAATGAGCGACGACGAGCAGGTGGGCGACGCCTCCGGCAAGGGTGGCCGCCTGTTGGGCTGGGTGTTCCGCAACCTCGCCGGCCCGTCCCAGGTGCAGGGCGCGGTGCAGGGCGGCTCGAAGCTGGCCCGCGACGCGTGGAAGGAAGACCTGGAGCGCCGCAAGCAGTGGAGCCGTGAGCAGCGCGAACTCAAGCGCGCCAGGCGTGAGGCGCGGCGCTCGGGGGGCGTCGGTCAGCCGTAGGTGTCGCGGGGGCCGCGCCCGCGTACCCGTCGGGGGCCGCGCGACCACGACGGCGCCGCCGGCCCGTGGATGTGCAGCTTGCGCACCACGTTGTGGCCCACCTCGCGGGCGATCTGCTGCAACAGCGAGCCCGCCAGCAGGCGCAACTGGGTCGCCCACGCCGTCGAACGCGCCTCCACCGTCAGCTCGCCGTCCTCCAGCTTGACCGGGCGGCTGTGCTGCGCGACCTCCGGGCCGACCACCTTCTCCCACGCGCCGAACACCGTCGCCTCGGCCGCCGGCTTCTGCCAGCCCCGCGCCTTCATCAGCTTGTCCAGCACCGCGCCGAGCGGCTGCGGGTCGCGCGGGTCCGGACCCGGGCCGGAGTAGCCGCGCAGCCGCTTCTCGCCGTCGCCGCGGACCGCGCCGCGCCGTCGCGGGGCCGCCGCCTGCCGCCGGGCCTTCGCCGCGTCGAGCACCGCCCGGGCCAGTTCCGGCCCGGTCGAGCCCTCCGGCAGGTTCGCGGCCGGCTCACCGCCCGCGGGCTTTTCCGGGGTACGCGCGTCGCGTCCCGGCCCGAGCCGTGCGGGCGGGAGCTGCACCTCGTCATCAGGCACGCCGCACCGTCCCCTCGCCCACCGCGTACCGGGTGCCGCGCAGCGTCGCCGGCACGTCGTCGTCCACCGCGCAGGTGACCAGGAGCTGGCTCGCACCGCCGACCAGCTCGGCCAGCCGCTCCCGCCGGCCGGTGTCCAGTTCGGCGAAGACGTCGTCCAGCACCAGCACCGGCTCGATCCCGTCGGCGCGCAGCAGGTCGTACCCGGCCAGCCGCAACGCCAGCGCGTACGACCAGGACTCGCCGTGGCTCGCGTACCCCTTCGCGGGCAGCGGGCCGAGCGTCAGCGCCAGGTCGTCGCGGTGCGGGCCGACGAGCGTGGTGCCGCGCTCGATCTCGGCGGCCCGGTTCGCGGTGAGCGCGGCGGCGAGCGCCTCCGCCAGCGCCGCGCGGTCCGCGCCGGGTTCGGGCAGCTCCACCGAGGGCCGGTACGCGATGCCCGCCGCGCCGCGGCCGGCCGCCACCGCGTCGTACGCCTTCGCCACGTGCGGGGTCAGCGCGGCCACCAGCTCCAGCCGACCGGCGAGCAGGTCCGCGCCGTGCTGCGCCAGATGCGCGTCCCACACGGCCAGCGTCGACAGGTCACCGCCGCGCGGGCCACCGGTCTTCCGAGCGAGGTACGACGTACGCAGCAGCGCGTTGCGTTGCTTGACCACCCGCTCGTAGTCGGCGCGGACCCCGGCGTAGCGGGGCTGGCGGGTGACCAGCAGGTCGTCCAGGTAGCGGCGGCGTTCGGCCGGATCGCCGCGGACCAGTTCCAGGTCCTCCGGCGCGAACAACACCAGGCGCAGCGCGCCGAGCACGTCCCGGGCACGTCGGGCCGGAGACCGGCCGAGCCGGGCCCGGTTGGCCTTGCCCGGCACGATCTCCAGCTCGACCAGCAGCTCCCGGCCCTCATGCACCACGGCGCAGCGGATCACCGCCGACGCGGCGCCCATCCGCACCAGCGGGGCGTCGGTGGCGACCCGGTGCGAGTCCAGGGTCGCCACGTAGCCCAGCGCCTCGACCAGGTTGGTCTTGCCGACGCCGTTCGCGCCGACGAGCACGTTCGGCCCCGGGTCCAGGTCGACGCCGACGCGCTCGTACGAGCGGAAATCGACCAGTTCTAGCCGGCGAACGTACACAGCCTGTGGATACCGGTCAGCGCTTGTGGACGGCGTGGCCGCCGAACTGCTGGCGCAGCGCGGCGACGGCCTTCATCGCGGGCGAGTCGTCCTGCCGGGAGGCGAACCGGGCGAACAGCGACGCGGTGATGACGTTGAGCGGTACGGCGAGCCGGACCGCCTCGTCCACGGTCCAGCGGCCCTCGCCGGTGTCCTCCGTGTAGCCGCTCAGCTCGGCCAGCTCCGGGTCCTCGTCGAGTGCCCGGTCCAGCAGGTCGAGCAGCCAGGAGCGCACGACGGTGCCCTCGCGCCACGACTTGAACACGCCGGGCACGTTCGTCACCAGCTCCGAGGCCGCCAGCAGCTCGTAGCCCTCGGCGTACGCGTGCATCAGGCCGTACTCGATGCCGTTGTGCACCATCTTGGCGTAGTGGCCGGCGCCGACCGGGCCGGCGTGCACGAAGCCGAACTCGCCCTCGGGCTTGAGCGACTCGAAGATCGGCATCAGCCGCTCGACGTGCTCCTGCGCGCCGCCGACCATCAGCGCGTACCCGTTCTGCCGGCCCCAGACGCCGCCGGACACGC
Organism: Micromonospora sp. Mcm103; assembly: GCF_024519755.1. NCBI lineage: Bacteria > Bacillati > Actinomycetota > Actinomycetes > Micromonosporales > Micromonosporaceae > Micromonospora > Micromonospora sp. Mcm103. The sequence goes on from NZ_JALJRJ010000004.1 coordinate 199,406, forward strand.
CGACGTCGATGTAGCCGATGCCCTGCTCGTTCAGCCGCTCGGCGCGCGGGGCGTCGTCGCTGAACCGGGAGTTGCCGCCGTCGATGATGATGTCGCCCTCGCCGAGCACACCGGCGAGCTCGTCGATGGTGGCGTCGGTGACGCCGGCGGGGACCATGACCCACACCGCGCGGGGCGACTGGAGCTTCTCGGCAAGCTCGGCCAGGCTCGCGGCGTCGCTGATCTCCGGGTTGTGGTCGTACCCGACCACCTCGTGCCCGGCGGCGCGCAACCGCTCCCGCATGTTGCCGCCCATGCGGCCGAGTCCTACCAGGCCGAGCTGCATCTGCTCCTACCTCCGTACGTCAGGGTCGTGCTGCTGCGATCAGCGGGACACGCGGATCGGCATGATGAGGTACCGGTACCCCGGGATGACCTCGCCGTCCTCGCCTGCCGGGGAGATGACCGCGGGCTTGAACGCGTCGACGAACCGGAGCAGGGCGTGCTGCGCGCCCAGGTTGGCCAGACCGTCGATGAGGTACTGCGGGTTGAACCCGATGGTCAGCGGCTCGCCGCTGAAGGTGGCATCCATGGCCTCGCTGGCCCGGGCCTCCTCGGTGCCGCCCGCCTCGACCACGAGACCGTCGGCGCTGAAGCTGAGCAGCACCGGCGTGGTGCGCTCGGCGACCAGCGCGACGCGCTTGACCACCTCGATGAGCGAGGCGACGGCGACGCGGGCCTCGGCGTTGTGGTCGGCCGGGAACAGCGAGCGCACCGGCGGGTAGTTGGCGCCGTCGAGCAGCCGGCTGGTGGTCCGGCGGGTGCCACCGGAGAAACCGATCATGCCCTCACCGGCACCGCCGGAGGACAGCGCCATGGTGACGTGGCCGCCGAGCGGGCCGAGCGCCTTCGCGGTGTCGTGCAGCGTACGGGCCGGCACCAGCGCGTTGAGGCTGATCTCCGGGTCGTCCGGGTTCCACTCCATCTCGCGCAGCGCGAGGCGGTAACGGTCGGTCGCCAGCATGGCCATCGTGCTGCCGCTCAGCTCGATCCGTACACCGGTCATCATCGGCAGCGTCTCGTCGCGGCCGGCGGCCACAGCCACCTGGGCCACGGCGGAGGCGAAGGCGGCGGCGTCGACGGTGCCGGCGCTCTCCGGCATCTCCGGCAGCGTCGGGTAGTCCTCCACCGGCATGGTGGGCAGCGTGAACCGGGCGCTGCCGCAGACCAGTTCGAGGTGGGCGCCGACGGCGGCGATGTCCACCGGCTTGGCCGGCAGGGCCTTGGTGATCTCGGCGAGCAGGCGGCCGGAGACCAGGGCGGCGCCGTCCGCGTCACCCTGCACCTCGACCGTCACCTGGCTGGAGACCTCGTAGTCGAAGCCGGAGACCTGCAGGTTGCCGTCGGTGACGCGGAGCATCACCCCGGCCAGCACCGGTACGGAGGGTCGGTTGGGCAGGCTCTTGGCGGTCCACGCGACCGCCTCGGCGAGCGCGTCGCGCTCCACTCGGAACTTCATCAATGCCTCCGCGTCGACGTCAGCGACAACTCTCTCATGCCGACCGCTGCCACCCGTCCCGCCCGACCGTGCGGGTACCCATCGCACCTTAAGGCGCTGGGGCATCGGCTGTGCGCCCGACCCCGTGGATCCAGGTGCCCCGGGCGACTGCCGGCGGCAGTGCTCCGGCCCGATCCACAGGAAGTCCAACGGTGATGATTGGTTTTTGTTGTTTAGAAGAGATAACTCATCGTCTTCATCGCACCTGTGCAAACTGTGGAGAACCGCCGTCCGCGCAGGTCAGACACGTTATCCACCGGTGGTTTGGCTGTGGAGAACCAGGGGTAAAACTCGTGTCCCGGTCCACAGCCCTCGCCGGCCGCCGGGTTTTCCACGGCTGTCCACCGGTTGTCCACCGGTAATCCACCGGTTTTCTCCCCAGCGCTGTGGACAGCGCCGGAGACGTCCACAGCCGTCGTCCCCAGAACCTTCAACAGCTCGCCCACAGGCTGGTCGCTGTCTGGGGACAACGGGACAGTCGTCCCCAGGCGTCCACAGCGTCGTCCCCAGGAGTTGTCCACAGTCTGTGGGTAACCGGCCGAGTGCGAAGCGTGGTTGTCCACCGCCTGTGACACAGGGGCTGTGGACAACGGGTACGAGCTGTGGACGAACACACGACAGATCCTGGGCCCTCCACCGGGTCGAGGGTCAACAGTTCCCCGCTGTCGGCTACTTGCCACCCGCGGCTCCGCCCGCCCTGCTTCGGCTGATCATGAAGTTAACGGCGTTTCGCGTCCGGTTTGTCGCCGCCAACTTCATGATCGACGGGGAGGCCGGTGGGCGAGAGCGAGGGGCGGGACGTAGCGGTGAGTGATTCCCGTGGCCGCCGATCACCCCCGGTCAAGGCGCGGCGCTCAGCTCCGGCGAGATCTTGGTAGGAAACGGCCCCTATGAGGGCGCCAAGCTTCCAAGATCTGCGGGGACGTTCGCGCGTCCGCCCTCCTTGATCACCGATGGAGTGGCGGGAGCGGCGAGGGCAGTGCGAGGGCAGTGCGAGGGTGGGGCGGTCAGGTGTTCTGCTTGATGCGGTTCGTCAGCTCGGCGATCTGGTTGTAGAGCGAGCGCCGCTCCGCCATCTGCTGACGGATCTTGCGGTCCGCGTGCATCACCGTCGTGTGGTCCCGGCCGCCGAACGCCTGCCCGATCCGGGGCAGCGACAGGTCGGTCAGCTCCCGGCACAGGTACATGGCCACCTGGCGCGCGTTCACCAGCACCCGGGAGCGGGAATGGCCGCGCAGGTCCTCCAGGCTCACACCGAAGTAGTCGGCCGTCGACACCATGATCTGGTCCGCGGTGATCTCCGGGCCGGCGCCGTCCGGAATGAAGTCCCGCAGCACCTCCTCGGCCAGCGACAGCTCGACCGACGAGCGGGTGAGGCTGGCGAAGGCGGTGACGCGGATCAGCGCCCCCTCCAGTTCGCGGATCGAGTTCGACACCCGGGACGCGATGAACTCCAGCACGTCCGGCGGAGCGAACAGCCGCTCCTGGGCCGCCTTCTTCTGCAGGATCGCGATCCGCGTCTCCAGGTCCGGCGGCTGGATGTCGGCGAGCAGACCCCACTCGAATCGCGTACGCAGCCGGTCCTCCAGCGTCGCCAGCTGCTTCGGCGAGCGGTCCGAGGTGATCACGATCTGCTTGTTGGCGTTGTGCAGCGTGTTGAAGGTGTGGAAGAACTCCTCCTGCGTCCGCTCCCGGTTCTCCAGGAACTGGATGTCGTCGATCAGGAGGATGTCCACGTCCCGGTAGCGGCGCTGGAACGCGCTCGTCTTGTCGTCGCGCAGCGAGTTGATGAAGTCGTTCGTGAACTCCTCGGTCGAGACGTACCGGACCGAGCGCGCGTTGCCGAGCGTCGTGGCGTAGTGCCCGATGGCGTGCAGCAGGTGGGTCTTGCCCAGCCCGGAACTGCCGTAGATGAACAGCGGGTTGTACGCCTTCGCCGGCGACTCGGCCACCGCCACGCTCGCGGCGTGCGCGAACCGGTTCGACGATCCGATGACGAACGTCTCGAACATGTACTTCGGGTTGAGCCGGTTGCCGCCGCTCTCCGTACCGCCGGGGAGCCTCCGGTCGGCCTGGCCGCCCCCCGGGCGGTGGTGGTCGGCGCCACCCCGGCCGGGGCCGTTGTCGGTGGCGCCGTCCCGGGGCAGGCCGCGCATCGGCGCGGGGTCGGCGGGCGGGCTCTCCCGGTAGCGGGGCTCGTATCCACCGGCGTCGGGCACGGGCGGCTCGATGCGGGTGCGCTCGTCGAAGGCGCGGCGCTCGGGCGCGGTGCGTACCGGCTCGGCGAACGCGGCGCTGAAGAGCGTGTCCTGTGCGTCCCGGCCGGCCGGGATGAGGTGCGGGCGGCCGCCGTCGGCGGTCCGCTGCCGCGGGGCCGGCTCGTCGAGCGGCTGCTCCGGGCGCAGTTCGCCATATCCGGCCTCGGCGTACCCGGGTTCCGGGCGCGGCGACGGGAAGGCCTGGGCGGAGGCGGGCGGGCCGGGCTGGTCGAAGCCGGGCAGCGGGGCGGCGCCGTCGTGCTCGGGCAGCGGCTCCGGGCTGCTGCGGTAGACGGTGCCGGCCGGGCGGGCATTCGGGTCGTCGGCGACCCGCACGGTGACCGCCACCTGGATCGGCCGGCCGAGCCGGCGGCTCAACGCCTCGGTGATGGCCGGGCGGAGCCGGGACTCGATCACGTCCCGGGTGAAGGCGTCCGGCACCGAGAGCAGCGCCGTGTCCTCGACGATCGCCCGCAGGCGGGTGAGCCGGAGGTACGCCCGTTGCTGCGCGGAGATGATCTCGTCGGCGAGTTCGTCGGTGGTCGCCGTCCACACCGCGGCAAGGTCGGTCGCTCCGGTCACCGTCGTGCCACCCCCTCGCCTGCTCCTTCTCACGCCCGCCCGGACGGCTGACCGGTCGTCATCCACAAGTTATCCACAGCCTGTGTACCGACCGATTGTGGCCGCCCACCGGACGCGGGTCGGACCTGCCCCCCTCGATCCACGGAGGCGTTGAAGCGGGTTCACCGTGCCGAACGATTCAACAGCGTGTCCGGTCTTGCCGATCGGCGACAAACCCCGGACCCCCGACGCCGACCGCAATCGCGCACGCTAACAGCGCGGACCCCACAGCATCAACCGGCGACACCCTGACGACCTTGGCAACATCAGTGAAAACCGCCCCTTCGGTCGCGCTTGCCCGCAGGTCGGACGCCCGAGTGTGACGTTTGACGGTCATTGCGCCCCTGCGTAGGCTGGAGCGGCTGCTCTCTCGCCCTCTGCTAGGGTGATTGATGCTTGCTGTCCGTGGCTGTCACCCCGCATCGCCGGGGAGCGTGTCACGGCAGCGCCGATCGGAGGTCACCGACAGGTGATCTGGACCAGCACACGACCCCGGGCGATCCGCCGCGCGGGGCGTACGACAACGGAGAGCCTGACGTGAGCAAGCGCACCTACCAGCCGAACAACCGCCGGCGCGCGAAGACCCACGGCTTCCGGCTGCGCATGCGCACCCGTGCCGGCCGCGCCATCATCTCGACCCGTCGCTCCAAGGGCCGCGCGCGCCTGTCGGCCTGACGCCGACAGGTCCGGTCCGGGGACGTGGGCAGTCGTGCTGGCCGCCGCGCAACGACTGCGGCGCAGTAGCGACTTCGCCGCAGCGGTTCGCGGTGGCCGACGCGTCGGCCGTGGCGCCGTCGTGGTCCACCTGACCATCCCCGAGCCGATCGGCACCACCGCGACACTCTCGCCGGAGCCGGCGCGAAGCATCGGTGCGGAGAATTCCGCACCGAGCCGCGCCGGCTTCGTCGTGTCCAAGGCCGTCGGCGGCGCTGTGGTCCGCAACAAGGTCCGCCGCCGGCTCCGGCACCTGGTCCGCGAGCGGCTGGCCGAGCTGCCCGCCGGCACCACCCTCGTGGTACGCGCGCTGCCCGCATCGGCCGACGCGACGTACACCCGGCTCGGGGCCGACCTGGACGCGGCCATCGCCGCCGCGCGGGCCCCCCGCGGACGGCGGTCGCGGTGAGCGGCCCGACGACGGCGACTCCGTCGCCCACAACCGGTGCCCGCATGCTGCTGGCGCCCATCATCGCGTACCGTCGGTGGATAAGTCCGGCACTGCCGGCCCGCTGCCGGTTCTACCCGTCGTGCAGTGCCTACGCCGTGGAGGCGGTGTCCCGGCACGGTGCGCTGCGGGGCGCCTGGCTGACGGTCCGTCGGCTGTCGCGCTGCCACCCCTTCCACCCTGGTGGACACGACCCGGTTCCGGAGCCGGGCGACCGCCGCCGTTCCGACGTGACTGGAGCCTGAGTGTTTAGTCTCGACTGGATCTACTACGCGATCTCGTGGATCCTGCTGACCTGGCACTCGGCCTGGGACGCCATCGGAGTTCCGGTCGGGGCCGTGATCGGTACGAACTGGGCCTGGATCCTCGCCATCGTCTTCCTGGTGGTGACGGTCCGGGTGATCCTGTTCCCGGTCTTCGTCAAGCAGATCAAGTCGCAGCGTGCCATGCAGGCGCTCCAGCCGAAGGTCAAGGAGCTCCAGGAGAAGCACAAGGGTGACCGGGAGACGCTCCAGAAGGAGATGATGGAGCTCTATCGGAAGGAAAAGGCCAACCCGCTCATGGGCTGCCTTCCGATGTTCCTCCAGATCCCGGTCTTCCTGGGCCTGTTCCACACGCTGCGCCGCCTCAGCCCCGACAACCAGGGCAAGACCCTGTACGGCTGGACCGTCGACCAGTTCAACAGCGCCTCCAACGCGACGCTGTTCACCGCGCCGATCTCCGGCAAGTTCGGCTCCACCGCCGAGGAACTGAGCCGGCTGGGTGCGAACACCGGCACGGTCAAGGTGGTCGCCGGCATCCTGGTGCTGATCATGATCGCCACCACCTACCTGACCAGCCGTCAGATGATCCTCAAGACCGGGTGGGCCGAGGACCCGCAGCAGCGCATGGTGCAGCGGCTGATGCTCTACGGCATCCCGCTGTCGCTGCTGATCTCGGGTGCGATCTTCCCGATCGGTGTGATCATCTACTGGGTCACCAACAACCTCTTCACGCTCGGCCAGCAGCAGTGGGTGCTGCGGAAGTTCCCGCCGCCGCCGACCGCGAAGAGCACCAGCGCCGCCAAGAGCACCTCCGGCAAGAACCCGGTGCAGCCGGCCAAGGCCGGTGGCCTGTTCGGCCGCAAGGCGGCCCAGCCGCCGGCGAAGGCTCCGGCCGCCGCGCCGAAGGTGGCCGGCCCGAAGCCTGGTGCCAAGCCGGTCAACCCGAAGAAGGGTGGCAGCAAGCCCGCCAAGCGACAGGGCTGAGCCCACAGGGCCACCGTCGGCGACGTCGGCGGTGGCCCGTTCCGGCCGCGTGCTGCCATCCGAGGAGTCGGCGCCGGGCCGGAATCACCGCGCGGAGCGCGGACACGGGCGAAACTGGCCCGTACAGACGTGCCCGAGGGCACCCGGCGAACCTCCCGCCGGCCCCGGGAGACCAGCGGACCCCCGACGGTCCGGCCGAGCGAGTACGGAGATGAGACCCGTGACCGAGACCAGCATCCCCAGCGCCGACCAGTCCCTGGACGAGGAGACCCCCGTTACCGCCGCCACCGAGACCGAGGACGCCGCGGGCGAGGCCCGGGAGAAGAAGGCCCCGGCCGAGAGCGACCTGTTCCGGCAGAGCGAGATCGCCGCCGACTACGTCGAGGGTCTGCTGGACATCCTCGACTACGACGGTGACATCGACGAGCTGGTGTCGGGTGGCCGCCCGGTCGTCGAGGTGGTCGGTGGCCGGCTGCAGAACCTGGTCGGCCAGCGTGGCGCGACCCTGGAGGCGCTCCAGGAACTGGCCCGGCTGGCCGTGTTCCGCCAGACCGGCACGCCGAGCCGGCTGCTGCTCGACGTCGGCGGCTACCGGGCCGCCCGCCGCAAGGAGCTGGCCGCCGTGGCGAAGAACGCGGTCGAGAAGGTCAAGGAGCACGGTGAGCCGGTGCGCCTGGAGCCGATGTCCGCGTTCGAGCGCAAGTGCGTGCACGACGTGGTGAACGCGATGAGCGGGGTGGAGAGCGAGTCCGAGGGCGTCGAGCCCAACCGCCGCATCGTCGTCCGGCCGGTGGACTGAGGTCCGTGATCTCCGACGAGACGACGGCAGGAGCCGTGACCGGCCCGGGCGGTATGCCGCCCGGGCCGTCGGCTGTGCGCCCCGACCCCACTGTCGACCCGGTCTTCTCCGACGACGACGGGCCGGCCGACCCCGCGTACCCGGGAAAGGCCGTGACCGACCCCGGCGAGCCCGCCTTCTCCGGCGAGCCGGCGGTGGTGCCCGGGGTCGAGCCCGCAGACCCGGCGGTGGACGTGATGCCCGCCTTCTCCGGTGAGCCGGCGGCGGACGTGGCACCGGCGGCTCCGGCCGCGGCGGCCGACCCGGTCTTCGCGGAACCGTCGGCGGACGGACCGTCCCTCGTGGACGGTGGTGGCGACGCCGGTGCCCCCGACCCGGCGACGGCGACGCTGCCGCCCGAGCTGGCGGAGGCCGCCCGCGCGTTGTTCGGCGACCGGCTCGACCTGGCCGCCGCGTACGCCGAACTGCTCGCCACCGACGGCGTGGTCCGCGGCCTGATCGGGCCCCGCGAGACGCCGCGGCTCTGGGAGCGGCACCTGCTCAACTGCGCGGTGGTGGCGGAACGGATCCCGGAGGGAGCCAGCGTGATCGACGTCGGCTCCGGCGCCGGGCTCCCCGGTCTGGTGCTGGCGATCGCGCGCCCCGACCTCACCGTGACGCTCGTGGAGCCGCTGGCCCGGCGAACCGCCTTCCTGATCGAGGCGGTGCAGCGCCTCGGCGTGACCCGGGACGTGCGTGTGTTCCGTGGGCGGGCCGAGGAGGCGGCGGCCGGGTCGCGCGACCGGGAACCGCTGAGCGCCGACATCGTGACCGCCCGCGCGGTGGCCCCGCTGGACCGGCTCGCCTCCTGGTGCCTGCCGCTCGTGGCTCCCGGCGGACGGCTGGTCGCACTCAAGGGCGCCTCGGCGGCCGACGAGATCACCGAGCACACCGAGGCCGTGATCCGCCTCGGCGGCGGGACCCCGGAACTGCACCGCTGTGGCGAAGGGGTGATCGACCCCCCGGCGACTGTGGTCGAGGTGGTCCGGGAGCGCGTGGTCAACCCGCGCCGTCCCAAGAAGCCGAAGCGGTCGCGTGGCGGTCGCCGTCGCGGCGACCGCTGAGCGGGTACGCCATTCCGCACGCCCGGTCCGGTCGTTGGACCGGTGGGCGTGACGCGATCGATCGCAACCCGACATGGACCCACCGCGCCCGTCGGCCGTAGGCTGACCGCGCGTCGATAGTGTGGAACGGCGGTGCCGGGCGGCACCCGAACCCGATGGTTCCCGCCGAGCCGACGGCGCCGTGCGAGGCGCGGACGCGATTCGACGGGTGCGGACCGACCATCCGGAGCGGGTAGGGATGACAGGTGCATGACGACGGCAGGTACGACGATCCACGGTTGACCGGACCAGGAGGCCAGCCCTCCGCCGACCCCGTTTCACGTGAAACCAACTACCAGGAGTGGACGGTGAACGAGTCCGGCGAACCGGCCTCCCCGTATCCGGCGCAGCCGTCCAAGCGACGGGAACCGTCGGTCGGCGGGCCGGTGCGCCCCGTCTCGTCCGCGCCTGCGAACGTACCGCCGGCCCGCGATCCGCTCGATCCGGCCGACGGTCCGGTGAACGCACCGACCCCGCGCCCGCCCGCGGTGCGGGCGAACGCCGCCGTACCCACCCGCTACGAACCCCAGCCGCCCGTCTCGGCCGTGCCGTACCAGGCCGCCCCCGAGGCCACCGTGGCGCCGTCCGACACGCCACAGGCAGACGGGTACGGGGACGAGGTAGACGCCAGCACGTACGTTTCACGTGAAACCCCGACGCGCGAAGAGGATGATCCACCGTTGGCTATGGAGGCGATGCGCGCCGTGCAGATCCTGAATCCCAGTGGCGAGGTCACCATGCCGCGCCCTGACCGGACCCGGGTGATGTGCGTCGCCAACCAGAAGGGCGGCGTGGGTAAGACGACCACCACCGTGAACCTCGCCGTGGCGCTCGCGCTGCACGGCAACCGGGTGCTCGTGGTCGACCTTGACCCCCAGGGCAACGCCTCCACCGGTCTGAACGTGCCGCACCACACGGGCGTGCCCGACGTCTACGACTGCCTGATCGACAGCGTGCCGCTCGAAGAGGTGGCCCAGGCCGTCGAGGGCATCCCGAACCTCTGGTGCGTACCGGCTACCATCGACCTGGCCGGCGCCGAGATCGAGCTCGTCTCGGTGGTGGCTCGGGAGTCGCGCCTGGCGCGGGCCATCGCCGCGTACCCGGGGCACTTCGACTACGTCTTCATAGACTGTCCGCCGTCGCTCGGCCTGCTGACCGTCAACGCGCTCGTGGCCGCGCAGGAGGTGCTGATCCCGATCCAGTGCGAGTACTACGCGCTGGAGGGCCTCAACCAGCTCATAAACAACATCAACCTGGTTCGTCAGCACCTCAACCCGAAGCTCGAGGTCTCCACCATCCTGCTCACCATGTACGACAGGCGTACCCGGCTCGCCGACGCGGTGGAGCAGGACGTCCGGAACCACTTCGGCGACAAGGTGCTTCAGGCGGTCATCCCCCGCAACGTGCGTGTCTCCGAGGCGCCGAGCTACGGCCAGTCGGTGATGACCTACGATCCCGGTTCGCGGGGAGCCACGAGTTACTTCGAGGCCGCCCAGGAGATCGCGGAGCGAGGCGTCAAGGAGCCGGTGAGCCGGAATGCGTAGTGCGGAGATGTCGCTGGGAGGCGTCGCATGAAGAACCGTCCCCGCGGCGGACTGGGCCGAGGGCTCGGCGCCCTCATCCCCACTGGCCCGGTACCGGGCGCTGAACCGGCGGCCACCGAACCGGACTCGTCGCCGGCTGCCGCGTCGCCGGCGGCTCCGGCCGCTGGTGCGACTGCTGCCATCACCGGTGGCGTCGCAAGCACCCCGTCGCCGGCCGCCGAGCCCGAGCCGCAGCTGAGCCCGGTGCCCGGCGCGCGCTTCGCGGAGATTCCGGTCGACGCGATCGTGCCGAACCCGAAGCAGCCCCGGCACGTCTTCGACGAGGAGGCGCTGGAGGAACTGAAGACCTCGATCCAGGAAGTCGGCTTCCTCCAGCCGATCGTGGTCCGCCAGCTCGACCCCGACAAGTTCGAACTCGTGATGGGCGAGCGGCGCTGGCGTGCCGCCCAGGCGGTCGGCCGGGAGACCATCCCCGCCATCGTCCGGGACACCAAGGACGACGCGATGCTCCGGGACGCGCTCCTGGAGAACATCCACCGCGCCAACCTCAACCCGCTCGAAGAGGCGGCGGCGTACCAGCAACTGCTGGAGGAGTTCGGCGCCACACACGAGGAACTGGCCCGGCGGATCGGCCGCAGCCGTCCGCAGATCTCCAACACGATCCGGCTGATGAACCTGCCGCCCGCCGTGCAGCGCCGCGTCGCCGCCGGTGTTCTCTCCGCCGGTCACGCCCGGGCTCTGCTCAGCCTCGACAACACCGAGGCGCAGGAGGCACTCGCCGAGCGGATCGTCCGAGAGGGCATCACCGTACGCGGCGCCGAAGAACTCGTGCACCTGGCGCTCGCCGAGGAGCCGGCGAAGTCGGCCGCCGCCAAGCGTCGGCCGAAGCCGCACGCCCCGGCGCTCACCGATCTCGCGGACCGGCTCTCCGACCGGTTCGACACCCGGGTGAAGGTCGACATCGGCCGCAGCAAGGGCAAGATTACGATCGAGTTCGCCACCGTCGACGACCTGGAGCGGATCGTCGGGATCATCGGCATGGGCGAGGACGGGACGCCCGAGGCGTAGTCCTTCCTTCTCCGTTTGTCGATCCGGCCGCATCCCGATGAGGGGATGCGGCCGGATCTGTATCCGGGTTGGTTCGGTGCCGCTCGTTCGTTCTGGCGGCGGCGATGGGTCGTGGCGATTCCGGTCGACGGAGAGAACGACCCCTCGGAAGTCATTGCCGTTTCCGTCGACGGGCCGGGCTTGGGCTGTCGCGCTTCGCTCCGCGTTTCACGTGAAACGGGAACCGGTGACTGGGAGATGGGGCGTGGGTGAACCCACTCTCCGCGCTGCTGATTGGTAGCACGCCGCGCGCCCGAGCGCTGAGCGGCCGAGTACGCGAGGGCGTAGTGCGCAAAGGTGCCGAGGGCCGCCTTCGGCGGTGACGAGTCGGTGAGCGCCCACTTCGTTGGTCTGGCAGAAGGGCTGACGGCGACGGCTCAGACGGAAGCCGTTCCTTGAACGACTCGAGCGTTCCGCGCGACGCACCCCGTCTAGCCGCCTGCTGGTGTCGCCGACCGATCGAACGCGAACCGGTTCTGCGCCGGAAAGCCCGTCGAGCCGTCGGGCCGCCCTGCCCGGGCCAGCGTGCCGGCCTGTCCCTGAGTGACGTGGTCTCGGTCCGACAAGCCCTGAGCCAGGGCACGGGCGAACGGAGGATGACGACGCCGGCGGGCCGCAGGGCTGAGCACACCCGGCCGTGGCGGTCGCGCAGGAGTCGCTATGAAGAGCCCGATCCGATCGCGCATGTGAGCGATCCAGGCGCATTGAGCCGGGCTCCGCCGAACCGGGGAGCGCCGGCCGAGGGTCGCTGAGCCGAGGAGTGCCGAACCGAGTAATGCCGAACCAGGGAGTGCTCAATCGGGAGAGCGGCCGAACCGGGGAGCGGACGAAGCCGGGGAGCGGACGAAGCCGGGGACCGCCGGACCGGGGACCGCCGAGCCGAGGACTCTCGCGAGGAGCCCGGGCAACGGGCCGAGGCGTGCGGCCCGGCTCAGCATTCCCGGGGGACGGCTTCCCGTTGAGTCGTCGGCGCCCCCCTCGAATGACCTACCAACTCTCTGCGCACCGGACCGGGTGGTCGCAGACTCCAGGGCGGCGAGCCCGATCAGCGACCGCCCGGAAACCCCGAGGCCGTGTGGCCCGCTCGGGCTCGGCCGGTCGGCTCGGACCCGCCTGCTGTTTCACGTGAAACGCGAAGCGATGAGGCGCGGTGCCGGCCATAAGCCGAGCGGTGATCGGCCCGGCTCGAGATCCGCGCGGCCCGGTCCGTTTCCAACGAACAACCGCCGGATGGTTCGTCTGTCGACTTACCTTCCGCCCGTCGCCCCGCGGCGCCTCGTTCGATCGGCCGCACCCGCCGAGGGCTCAGTCACGGTACGAGGCCGGCCCGGCGTCAGCGCGCCGAGTCACCGAGCCGAGAAGCGCGCCGACGCGCCCCCGCCGTTTCACGTGAAACGGCTACGAGAGCCGCCGACACCCGGTGCGGATCGGTCGCCGGATCGTTGGAAGAACGGGCCCGGAGATACTCGAGGTTATCCACAGCGGTTGTCCACAGGCACTCCCCGTTTCACGTGAAACGAAGCGAGGAAACCCTTGCTGAGCAGTGCATGACGCGCTGTGCTGGTGATCTCGGCAGCCTGTGGACAACGCGGTGGACAACCGGTGGGCGGCCAGTGGAACAGGTAGGGACAGGCGTCGCCAACTCGGTTAGGGTCAGCGTCGTGCCGGACACCCCTCCCTCAGTTCCCGACTTCACCCAGTGGCCGTCCTTCCCCTTCGAGGGCGATCTCCGCGTCAAGCAGCTCGACGAGCCCGTACCGTTCGAACCTCCCCGCCGTGGCGAGGCGGACCGGGAGTGCACCGCCTGCAACGCGCCCGACGAGGCGTACATCTGGGTCGGTGAGCGGTGGCGCGTCCGCGCCATGGACCGGCCCACCGGCCTGCCGATGGTCCTGATCCTGGAGTCGCGTTCCCACCTGGATCTGGGCGACCTGCCGAACCTGCTCGCCGCCGAACTGGGCGTGATGACCGTCCGCCTGGAGCGGGCCGTGCGCTCGCTCGACGGGGTGGCCCGGGTCCACGTGAACCGGTGGGGCGACGGCTCGGCGCACCTGCACCTGTGGTTCCTGGCCCGGCCGTACGGGCGGCTGCAACTGCGGGGCACGTTCCTGTCGCTGTGGGACTCGATCCTGCCGCCGATCTCCGAGGACCAGTGGCGGGAGAACCTCGCCATGGTGGCCGCATGGCTCGCCGAGTTCGGTGGTCGTCCGTTGGCCGAGCCGCCGCGCATCCAATGGCAGGCGCCGTCGAGTCTCTCCGCGACCTCCCCTGCGAACGCCGTTGAGGAGCCCGAGGAGGAGTCCGTCTCGGTGATCGAGGCAGCGGACGAGATCCCCGAGTCCGACGCGGCAGCGGACGTCTCAGACCCCTCGGCGGGCCCGTCGGAGCCCGACCCGGCACCGCAGGCCGGCCCGGCGCCGGAAACCGCGCCGGGCAGCGCACCGACGAGCGAAGGCGACGACAAGGCGGGGGACGAGGGCGGAGACGAGAGCGACCGGCCGGACGCAGCGCGTACCCGGGAGAGCTGAGGTCAGCGGCGGGCGGCGGCCCGGGTCACGAGCGTGCCGAGGACCCGGCCGAAGTCCAGCCCCGCCGCCTGGATCGCCAGCGGCAGGAGCGACGTCTCGGTCATGCCCGGGGAGACGTTCACCTCCAGCACGTGCGGGTCGCCGCCGGCGTCGACGATCAGGTCGACCCGGGACACGTCGCGCAGTCCGAGCGCGGTGTGCGCGGCGAGCGCCACCTCGGTCACCCGGGCGGTCGTCGCGGCGTCGAGCCGGGCCGGCGCGTGCCAGGTGGTACGCCCGGCGGTGTAGCGGGCCGCGTAGTCGTAGACGCCGTTGCGCGGCACGATCTCGACCGGGGGTAGGGCCTGCGGCCCCTTGCCGAGGTCGAGCACGGAGACCGCCACGTCCATTCCGGGTACGTAGCGTTCCACGAGCGCGGTCTGGTCGTACGCGAAACAACCCACCATGGCGGCCGGCAGCGACGCCGCCTCCCTGACCACGGCGGCGCCCAGTCCGGAACCGCCCTGCGCCGGCTTGACCATCAGCGGCAGCCCGAGGCGGTCGACGATGCGGTCGAGGACGGCCACCGCGCCCAGTTCGGAGAAGCGGTCGTGCGGCAGCGCCACCCAGTCGGGCGTGGGGATGCCCGCCTCGCGCAGTACCGCCTTGGCGGACGGCTTGTCCCAGGCGAGGCGGGACGACCGGGCGTCGCAGCCGACGTAGGGCACGTCCCAGAGGTCGAGGACGCCGCGCAGCGAGCCGTCCTCGCCGGTGGCGCCGTGCAGGGCGATCACCACCGCGTCCGGCGGGTCGGCGGTCAGCGCGGGCAGCAGCGCCACGTCGGCGTCGCGCAGTTCCGCCTCGACGCCCACAGCGCGCAGCGCGTCGAGCACCCGGCGGCCCGACCGCAGGGAGACGTCCCGCTCGTAGGAGAGGCCGCCCGCGAGTACGAGCACGTGCAGCTCGTCGACGGCGGATCCGGTCACGGGAGGCGGTGCGGCGGGGCTGTCGGACATGCGGGCATCATGCCAAGTCGGGGCCGGGCGCGTCCGAGCCGCCCTGGCGGCGGCGCGGTCCGGCACCGCCGACCGCGCCGAAGACCTTGCGCATGGCGATCTCCTGCTCCATCACCCCGGCCAGCCGGCGCACGCCCTCGCGGATCCGCTCCGGCGTCGGGAAGGAGAAGTTGAGCCGCATGTTCCCGGCGCCGGTGCCGTCGGCGTAGAAGCCGGTCCCCGGCACGTACGCGACGCGGGCGGCCACTGCCCGCGGCATCATCGCCTTGGAGTCGAGCCCGTCGGGCAGCGTCGCCCAGACGAACAGGCCGCCGCGCGGCGTGGTCCAGGTGGTGCCCTCCGGCATCAGGTCGGCCATCGCGTCGAGCAGCGCGTCCCGGCGCTCGCGGTAGACCTCGCGGTAGACCTTGAGCTGCTGCCGCCAGGGCATGGTGCCGAGGTACGTCGAGACGGCCGACTGCGCGTAGGCGCTCGGGCAGAGGATCTGCGCCTCGCTGGCGATGACCAGCTTGTCGCGGACCGCGTGCGGGGCCAGGATCCAGCCCACCCGCAGGCCCGGCGCGAACGTCTTGGAGAACGTGCTCAGGTAGAAGACCCCGTCGCGCCGCCGGGCCCGCAGCGGCCGGGGCGCCTCACCCTCGAAACCGAGCTGACCGTACGGGTCGTCCTCCACCACGAGCAGCCCGGCGCGCTCGCAGATGTCGAGCACCCGTTCGCGCCGCTCCTCGCTCAGCGTCACGCCGGCGGGGTTCTGGTAGGTGGGGATGGTGTAGAGGAACTTCACCCGCCGGCCGGCCCGGGCCAGGTCGGCGATGGCCGTCTCCAGCGCCTCCGGGATAAGCCCCTCGTCGTCCATCGGCACGTGGGCCACCTGGGCCTGGGCGGCCTGGAACACCCCGAGCGCGCCGACGTACGTCGGGCCCTCGGCGAGCACCACGTCACCCGGGTCCAGGAAGAGCCGGGCCACCAGGTCGAGGGCCTGCTGGCCGCCGACCGTGACCACCACGTCCTCCGGTGAGGCGCCGCAGGAGGCGTCGATCCCGGACAGGGACATCACCTCGCAGATCCGCTCACGCAGCTCGGGGGCACCCTGGCCGACGCCGTACTGGAGGGTGGTGGCACCGTGCTCGGAGCCGAGCCGGCCGAGCATCTCGCCCACCGCGTCGAGCGGCAGCGCGGCGATGTAGGGGGCCCCACCGGCGAGCGAGACGACCTCCGGCCGGTTGGCCACCGCGAAGAGTGCCCGGATCTCCGAGGCGGTCATCCCGCGGACGCGCCGGGCGTACCGGTCGGTGTAGTCGTCGAGCGTCGTGCCGGTCATGGACATCACCTCGATCGGGTGTCGGCGGGGCTGCCGCCCGGTGTGGTACCCGCGATGCCGACATCCATTGGCGGCGGGGGCCGGTTGGTCGATCGTAGTCCCCGGTGACGGTCGCGGCACCGGCCGTGTGGACACGTCCACATCCCGGACCCGCCGTCGGCCGTCCGGGCGAGGGCTCGCGCGTTCCCTCCCGTACCGCCGGACAGGGGCGTACGATCGCTCGTCGGGAGCAGGAGGGCGCGGGACTCACCGGCGCTCCGAGCCTAGTGGTGGGGTGCGCTCATGTCGCGACGTCTGGTCAGCCTGACCCTGGACACGCTGGAGGACCTGCCTCGATCCTGCCGCAGCTGCGTCTACTGGGAGCTGGATCCGGTCTCCGCGGAGCGGGCCTGTGCGGCCGGTGACCCGGGCCTGGAGAAGGAGGCGTGGGTCTCCCAGACGCTGCTGGAGTGGGGTTCCTGCGGCAAGCTCGTCTACGTCGACGGCATGCCGGCCGGTTTCGTCATGTACGCCCCGCCGGCGTACGTCCCGCGCTCGATGGCGTTTCCCACCTCGCCGGTCTCGGCGGACGCGGCGCTGCTGATGACGGCGCACGTGGTGCCCGCCTTCGCCGACGGCGGCCTGGGCCGGATGCTGGTGCAGGGCGTGGCCCGCGACCTGACCAAGCGCGGCATCAAGGCGATCGAGGCGTTCGGCGACGCCAAGTTCGGCGACGACGCGGACGACCCGGCCCGCGCGTGCGTGGCGCCCGCCGACTTCTTCCTCTCGGTGGGCTTCAAGACGGTCCGGCCGCACCCCCGCTACCCCCGGCTGCGGCTGGAGTTGCGGACGGCGCTGAGCTGGAAGTCGGACGTCGAGTACGCGCTGGAGAAGCTGCTCGGCTCGATGAGCCCGGAGACGCTGCTGCGGCCGGTCCGCCCGGCGCCCGCCACCCGCTCGACGAGCTGAGTCGCGGCTCAGTCGACGACGGTGCCGGCGGCCACGATCGCCCGCAGCTCGCTCACGTCGATCGAGCCGGTCGGCACGTCCCGCTCGATCGGCAGGTACATCCGCTGCACGCCGGCCACGATGGCCTCGACCACCCGGTCCCGGAAACGCGGGTCGACGAGCCGCCCCCTGTCGTCCGGTGAGGTGAGGTAGCCGACCTCGACGCGTACCGCGGGCATCCGGGTGAGCCGGAGCAGCTCCCACGCCTTGGCGTGGGTACGGCAGTCGCGCAGCCCGGTGCGGGCCACGATCTCCCGCTGCACGAGCCCGGCGAGGCGCTCGCCGGTGGCCGACGTGACGCCGTTGTCGGTGCCGTAGTGGTAGGTCGCCACCCCCTCGGCCTCCGGGTTGGCGTGCCCGTCGGTGTGCAGCGAGATGAACACGTCGGCGCCGAGGGAGTTGGCGAGCTGGGCCCGGTCCGCGTCCGGCAGGCAGGCGCCGGGCGACGGGCCCCGGGTGAGCTGCACCCGCACGCCGGCGGCCGCGAGCCGCCCCTCCAGCCGGCTGGCGAGGTCGTGCACGAGGTCCGCCTCGGTCCAGCGGAGCGTGCCGCCGGGCACCACCACTCCCGGGTCGGTGCCGCCGTGCCCCGGGTCGATCACCACGGTCCGCCCGACGAGCGTCGGACCGGCCTGCCGGATGGCGTCGGATTCGCGCAGCCACTGCGGGCGCCCGCCGACCACCTTGCGGCCGAGGCGGCGCAGCGCGTTGACGGTGTGCGGCCCGCACGAGCCGTCCGGTTTCAGGCCCATCTCCCGCTGGAACTGCGCCACCGCGCGGGAGGTGCGGATGCCGTAGATGGCGTCGGCGCGGCCCACGTCGTACCCCATCTCCAGCAGGCGTTCCTGGAGCGAGCGGACGTCCTCGCCGGTCAGCGGCTCGGGTACGGCGTGGTAGAGCGCGCGGGCGCCGAACCGCCAGCGGGCCGCGTCGAGCGCCCGCCAGGTCTCGGCGCCGACCCGCCCGTCGACGCTGAGGCCGCGGGACTGCTGGAAGGCCCGTACCGCGCGTTCGGTCTGGGCGTCGTAGTCGTCGCCTCCGGCCTCGGCGGGGAGAAGTTCCAGGCCGGCGAGGACGGTACGGATCTCGGCCACCGCCGGTCCCTGGTCACCGGGTCGGATCGGACGCACGACGACCCCCTCTGCACGGACGTTGGCGGACCGGAACTCCGACGGATGCTTACGGAGCGTACCGTGGCCGATACCCGGCGGGTTCGCGTTCATGCAGGTCAGGGAAGCCGGAACCCCCGCCACCGGGCGTGGTGACGGGGGTTCCGGAGGTGTCGGTACGGCTCAGAGCGCCGACTCGATGAGCTTGACCAGCTCACCCTTCGGCTTGGCGCCGGCGATCGACTGCACCGGCTGGCCGTTCTTGAAGATGGTCAGCGTCGGCACCGACATCACCCGGTAGGCGCGCGCCGTCTCCGGGTTCTCGTCGATGTTGAGCTTGACGATGGTGACCTGGTCCTTCATCTCGCCCGCGATCTCCTCCAGCAGCGGCGAGACCTTGCGGCAGGGGCCGCACCACTCCGCCCAGAAGTCGACCAGAACCGGCTTGTCGGACTGCAGCACGTCGCTGACGAAGCTGGCGTCCGTGACCGCCTTGGTTGCACCCACTATGAACTCTCCTCCTCCGAACCTTGCTCGTGGAACTCTCAGCCCTGGATGGTGGCGATGAACCGCTCGGCGTCCAGCGCGGCGGCGCAGCCGGTGCCGGCCGCCGTGATGGCCTGCCGGTAGGTGTGGTCGACGAGGTCACCCGCCGCGAACACGCCGGGCACGCTGGTACGGGTGCTGGGGGCCTGCACCTTCACGTACCCCTCGTCGTCCAGTTCCACCTGACCGCGGAACAGCTCGCTGCGCGGGTCGTGCCCGATCGCCACGAACACGCCCGTGACGTCGAGCACCTTGCTCTCGCCGGTGTGCACGTTGCGCACCCGTACGCCGCTTACCTTGCCGTCGTCGCCGAGGATCTCCTCGACCACGGTGTTCCACTCGACCTTGATCTTCTCGTTGCTCAGCGCCCGGTCCGCCATGATCTTGCTGGCGCGGAACGAGTCGCGGCGGTGGAGGATCGTCACCGACTCGGCGAAACGGGTGAGGAAGCTCGCCTCCTCCATCGCCGAGTCGCCGCCGCCGACCACCACGATGTGCTGGTTGCGGAAGAAGAAGCCGTCACAGGTGGCACAGGACGACACGCCGTGGCCCAGGTATTCCTGCTCGCCCGGCACACCCAGCGGACGCCAGGCCGAGCCGGTGGAGAGGATGACGGCGCGGGCGCGGTAGGCGGTCTCGCCGACCCACACGGTGCTCACCGCGTCGGAGCCGATCTCGCCGGTGTCCTTCAGCTCGACCCGCGTCACGTCGTCGGTGAGGAACTCGGCGCCGAAGCGCTCGGCCTGCTTGCGCATGTTGTCCATCAGCTCGGGGCCGAGGATGCCGTCCGCGAAGCCGGGGAAGTTCTCCACCTCGGTGGTGGTCATCAGCGCGCCACCCGACTGCACGCCCTCGATCACCAGGGGCTTCAGGTTGGCGCGGGCGGCGTAGACCGCCGCCGTGTAGCCGGCCGGACCGGAGCCGATGATGATCAGGTTGCGGACCTCGTCCACTGCCGTCTCCCGATGTGTGTGTTCGTCACCGGCCGCACCGATGTCGATCCCGAGTGCCGACGGCTCTAGGGACGCCGGCGCCTGACTTGCAGAACGCCATCGTACGAAGCGGGGATTCCCGAGCCGGTCATCCGGTGGGTCAGGTCACGTGGCGGGACAAGCGTCGTGACCGCGTTTTCACCCTACCCGCGTCCGGAACCGCGTGTCCGCGCCGGACCCGGGTACCCCGCACTCCGGCCCGCTCACCCAGCCCCAGCGGGCGCCGCCGGCGTCCGCGAACGTCACCACGAGCGCCGGTACGCCCTGGAAGCGGGCGTAGTCGACCATGTTCACGGTGAGCGGCCCGCCGCCGTGCTCGGCCCCGATCGCGGTGAGGCACGCGGCGAGCGTCTCCGGCCGGGTCAGCCGGTCCAGCCCGCCGAGGGCGCTGAGGCGTTGGCCCTCGCTGTACAGGGGCGTCTCCGCGCCGTCCTTCGCCGCGCCGGACGGCCCGGCCATGTCTCCCGGGATCGACTTCGCTCCGGTGGGCGCCCGGTCGGCGGCGAGGCGTTCCGGTGTCCAGTCGGTGCCGCTGCGCACTGCCGGTCCGGTGGTCCGGTACGGCGCGGCGGCCATCGGTGCCGCCTCCCCGCCCGCCCGGTCGGCGGTGCTGACGCCGCCGTCGCCGGAGTCGGCCATCCGGCCCACACCGAGCCCCACCGCGGCGACCGAGGCCGCGGCCAGCGCCACCGGCCCGGCGATCCGGGCCCAGCGCCGGGGGCGACGACCGGGGCCGCTGTGCCGGTCGGGACGGGGGGCCGAGCCGGGTGGCCGGCTCGCGCCGCCGGGCTGCGCCGGCACGAGCGGCGTACCGTCGCGCAGCGCGGGACCGGCGCCGGCGAGCGCCGCCGTGATCCGGTCGGTCACGGCCTGCGGCATCTCCGGCGCGGGGCCCGCGGCCCAGCCGGCCAGATCCGCGCCGACCAGGTCGACCGCGTCGGTGAGATTCTCGTACGCGGCCCGCCACGCCGGGTCCTGCTCGACCAGCCGGGCCACTGTCGCCTGCTCGGGGGTGCCGTCCAGCGCCCCGCCGAGGTAGTCGGCGAGCAGGTCGTGGTCGACCTCGCTGAACTCCCGGGAAGTCACGGCTCCTCCTGGCTGACGGCCTGCCGGGACGCTCCCGACGAGGATCCGACGCCCTCGGGGCGTCTGCGGTTCCCGGAGGTGAGCTGCGGCACGTCCTCGGCCGGTGCGCCGGCGCCGGTCCGCAGGTGACCGAGCAGGACGGCGAGGCGGGCCCGGCCCCTGGCGCACCGGCTCTTGACCGTTCCCTCGGCGACGCCGAGCATGGCGGCGACCTCGGCCACCGGGTAGCCCTGCACGTCGACCAGGACCAGCGCGGCCCGTTGTTCGGCCGGCAACGCCGCGAGGGCCTGCCGGACCACGAGCGCGGTGTCGTGGTCGCGGGCCGGCGCGGCCGGTTCCGGGCCGCCGGTGTGCCGGCCGGGTTCGCCGTCGGTGTGCACGCCGTCCGGCAGCGGGACGGTGGCATGGGTCTGCCGCCGCCGGATGCGGTCCAGGCAGGCGTTCACCACGATGCGGTGCAGCCAGGTGGTGACCGCCGAGTCGCCCCGGAACCGGGCCGCCGCGCGGTGCGCCGACAGCATGGCGTCCTGGAGGGCGTCGGCGGCCTCCTCACGGTCGCCGATCGTCCGCAGCGCGACGGCCCAGAGGCGGTCCCGGTGCCGCTGGAACAGTTCGGTGAAGGCGTCCCGGTCGCCGGCCACGTGCGCCCGCAGCAGCTCCAGGTCGGAGCGGCCGGGTGGCAGGCCGTCGCGTTCCGCCATCACCACATCCGGCGGCGGTGGCGCGGCGGGGACGGCGGCCGGGTCACGAGCCCTGGACCACGATCTCCTGGACGCCGAGCTTCCAGGTGTTGCCGTTGTCCTTCGCCGGCAGCTTGGTGATCCAGAACAGCAGGTACTGGTACTTCTGGTCCGGCTCGAAGGCGTTGAAGATCATCTTGGTGCCGCCGTCCTCGTTCGGCGGCCCGACCAGCGTCGAGTAGGCGTTGACGAGCTGCTTGTCGCCCGAGGAGCTGGACGGGAAGTCGCCGCGGGTGCCGGCGCGCAACTCGACCGTGGCGCCGGTGGCCGAGAGCGTGGCCTCCAACTGCTTGACCGAGTGCGGGGCGCCCAGGTCGATCCAGACGCCCATGCCCTTCTTGATGCCGCCGAACTTGGCGTTCGTCCGGTAGGTGTTGGTCTCCCAGCCCTCGTCGTCGTCCCCGTCGATGACCTTCTCGGCGTTGCGCACCTCGGCGCGGTCGCCGTCCGGGTCGATGATCCGGACGTCTACGATGGTGAGCTTGCGAACCTGCGCGGCGGGCTCGGCCCCACCGCCGGTGGCCGGCGCGCTGTTCGACGGCTGAGCGACCGGCTCCTTGTCGCCGTCGTCGCCGCCACCGAGCGCGTTGATGCCGATGAGCAGCCCGACCAGGGCGACCGCCAGCAGGCCGGCGATGCCGATGGCGACCTTGCGGCCGCCGGCCGCGGCCAGCGGGGAGGGCTCCTCGCCGGGGTCGGCGGTGAAGCGCAGCGGGCCGGCCTGCTCCAGGAACTGCTCGTCGGCGGGGATGTCGAGCCGGCTCAGCTCGGCGGCCAGCACGTCCGACGACGGCGGGGGGATCTCCGGGTCGAGCAGGTCCATGGTCAGGTCGTCGAGGTAGGCCGGCACCCCGGCGCGCATCTGCCGGGGTGCGGCGATGGCGCCGCCGGCGTCCCGGACGGCGTCCGGCAGGGCGGCGCGGCCGTGCCCGGCGGTGGCGCCGTGCAGCGGGGCCTCGCCGTGCGGCCAGTGCCCGGTCAGGGCGAAGTAGAGCACCCCGCCGACCGCGCGCAGGTCGTTCTCCTGGCTGTCCGCGCCGTCGGTACGCGCATCGGCGAGCACCACCCGGCCGTCGTCGCTGATCATGACGGTGCCGGGGTGGAGGTTGCCGTGCACCATGCCGGTGGCGTGCACGGCGGCGAGGGCGCTGGCGACGGCGTTGCCGATCGCGGTAGCCCGGGCCGGGTCCAGCGGCCCGTCAGCGGCGACCATCTCGCGCAGCGACTGCCCGTCGACCCACTCGCGGACCACGTAGGCCCGGTCGTCCTCGTCGATCGCGTCGTAGACGCCGACCAGGTTGGGGTGGATGACGCGGCTCGCGGCGACCGCGGCCTGAAGCATCTCGGTGGCGGAGTCGCCACCCGGGTAGCGGAGGACCACGGCGACGGGACGGCGGAGCACCACGTCGACACCGCGCCAGACCAACCGGCCCGCGCTGTCGTTGTTGATGTGCTCGACCAGTTCGTACCGCTCCGCGAGCAGCTCACCGACCGTGGGAGCACCGAAGGTCACGACCGCAGGAGAGGTCTCCTCCGCTTCCTGACCCTCGCCGACCTGGGTCACCCGTCCTCCCTCGGTGATCGCGTCGATCGATGGACCCGTGCTGCTGGGCATGTGGCTTCCCGCTCTGCCTTCGGTGGAACGGCCGCGGTGTCGACACCCGCGTCGATCCCGGTCGTACCCGTCGAGAGCGACCTTACCCGGGATGCCCGGTTCTCCGACATGTCATCTTCCCGCTGTGACCGGCCGGAAGGCCAGTCGCCGCGGGCCCCGGCCGGGTCGCCCGCCCACCCGGCGGGCGAGCCGGACACGCACCGCCAATCTAGAGGTTGACGGCAAGGAGGCGGCACAGGGGCGTACCGGTGCGGCGGCGGGGAGGTTTTCCCCGCCCCGGCCTGCGCTCCCTCGTCCGTACGGTTGGTTGTCCACAGGCCGAGAGGCCCATTGGACGGCGGAATTCCAAGTTATCCACAGCCGTATCCCCAGCCTGGTGATCCTCGTTCACCGTCGGTCACCGAGGGGGTCAACGCCCGAGGCGCCGCCGGACCATCCCGACCACCTCGGTGATCTCGCCGATCCGCAGCACCATGGCGAGCCCCAGATAGGTCGCGCCGATCGCCGCGCCGCCGATCACCAACTGGACCGCCGCGGCGAGCCAGCTCAGGCTCTCCGGGTCGCCGGGGAGCACCGCGACCACGAGCAGGCCGACGACCGCCGCGCCGAGGGCCGCCACGACCACCCGGCCGAGCGTCCGCATGATCCCGCCCAGCCCGATCCGGCCCACCCGGGGCCGCAGCAGCATCGCCGAGATGATCGCCGCCGCCAGGTACGACACCGCGTTGCCGAGCATCATCCCGGCCGCCGCGAACGTGTTCGAGAAGAGCAGGAACAGGCCCACCTGGAGCAGCACGCGCAGCGCCACCACCGGAATGTTGATCAGAGCCGGGGTACGGGTGTCCGGCAGCGCGTAGAACGCGAAGGTGAAGAGCTGGCTCACCGCGAACGGCACCAGGCCGAGCGCCGCCACCAGCAGCACCGTCGAGGTGGCCACCGCGTTGTCGCCGGTGAACGCGCCGTACCGGAACACCACCACCGAGATCGGGGCGGCCAGCACCGCGTAGCAGACCGCGATGGGCGCGAGCACCGCGGTGACCATCCGGGTGCCCCGGGACAGGTCGGCGGTGACGTCGTGGAACCGGTTCTCGGCCGCCGCCGCGCTCATCCGGGGCATCAGCGCCGTGATGATCGAGACCGCGATGATGCCGTGCGCCATCATCAGCAGCAGGAACACGTTGTTGTAGATCAGCAGGCCGGCGTTCTCGCCGTCCCCGCCGGCGGCCCGGTTGAGCAGGTTGACCACCACGAAGAGGCCGAGCTGGTTGACCGCGACGTAGCAGAACATCCAGGCGCCGAGCCGGGCCAGCTCGCGCAGCCCCAGCTCGCGGAAGTCGAACCGCGCCTTCCACCGGAAGCCGACCTTGCGCAGCGCGGGCAGCAGGCCGACCGCCTGCACCG
The DNA here is from genome assembly GCF_024519755.1 of Micromonospora sp. Mcm103. Classification (NCBI taxonomy): domain Bacteria; kingdom Bacillati; phylum Actinomycetota; class Actinomycetes; order Micromonosporales; family Micromonosporaceae; genus Micromonospora; species Micromonospora sp. Mcm103. The sequence goes on from NZ_JALJRJ010000004.1 coordinate 224,143, forward strand.
CCACGCCCAGCAGCGTGCCGCCGCCGACCAGCAGGATCCGGTCCCAGCCCACCTCCTCGGGCCGGAGACCGGTCGCGCCGAAGACGACGATGTACAGGCCGAACGTGCCGATCGAGACGAGATTGTTGAGGATCGGCGCCCACATCGGGGCGGCGAAGTGCCCCCTGGTGTTGAGCACCGCGGCGATCAGCGCGCTGATGCCGGTGAAGAACAGCATCGGCAGCATCAGGTACGACAGCCGGGTGACGAGCGTGGTGTACGCCGGATCGTCGCCGCCGGCCGCGTACACGGCGGTCAGCACCGGGGCCAGCAGCACCGCGATCAGCGCGGTCGCGGCGAGCGCCAGCACCGCGAGCGTCAGCAGGCGCTGCGCGTACGCCTCGCCCCGGTCCGCGTCGATCTTGCGGCGGCGCACCAGCACCGGCACCAGGACGCTCGTCAGCACGCCGCCGAGCAGGAACTCGTACACCTGGTTGGGCAGGAACTGGGCGGTGGTGAACGCGTCGCCGACCATCGTGCCGAGCGCGGCACCGATCATCAGGTTGCGGATGAACCCCGTACCCCGGCTCACCAGGCTGCCGATCGCCATCACCGCGCTGTTCGCCGCGGCGCTGGTCTCGGCGACCACCTCCTGCGGCGGCGCGACGGCCTCGACGCCGGGCTGGTTCAGCGGCTCGGCCGAGATGAAGGTGGCGCCGTCGTCCGGCGGCAGGCCGTCGCCGTGCGCGTTCGCGCTGCGGTAGAGCCCGCCGCTCATCTGCCAGCCTCCAGGGGGTACGTGGCGACCGGGCCCGGCCGGCCCCGCCCAACCGGAACCTTAGTCAACCCGGACCCGTTACCCGCGCCCGGCGCGGTCGATCCACCTCCGGCCCGATAGGCTGGCGATCCCATGTCCGAAGCCTCCGCCTCCCACGCCGCCGACCGCCGCGAACTGACCGCCGCGCAGCGCAACGCCGTCGCCGAACTGCTCCGAGTCTCGCCGGTCGCCGACGAGCTGGGCCGGCGCTTCGCCCGGGCCGGTCACGAACTGCACCTGGTGGGCGGATCCGTCCGCGACGCGCTGCTCGGCCGGCTCGGCAACGACCTCGACTTCTGCACCGACGCCCACCCGGACGAGACCATCAAGGTCATCCGCGGCTGGGCGGAGTCGATCTGGGAGACCGGGCGCGAGTTCGGCACCATCGCCTGCCAGCGAGACGGCCTCAACCTGGAGATCACCACGTTCCGCGCGGAGGTCTACGACCAGGTCAGCCGCAACCCGGTGGTGCAGTACGGCACGAGCCTGACCGAGGACCTCAAGCGCCGCGACTTCACCGTCAACGCGATGGCGGTCAGCCTGCCCGACCACCGGTTCACCGACCCGTACGGCGGGCTGGCCGACCTGGCCGCCAAGATCATCCGAACCCCCGGGACGCCGCAGGAGTCGTTCCGCGACGACCCGCTGCGGATGCTGCGCGCGGCCCGGTTCGCCGCCCAGCTCCGCTTCGCCGTCCACCCGGACGTCCGCGCGGCGATGACCGAGATGGCCGGCGACCTGGACCGGATCACCGCCGAGCGGATCCGGGACGAGTTCACCAAGCTGCTCTGCGGCGCCGACCCGATCACCGGGCTGCGCCTGCTCGTCGACACCGGCCTGGCCGAGCGCTTCCTGCCCGAGCTGACCGGCCTGAAGCTCACCATCGACGAGCACGCCCAGCACAAGGACGTCTACGAGCACACGCTCACAGTGGTCAGCAACGCCATGTCGCTGGAGTCCGACGGCTGCGACTTCGTGCTGCGGATGGCCGCGCTCATGCACGACGTCGGCAAGCCGGCCACCAAGGCGGTCGGCGCGGACGGCCGGGTCAGCTTCCACCACCACGAGGTGGTCGGCGCCCGTCTGACCAAGAACCGGATGAAGGCGATGCGCTACTCCAAGGAGATCACCTCCCAGGTGGTCAAGCTGGTCGGGCTGCACCTGCGCTTCTACGGGTACGGCCGGGGCGAGTGGACCGACTCGGCGGTCCGCCGGTACGTCACCGACGCCGGTGACCTGCTGTCCCGGCTGCACAAGCTGACCCGCTCCGACTGCACCACCCGGAACCGGCGCAAGGCGGCCCAGCTCGCGGCCGACTACGACGCGCTGGAGGAGCGGATCGCCCGGATCGCCGCCGAGGAGGACCTGGCCCGGGTCCGCCCCGACCTGGACGGCAACGCGATCATGGAGCTGCTCGGCGTACCGCCGGGGCCGGTGGTCGGCCGCGCCTGGCAGCACCTCAAGGAGCTGCGCCTCGAGCGCGGGCCGCTGGACCGCGACGAGGCCGAGGCGGAGCTGCTGCGCTGGGCGCGCGAGGAGGGCGTCACCGGCTGAGGCCGGCGTCGCGAATCGGACGACGATACGCCGGCGTGTCGACCGAACGGTTGACCCGCTCCGGTCGATGTCTCCCGCATGATGAGTCATCGGCAGCCGCCGAATCGACAGATGCGGCTGTTCTGATTCATCCGCCCGTCCGATCCGGACGGTCGCTGGACACGGGGAGACAATTCGTGACACGTCGTGGCGGCTTGCGCCGCTCCGCGCTCGTGGGGCTCGCCCTCACCAGCGCCACCTCCATCCTCTGCGCCACAGTCGCCGGGCCGGCCCTCGCCGACCCGAAGCGACCGTCGATCAGTGGCGCCGGCACGGCCGAGGCGGTGCCCGGCCGCTACATCGTGGTCCTCAAGAAGGGCAAGACCACCCCGGCCAAGGTGAAGTCCGCCGCGTCCGCGCTGGCCGGCGAGCACGGCGGCACCGTCCGCCGGGTCTTCGGCAAGGCGCTGAACGGCTACTCGGCCACCATGGACGCCCGGCAGGCCGCGCGGCTCGCCGCCGACCCGGACGTCGAGTACGTCCAGCAGGTCCAGCGCTGGAGCACCGCCGGCACCCAGACCACCCCGCCGTGGGGCCTGGACCGCATCGACCAGCTCAAGACCCGCACCGACGGCAAGTACACCTACCCGTCGACCGGCGCCGGGGTGACCGCGTACGTGATCGACACCGGCATCGACATCGACCACCAGGACTTCGGCGGGCGCGCCCGCAACGGCTACGACGCGGTCGAGCAGGACGACGTCGCGCAGGACTGCGACGGGCACGGCACGCACGTGGCGGGCACGATCGGCGGTACGACGTACGGCGTCGCGAAGGCCGTCGACCTGGTCGCCGTCCGGGTCCTCGACTGCTCCGGCAGCGGCGACACCGAGCAGGTGATCGCCGGCATCGAGTGGGTCACCGCCAACGCCACCGGGCCGTCCGTCGCCAACATGAGCCTCGGCGTCGATCGCGTCGACCAGGCCGTGAACGACGCGGTCACCCGTTCGATCGCCTCCGGCATCACCTACGCCGTCGCGGCCGGCAACAGCATGCAGGACGCCTGCGGCTCCTCGCCGGCGAGCGTGCCCGCCGCGATCACCGTCGGCGCCACCGACCGGGTCGACATGCGCGCCTGGTTCTCCAACTACGGCCGCTGCCTGGACCTGTTCGCGCCCGGCACCGGCATCGTCTCGGCCAAGGCCGGCAGCAGCGCCGGCACGGAGTCGATGAGCGGCACCTCGATGGCGTCCCCGCACGTGGCGGGCGCCGCCGCGCTGCTGCTGGAGGAGCACCCGGCCTGGTCGCCGCAGCAGGTACGCGACTCGGTCGTGACCACCGGCATCGGCGGCGCGGTGCACGACATCATGGGCTCCACCGACCGGCTGCTGCACATCGGCTCGGCCGTGACGGCCCGCGGCTCGTACGGGCTCAAGGCCCGCGTCAACGGCCGTTACGTCACGGCGGAGAGCGCCGGGGCGAAGCCGCTGATCGCCCGGGGCACCTCCATCGGCGCCTGGGAGAAGTACGACGTGGTCGACGCCGGCGGAGGCCTGTTCGGCCTGCGGGCGCGGGTCACGAACAAGTTCGTCACGGCGGAGAGCGCCGGGGCGAAGCCGCTGATCGCCCGCTCGGCCACCATCGGCGCGTGGGAGAAGTTCCAGATCGTCGACAACACCGACGGCACGATCAGCCTGAAGGCGGCGATCAACGGCAAGTACGTCACCGCGCCGAGCGCCACCTCCCCGCTGATCGCCAGCAAGACCGCGATCGGCACCGCCGAGAAGTTCGACTTCGACGCCCCGGCGCCCCTCGTGAGCATCAAGTCGGTGGCCAGTGGCAAGTTCGTGACGGCGGAGAGCGCCGGGGCGAAGCCGCTGATCGCCCGCTCGGCGACCGTCGGCGCCTGGGAGAAGTACGAGCTGGTGAACGTCGGTGACGGCTACGGCACCTTCGGCCTGAAGGCCCAGATCAACGGCAAGTTCGTCACGGCGGAGAGCGCCGGGGCGAAGCCGCTGATCGCCCGGGGCGCCTCGATCGGCGCGTGGGAGGGGATGTCGTTCCTCGACTACAACGCCGACGGCTCGGTCTACCTGTACGCGAACATCAACGAGAAGGCGGTCACCGCCGGCAGCGCCGGCACCAGCCAGCTCATCGCCAGCCGGAGCATCGACTGGAACAGCCCGACCCTCGGCCTGGGCGCCGGCGAGAAGTTCGTCGTCGCCGTGCTCTGACCCGTACCACCGCACGACGCCCGCCGGCTCCCCGAGGGGAACCGGCGGGCGTCGTCGTCACTGGGTGACGGTGCTGCCGTCCACTGTGGTCTTGCCGTTGTGCTGGGCGCTGCTGCCCAGCCGCGCCAGCAGCCCGGCCAGGTCGATGCCGGTCAGGTCGCTGCCGAGCTGGAGGCCCTGGGCGACGTTGCCGGCCACCGACTTGGTCAGCGAGGACGCGCCGTCCGTGGAGATCACCGTCATCTTGTCGATCGCGCCGATCGGGGCGCTGGCCGCGCCGACCACCTCGGGCAGCACCTTGACCAGCAGGTCCAGGACGGCCGCCTCGCCGTACGCGGCGAACGCCTCGGCCTTGCGGGCCATCGCGTCGGCCTCGGCCTGACCCTTTGCGAGGATGGCCGCGGCCTCGGCCTGGCCCTCCCGCTCGACCGCCTCGGCGATCGCGGAACGACGGCGCTGCTCGGCCTCACCCTCCTTGGCGCCCTCGATCGCGTTCGCCTCGGCCAGTGCGGCCCGGCGGGCCCGCTCGCCCTCACCGGTGAGGCGGGCCTGCTCGGCGGAGGCCTGCGCGGCAGCGATCGTGGCCTGCCGCTGCGCGTCGGCGTTGAGCACCGCCGCGTTGCGGTTCGCCTCGGCCTCCTGCTCCACCTTGTACCGTGCGGCGTCGGCCGGCTTGCGCACCTCGGTGTCGAGCTGGCGCTGCTTCAGCTCGGCGTTGCGCTCGGCCACCTTCTGCTGCTCGGAGAGGATCGCCTGGTCCCGCTCGGCCTGCGCGAGCGGACCGGCCGCTGCCGACCTCGCCTTGGCCGCGTCGATCTCGGCCTGGATGCCGGCCTGCTTGAGCGCCAGGTTCCGGTTCGCCTCGGCGATCGCCTCCTCGGCGAGCAGCCGCTCCTGCTCGGCCTGCTGGCGGGCCCGCGCCTCGGCGATGGCCGCGTCCTTGAGCACGCGGGCCGCCTCCGGCCGTCCCAGGTCCTGGAGGTAGGAGCCCTCGGCCAGGATGTCCTGGAGCTGGAAGGTGTCCAGCACCAGGCCCTGGTTGGTCATCGAGTGCTCGGCCTCCTCGGCGACCGCGCTGGCGAACGCCGCCCGGTCCCGGATGATCTCCTCGACGGTGAGCCGCCCGACGATCGAGCGGAGCGCGCCGGCCAGCACCTCGCGGGTGAAGTTGTCGATCTCCTCCTGCTGGTTCAGGAAGCGCTGGGCGGCGGCGCGGATCGCGTCCTCGGTGCCGCCGACCTTGACGATCGCGACGCCGTGCAGCTCGGTGCGGATGCCCTGCTTGCTCACCGCGCCGCGGATGCTGACGTCGATCCGGCGGCTGGACAGGTCGAGCGACTGGAGCTTCTGCACCACCGGCAGCACGAACACCGAGGCGCCGAGCACGACCTTCTGCCCGGACATGTCCGTGGCCCGGCCGCCGTCGGCGGTCTGGGTGGTGCGGCCCTTGCGGCCGGTGACGATGAACGCCTGGTTCGGCCCGGCCACCTTGATCCGGGACAACACGAAGAGGACGAGGACGACGGCGAGGAGGACCGCGCCGCCGATGGCGACGAGCAGGGGCATGGGGGTTCCCGTCTGTGTGGTGGTGTCAGTAGGTCTCGACGTGCACGCTGGTCTCGCTCAGGGCTTCGACCACGAAGATCCGGGTGCCGACCGGGATCGGCCCGTCGGCGCGGGCGTTGAGCTTCACCGGCTGGCCGGCGAGGCGTACCCGCACCTCGCCGTAGCCGCCGTTGGGGATCGGCGTCACCACCAGCCCGATCGCGCCGGCCAGGTGGTCGCGGGTGGGTGTGGCGTCGGTGCGCATGTTGCGGGCCGCGCGGCTCAGCCGGGCCGCCAGCCAGCCGGTGGGCACGGCGGCGAGCGCGCCGCCGGCCACCGCCGCCGCGATCATTCCGGGGGTACGACCCCCGAGCAGCTCGTTGACGATCGCGCCGCCGAACCCGAACGCCCCGGTGAACCCGGCGGCCGCCTCCAGCGACACCGGCCCGTCGACGTCCGGCTGGCCGAGGTGGAGCACTCCCGAGCCGAGCAGGGCGAGCGTCAGCACGCCCACACCGACCCCGCCGATGATCAGGAAAGTGAGCGTCCCGGTGGCCATGACCTGCACGGTATCGACGCCGTGCAACATCGACTTCGTTCAGCGGACGTCCAGCGGCGGGTCAGGGCCGGTCGGGGAGAATGTCGGCGGTCGCGCGACAATGGGTGACATGCGCTGGACCGTGCTCGACTCCCCGATCGGGGAGTTCTCCGTCGGCACCGACGACGACGCGGTGCGCGGCGCGCACTTCGGCCGCGTGGACGGGGCGTCGGACGAACCCGGCGACGCGGTGGCCCGGCTGGCGGTGGCGGAGCTGCGGGCGTACTTCGCCGGTGAGCTGACCGAGTTCACCGTGCCGGTGTCGGCGCCCCTGGGCTCGGAGTTCGAGCGCGCCGTGTGGCGGGAGATGACCCGCATCCCGTACGGGGAGACGGCTACCTACGGCGAGGTGGCGAAGGCGGTCGGTGACCCCGGCGGCGCTCGGGCGGTCGGGGTGGCCTGCAACCGCAATCCGGTGCCGGTGATCGTGCCCTGTCACCGGATCGTCGGCGCGGGCGGCAAGCTGGTCGGCTTCGGCGGCGGGCTGCCGCGCAAGGTGACGCTGCTGGAGCTGGAGGCGTCGGTGGCGCTGCGGCGCGCCTGGTCCTGACGTACGCGAAGAAGGAAGGCCGGGTCCGCGCGGACCCGGCCTTCCTTCTGGTGCGTGTCAGCGTGTCAGCGCTCGATCTCGCCGGCGATGAACGCCTCGACGGCGGCGTGCGCGTCGTGGTCGGCGTACTGCTCCGGCGGGGACTTCATGAAGTACGAGGAGGCGGAGAGGATCGGGCCACCGATCTTCCGGTCCAGCGCGATCTTCGCGGCGCGGACGGCGTCGATGATGACACCGGCCGAGTTCGGCGAGTCCCACACCTCGAGCTTCAGCTCCGCGTTGAGCGGGGTGTCACCGAAGGAACGGCCCTCCAGGCGGATGTACGCCCACTTGCGGTCGTCCAGCCACGGCACGTGGTCGGACGGGCCGATGTGCACGTCGCTCTTGCTCATCTCGTGCGGGATCTGGGAGGTCACCGACTGGGTCTTCGAGATCTTCTTCGAGACCAGGCGGTTGCGCTCCAGCATGTTCATGAAGTCCATGTTGCCGCCGAAGTTGAGCTGGTACGTGCGCAGCAGCTCGACACCGCGGTCCTCGAAGAGCTTCGCCAGGGCGCGGTGCACGATGGTGGCGCCGACCTGGCTCTTGATGTCGTCGCCGACGATCGGCAGACCGGCGTCGGTGAACTTCTTCGCCCACTCCGGGTCCGAGGCGATGAACACCGGCAGGGCGTTCACGAACGCGCAGCCGGCGTCGATCGCGGCCTGGGCGTAGAACTTGTCGGCCTCCTCGGAGCCCACCGGGAGGTAGGAGACCACCACGTCGACCTGCGCGTCGCGCAGCGCCTGCGCCACGTCGACCGGCGCGGCGTCCGACTCCTCGACGATCTCGCGGTAGTACTGGCCGAGACCGTCGAAGGTCGGGCCGCGCTGCACGGTGACGCCGGTCGGCGGCACGTCGCAGAGCTTGATCGTGTTGTTCTCGCTGGCGACGATCGCCTCCGCGAGGTCCATGCCCACCTTCTTGGCGTCCACGTCGAACGCCGCGACGAACTTCACGTCCGAGACGTGGTAGTCGCCGAAGGTGACGTGCATGAGACCCGGGACGCGGTCGTTCGGGTCGGCGTTCCGGTAGTACTCCACGCCCTGTACGAGGGACGAGGCGCAGTTACCCACACCGACGATGGCGACGCGGACGGAGCCCATAGCGTCTGCCTCCTTCTTCTTCATCACGGCCGCTCTGTCCTGGACGTTCCAGGCGTGGGCGGGCTGTCGTTGTCTCCTCGGCCACCGGCCGTCCCGGGTCGCGGGTCGGCCGGGGCCCGGCCGGAGCGCTCGTTGGCGATGAGCTCCTCCAGCCAGCGGACCTCGCGCTCACAGGCGTCGAGCCCGTGGCGTTGCAGTTCCAGGGTGTACGCGTCGAGCCGCTCGGCTGCCCGGCCGAGCACGTCACGAAGACCTTCGCGACGTTCCTCGATCTTGCGGCGACGACCTTCCAGGATCCGGAGCCGGGTGGCCTGGTCGGTCCGGGCGAAGAACGCGAAGTGCACGCCGAAGCCCGTGTCGTCGTACGTCTCGGGTCCAGCCTGCGCTATGAGCTGGGCGAAGCGTTCCTTGCCCTCCGCGGTAATGGTGTAGACCACCCGACCGCGTCGGCTGGTCAGCGCGGGAACCTCCTCGGCGGTCGCGGGTGTCTCGGCGGCTTCGGCGATCCATCCCGCCGCCTGCAGCCGGCGCAGGGTCGGGTAGAGAGAGCCGTAGCTGATCGCCGCCCGGATGGCGCCGAGCTTGGCGGTCAGCTCCTTGCGCAGCTCGTAGCCGTGCATGGGCGCCTCCTGCAGGAGGCCGAGGATGGCGAGCTCGAGCACGGGCCATCCCTTCTTTTCCCCCTGCGCGGAGTGCTAACCGCCGCGATGTATCGGACCGATACATCGCACGTTAGCGGAGAGGCGAGGGTGGGGCAAACCCCTGCTTACGCGACGCGGTCATCACGGATCGTGACCGTGGTCGCCTGGGTTCGCCGGAGCGCGTACCCTTTCCCGCATGCGTACGCAGCGCCAGGTCGTCGACTACTCGCTCCAGAAGCGGGCTGTGCTGCGTGAACTGCTCGCCGGGCGGATCGGCACGTACGACGTCTGCGACGCCTCGCCGTACCTGAAGAACGCTGCTCGTTTCCACGGCGAGCCGACCGACCACCGCTGCCCGATCTGCCGCAGCGAGAACCTGATCCACGTCCACTACATTTACGGTGACGAACTCAAGCAGTCGGCCGGCCAGGCGCGTACCCGGGCCGAGTTGCCCGTCCTGGCCATGACGCTGCGTGAGTTCCAGGTGTTCGTGGTGGAGGTCTGCCCCGGCTGCGACTGGAACCATCTCGTCGAGCAGTTCCTGCTCGGCCGGGACGGTTTCGCGGGCGAGGCGGAGGACGCGGACGAGTCGGTCGCGGCCAACGGCTCCACCCCTCGGCGAAGGCGAGAGGCGCAACGGTGAACGTGGCTGTCCCGATCGTTGCCGGCCCATTCCCCGGGTGGCAGAAGCGACAGCCTTTAAGCGTAATTGGTCCGAATAGGTCGGATTTGACGGGCGCGCGCCGGTACCGCCGGCGGGTAACGTCCCGTGTTCCAGCTCACGGCAACCCGGTGGCGGCGCCCTCGCGCCCCACCGCGACCGGCAGGGTGTGAGGAATGAACTACGGCGATCCCAGTTCTTCGCGTGGGCGGGCCCAGATCCCGGGCCCGAACGGCGACCCCGGTTCCGAAGGGAACTGGGGCGGGAACGGTTGGTCCGGCGCGGCGGAGGGCGGCGCCTCGGCGCGCGCCTCCGCGACACCGTACGGCGCGGGCGGCCGGGCCTCGGTCGGCGGCGCCGCTCCGGCGCCGCGCGGAGCGGCAGGCTCGGCCTCGGTGGGCCGGGCCGGCGCAGGCGGACGCGCCTCGGTGCCCGTCTCGCCGGCACCCGGCGCCTCCGGGCGCGCTGGCGCCGGCCGGGCGTCGGTGCCGGTCTCCCCGGCCGCTCCGGCCGGGCGGGCCTCGGTGGGCGCGGCGAGCGTGGGCGCGGCGAGCGTCGGCGGGCGTGCGAGCGTGGGCGGACGCGCGAGCGTCGGCGCGGCAGCAGTAGGTGGCCGCGCCCGGGTACCAGGTGCCGCCGGCGGTGGCCCCGGTGGTCCCGGCGGTCCGCTCGGTCCCGGCCGGCGCGGCCGCGGTGAGGACCCGGCGCGCGCGAAGAAGCGCCGCCGGATCAACGTCCTGATCGCCGGCTTCGCCGTGTTCATCATGCTGGCCGGCATCGGCGTGGTGAGCTTCACCTGGTACTCCACCAAGGTGGTGCTCCCGGAGGACACCATCCCGCCGCTGTCCACCACCATCTACGACTCGACCGGCAAGACCGCCGTCGCCCGGATCGGCGACCAGAACCGCCAGCTCGTCACCATCGACCAGATCCCGGAGCATGTCCAGCACGCGGTCGCCGCGGCGGAGGACCGGAACTTCTACAAGCACTCCGGTGTGGACTACAAGGGCATCGCCCGCGCCGCGTGGAACAACCTCACCGGCGGCGACAAGCAGGGCGCCTCGACCATCACCCAGCAGTACGCGCGCAACGCGTTCGAGAACCTGAACCAGGACACGTACGGCCGCAAGGTGAAGGAGGCGATCCTCGCCTCCAAGCTGAACGACAAGTACGACAAGCGCGTGATCATGCAGCACTACCTGAACGTCATCTACTTCGGCCGCGGCGCGTACGGCATCCAGGCCGCGTCGCAGACGTACTTCAAGAAGAACGTCAAGGACCTGACCGTGGCCGAGGCCGCGGTGCTGGCGGCACTGATCAAGCAGCCGGAGCCGAGCGCCACCCACCAGGGCTACGACCCGGCGATCAACCCGACCGCCGCGCTGGACCGGTGGAACTACGTGATCAACGGCATGATCACGGAGAAGTGGCTGGACGCGCCGAACACGCCGCCGCACCCCACCGAGTACCCGAAGAACATCCAGAAGCCGTCGAAGAACAGCGGCGGCGGCTTCGGCATCGACACCCCGTACGGCAACATCGTCAACTACGTCTCGCAGGAACTGCGCGAGATGAAGCTCTGTACCGACAACGAGGCCGAGGCGACCGAGAAGAAGCCGCTGTGCTCGAAGGCGCTGAGCCGGGGTGGTTACAAGATCACCACCACCATCAACAAGAAGATGCAGGAGGCGGCGCTCGCCGCCGCCCAGCGGGCCAAGAAGGGCTCCGAACTGGCCGGCCAGCCGCCGAACCTGATGGCCGCCGTGGTGGCCATCGACCCGCAGACCGGCCGGGTGCTCGCCTACTACGGCGGCGACAACGGCACCGGCACCGACTACGCCGGGAAGAACATCGACAACGGCGTGGTGAGCGGCGGGCACTCACCGGGTTCGAGCTTCAAGATCTACACGCTCGCCGCGGCGCTGAAGGAAGGCATCTCGCTCAAGTCCCGGTGGAAGGGCTCGGCGTTCACCCCGAAGGACACCAAGTTCAAGGTCAGCAACGCCGGCGCGGACAAGGTCTCCTGCGGTGACTCCTGCACCCTCGAACTGTCGACGCTGAAGTCGCTGAACGTGCCGTTCTACTACATCACCGAGAAGATCGGCCCGGACAAGGTGCTCGACATGGCCAAGCAGGCCGGCGTCACCACCATGTGGCAGACCGACACCAACCCGGCCAAGGCGCACGACCTGACCAAGGCCGACCCGAAGGACCTCGCGCCGTCGCCGTTCTTCCACGTCCTCGGCTACGGCCAGTACCCGATCACCGTGCTCGACCACGCCAACGGCGTCGCCACCTTCGCCAACCAGGGCATGTACCACAAGGCGCACTTCGTCCGGAAGGTGGAGAAGCAGAACCCGGACACCGGCAAGTGGGACCTGGTCGGCGCGGAGAAGCTCAAGGGGGACCAGCGGATCGACAAGGAGATCGTCGCCGACGTCACCTCCGTGCTGAAGCAGTACCCGGGCCAGATCAACAAGAAGCTCGAGGACGGCCGCCAGGTCGCCGAGAAGACCGGCACCTGGGAACTCGGCGACAAGACCACCCGCAACGGCGACGCCTGGATGATCGGCTACACGCCGCAGCTCGCCACCGCCGTCTGGGTCGGAAACGTCAAGGACCGCAAGGCGATCAAGTACAAGGACGGCCGGGACATCAGCGGCGCCCGGATGCCCGGTGACATCTTCCAGCGCTTCATGAACGACGCGCTCAAGGGCAAGGACAAGGAAGAGTTCCCGCCCGCAGCGAACATCGGCAAGGACGACACCGGCAACGGCGAGGCGCCCCCGCCGGCGAACGAGCCCGGCCAGCCCGGGGGCCCGAACTGCGACCCGCTCGGCCTGTTCTGCCCCGGCGGCACGCCCGGCGGCGGCACCCCCGGTGGCGGCGACCAGGGCGGCACCAACCCCGGCGGAGGCGGGCTCCCCGGAGGCGGCGGACGTCCCGGTGGCGGCGGTGGCGGCGGCGGGCTGCTACCGAGCACACCACCGGCACGACAGAACTGACGCGCACCACCCGACGGCGGCGGCCGGACCCGAGGTCCGGCCGCCGCCGCGTTTCGCGTACCGGAATTTCTCCGCGCGCGACGGGACGGCGACCCCCGGTGTACGGCAGGATGCCTCTCCATGAGCACCCAGTCGCCCGCAGGCATCGATGAGCCCGGCGCGTCCGAGGCGGCGCCACGACCCGCCGAGACGGTGGAACACCCCTCCCGCTCGGACTGGTTCGTCCGGGGCGCCTCCGGTCTGATCGGCGGGCCGCTCGGCGACCACGCCGCCGCCCTCGACCGGCCCGCCGGCCGGGAGAGCCGCTTCTGGACCGCCGGCCGGATCGTGCTGGCCCTGGTGTGCCTGACGCTGGCCCTGCACTGGGTGCAGAAGTCGCCCTGCCAGGACGGCGCCTGGCAGAACAACATCCAGTACACCCGGATGTGCTACACCGACGTGCTGGCGCTCTACTACGCCGAAGGGCTCAACGAGGGCAAGGTCCCCTACGCGGACCACCCGGTGGAGTACCCGGTGCTGACCGGCTACTTCATGGGCGCGCTCGGCCTGCCGGTGCACGCCCTCGGCGCCGACAACCCCGCCATCAACCAGGGCCAGTGGTTCTACAACCTGAACGCGCTGGTGCTCGGCGCGCTCGCGGTCGCCACCGTCGCCGTGATCCTCAGCCTGCGCCGACGACGACCCTGGGACGCCGCGTTGTTCGCGCTCTCCCCGGCGCTGGTGCTCACCGCCACCGTCAACTGGGACCTGCTCGCCATCGGCCTGGCCGCGTTCGGTCTGCTGGCCTGGGCTCGCGCCCGGCCCGACCGGTACGCGCTGCTGCTGCCCGGAGTGGCCGGCGTCCTCATCGGCCTGGGCGGTGCGGCCAAGATGTGGCCGCTGTTCCTGCTCGGGCCGATCCTGGTCCTCGCGCTGCGCGCCGGAAAGATGCCGGCCGGGCTAGTCGCCACGGCGACCGCGCTGGTGACGCTCGTGGCGGTGAACCTGCCGGTGGCGATCCCGTACCGGGAGAACTGGGAACGCTTCTTCGACCTGAACACGACGCGCCCCATCGACTGGGGCACGCTCTGGTACATCGGCCGCTACCTGGACGGCCGGATCAGCCCGTCCGCACCCGGCCAGCTCGGGCCGTTCGAGTGGCTCAACGCGAACATCCCCACCCTCAACTGGCTGTCGTACCTGCTGTTCGGGCTGGCCTGCCTCGGCGTGGCCGGGCTGGCGCTGCTCGCACCGCGCCGTCCCCGGCTGGCCCAGCTCGCCTTCCTGGTGGTCGCCGCGTTCCTCATCTTCAGCAAGGTCTGGTCCCAGCAGTTCGTGCTCTGGCTGCTGCCGCTCGCGGTGCTCGCCCGGCCGCGCTGGGGTGCGTTCCTGGCCTGGCAGGTCGCCGAGGTCGGCTACTTCGCCGCGTTCTACGGCGAACTGCTCGGCACTGCCATGTCCCGGCCGGTCTTCCCCGAAGGCGTCTTCGTGCTCGCGTCGAGCCTGCGCCTGATCACCGTGGCGGTGCTCTGCGGGTTCGTGATCCGGGACATCATGCGGCCCGAACTGGACGTGGTCCGGCACACCTACGCCGACGACCCGGACGGCGGGGTGCTCGACGGCGCGCCCGACGCGCCCTGGCACCAGCGCTGGCGGGCGCGCGCCGCCGAACGGCCCGCCGAACCCGTTCCGGTGTGACCGAGGCGGTCGTGTTCCGGCCTACAGCCGGAACACGACCGCCTCGCCGACCTGCTCCCGGGTCACGCCCGGCGTGTCGACCGGCCGGTCGAGCATCCCCTCCCACGGGGTGCCCTCCAGCTCGTCGCGCAACACGACCACGTTCTTCACGCCGATCTGCCGCAGATAGTCGACGCTCGCGTAGTCCGGGAAGCTGACAGTCGCCTCGCGGATCTGAGCCTGCGAGCGCGGCGTGAAACCGCTGCCGCCGTTGACCATCGGCTGGAACCGGTCGGTGGACCAGAGCATCACCGGCTGATCCAGGTTCTGGCTGCTCGGCAGCACCAGCATCGGGCCGTCCACCGTTCGCATCGCCGCCGGCTGCCGCGGCACCACCGGCTGCGGCGTCGCGTTCAGCCCCTCCACGATCACCAGCGCCAACGGCAGCAGCGTGGCCAGGCGCAGCCACGGACCCGGCCACGGCGGCACCCGCTCGGCGGCCAGTTCGCGTACGCGCATGCAGAACGCGGTGACCGCGCCTGCCGCGAGCAGGCCCAGCAGCAGCGTCGTCCAGAGCATCATCCGCCCCGGCGTGCGCAGCCCGCTCCAGCCCGGCAGGTAGTCGAACAACGGCACGTAGGTGAACCGGCCGCCGAAGAACCGGGTGCCCATCGCCAACGCCATCGTCACGAGCACCCCGGCCAGCAGGAAGATCCGGTGCCGGACCCGCCAGACCGAGAAGAACAGGCCGCCGGCGGCGAGCGCGTAGAGCGCGAAGCCCGGCAGCAGCGTCATCTCCGGATGCCAGGGCAGCACGGCCCGGGCACCCTCGTGCAGCCCGCCCCAGACCCGCGACTCGGCCGGCGCGGTGAAGAACCCGCTCGCCGGCGGCGAGTAGAGCGCGATGTCACCGAGCGTCCGCTCCGCGTTCGGGTGCAGCTCGGCGACCTTGAAGTACGGCACCGCCAGCGCCGCGCCCACCGCGGCGAAGACCAGCCCGCCGAACACGTCGGCCAGGAACAGCCGACGCCCGAACGGACGCTTCACCCGGCGCCGCCGCACGAACCACAGCACCACCGCCACCAGAACGGTCCCGGCCAGCATGTACGCGAACGGCAGCCCGATGCCGAACCCCAGGCTGAGCTGCCACGCGGCCACCAGCCACCCGGCGAACGCCCAGCCCGCGTGCCGGCGACGCGGCCGATAGCCGTACCGCAGCGACCAGCCGTGCCCCCGGGCCAGCATCGCCAGCGCCAGCGGGATGCCGCCGTTGGAGAGGATGTGCAGGTGCCCCGCCTGGGCCAGCAGCCACGGCGCGTAGGCGAAGCTCGCCCCGGCCACCGCGCCGCCGATGCGGCCCGCGCCGAGCTGCCGGGCCAGCACGTACGCGCCGAACGCGGCGAGCGCGTGCGCCAGCACGAACATGATGTTGTAGCGCAGCACGGCGTGCTCCGGGCCGACGCCGATCAGGCCGGCCGGGGCGTACCCGAGGAGCGTGTCGGAGAACGCGAAGCTCCAGTTCTCCGGATAGAACGTGTTCGCGTGCCACAGCATCGCCGGGTCGGTCCGGAGGATGTGGCCGGACCACGCCATCTGCCACGCCTGCAGGCTCGGATCCCAGTAGTCCTGCGGCAGCGTGTGCCGCGGATAGCGCAACGTGGGCCAGGTCATCGCCGCGGCCAGCGCCAGCGCGGCGACGGCGGCGAGCGTCCACTCGTGCACCAGGAACCGGCCGACCGCGCGGATCGCCCGGCGGGGCCGGCCGAGCACCGGCTCGGGTGCGGGTCCGAACGCGGACCACGGATCGGCGGGCTTGTCGCCGGCCGTACCCGTGGCGCTCTCGTCTCCGTTCCCGGCCTTCTCGGCGGCGGCGGCATCTCCGGCGGCGGCGTCGCCGTCCTTGGCGTCGCCCGTGTCGGCGGCGCCCTGGTCCCGGGCCTTGGTCTTTCCCCCGCCGGTGGCCTCGTCCGAGGTGCCGTCGCCGGGCCCGGCGTCCGCTGCCTCGGCGCCGCCGCCTGCCTTGCCGGACTGCTCGGTCGTCACGCCGCCGCGCCCAACTGCCCGCGCAGGAACGCGATGTCGGCGGCCTGGCCCTCGACGCCGCCGGGGGTCTCCACGATCACCGGCGCGCCGGCCGCGCGGATCAGCGCCACCAGCAGTTCCGGGTCGATGGTGCCGCCGGTGAGGTTGTCGTGCCGGTCCTGGCCGGAGTTGAACGCGCCCTTGGAGTTGTTCGCGTGGATCAGGTCGATCCGGCCGGTGATCGCCTTCACCCGGTCGACCAGGCCCAGCAGTTCCTCGCCGCCCGCGTACGCGTGGCAGGTGTCCAGGCAGAAACCGACCTCGTGGTCGCCGAGCGCGTCCCAGAGCCGGGCCAGCGAGTCGAGGTGCCGGGCACAGGCGTTGTCACCGCCGGCGGTGTTCTCGATCAGCACCGGCAGCGGGAAGCCGCCCGAGTCCGCCGCGTACGCGAAGGTCTTGCGCCAGTTGTCGAAGCCGACGGCGACGTCGTGGCCCGCGTTGACGTGGCCGCCGTGCACGATCAGGCCCTTGGCCCCGACGTCCGCCGCGGCGGTGGCGTGGGCGAGCAGCAGCTTGCGGCTGGGGATGCGGATCCGGTTGTTGAGCGTGGCCACGTTGATCACGTACGGCGCGTGCACGTAGAGGTCGACGTCGGCGGAGCGCAGGCGTTCGGCGTCCTCGCGCGGCTTCGGGGCCTTCCAGCCCTGCGGGTCGGCCAGGAAGAACTGGACCGCCTCGGCCTGCCGGGCGGCCGCCTCGGCCAGCGGGTCGGTCGGGTCGACGTGGGCTCCGATTCGCATGCAGGGCAGCCTACGTCGCGCCTGCGACGGCCGGCGCGCTCGCGGGAGGCACCCGGCGGGTCGGACGCGTCACCACCCGGCCCGGCGGTCGTTGTGCGAGGTGGGATCGATGGTCGACGCTCCGCCCGCACGTGGTCCACAGCACGGACGGGCGAGGGTGGACCCCCGGCAACGGGACGCCCCGCCGTGCGGCCCGGCACGACGGGGCGGGATCCGCTCGTCATCCAGGCACGGGAGCCGGCAGTCGGACCAATTCCTCCATTTGCCCCAAGTGGTGACGATAGCCATTGTATGGTCAGACCAGGTGACAACACGATAAAGCTCCGCGGGGCGTCTTCGATCCAACCTCATCGGTGTGGTCGTTCCTCCCCAGGTCCCACCCAAGGAATGCGGACGGGACGCCCCGCGGTCCCGTGGACAGGGGTCCACCCGCCGGTTCGCCGGGGGTGGACCCCTGTCGCCGCACCCGGCACCTGGACCACCGGCCCGGCCATGATCGTCCGGACCGGCTATCCTGGTCCGGTTGTCCGTGTGTCCGGCCGGGTTCCCCCGGTATCGGCGCGGGCAACGACGCACGACCTCCTGCCACGGAAGGACCGTGGCCGCTTAGCCCACAGGAGGTGAGCACGTCTTGCGTCATTACGAAGTCATGGTGATCCTCGACCCCAGCCTCGAGGAGCGCACCGTCGCCCCGTCGCTCGACACGTACCTGAACGTGATCCGGACCGCGGGTGGCTCGGTGGAGAAGACCGACGTGTGGGGCCGCCGGCGCCTCGCGTACGAGATCAACAAGAAGGCCGAGGGCATCTACGCCGTCATCGACCTCCAGGCGACGCCGGAGGCCGTTGGCGAGCTGGACCGTCAGCTCCGACTCAACGAGTCGGTGCTGCGCACCAAGGTCATCCGCCCGGAGATGCGCTGAGCATCTAGACCCGGCACGTCCGGATCACAAGCCTCATCCACGCTGTCGTACGGCTCTGAGAGCCTGTACGACACAAAGATGAGTGCGCGAGGAGATGGTCATGGCAGGAGACACCACCATCACGGTCATCGGCAACCTGACCGATGACCCCGAGTTGCGATTCACCCCCTCCGGCGCGGCGGTCGCCAAGTTCCGGGTCGCTTCGACGCCCCGTTTCATGGACAAGGCCTCCGGCGAGTGGAAGGACGGCGAGCCGCTGTTCCTCTCGTGCACGGTCTGGCGCCAGGCCGCCGAGAACGTCGCCGAGTCGCTGCAGCGCGGCGCTCGCGTGATCGTGTCCGGCCGGCTGCGCCAGCGGTCGTACGAGACCCGCGAGGGTGAGAAGCGCACCGTCATCGAGCTGGAGGTCGACGAGATCGGCCCGTCGCTGCGCTACGCCACGGCGAAGGTGCAGAAGATGTCCCGCTCCGGTGGCGGTGGCGGCGGCTTCGGTGGTGGTGGCGGCCAGGGCGGCGGCGGAGGCAACTTCGACGACCCCTGGGCCTCTGCTGCCCCCGCCCCCTCCCGCGGTGGTTCGGGCGGCAACTTCGACGAGGAGCCTCCGTTCTAATGGCGCCGAGCGCCCGCGATCGCAAACCAGGAGCACGAGCAATGGCTAAGGCTGCGGCCCTTCGCAAGCCGAAGAAGAAGGTGAACCCGCTCGACAAGGACGGGATCACCTACATCGATTACAAGGACACCGCGCTGCTGCGCAAGTTCATCTCCGACCGCGGCAAGATCCGCGCTCGGCGGGTGACCGGCGTCACCTCGCAGCAGCAGCGGCAGATCGCCCGTGCGGTCAAGAACGCCCGCGAGATGGCGCTCCTGCCGTACACGGCCACGACCCGCTGAGAGGAGGCACGGACATGAAGATCATCCTGACTCAGGAGGTGTCCGGCCTCGGCTCTCCGGGCGACATCGTCGAGGTCAAGGACGGCTACGGCCGTAACTACCTGCTGCCGCAGGGCTTCGCGATCGCCTGGACCAAGGGCGCGGAGAAGCAGGTCACGGTCATCAAGCGGGCCCGCTCGGCCCGCGAGATCCGCGACCTCGGCCACGCCACCGAGGTCAAGACCCAGGTCGAGGGTCTCAAGGTCAACCTGAAGGCCCGCGCCGGCGACGGCGGGCGGCTCTTCGGCTCGGTCACCCCGGCCGAGATCGTCGACGCCGTCAAGGCCGCCGGCGGCCCGACCCTGGACCGCCGCCGGCTGGAGCTGCCCGGCCACATCAAGGCGCTCGGCTCCTACCCGGTCAGCATCCGGCTGCACCCCGAGGTGACCGCCAAGTTCGACCTGAACGTGGTCAAGGGCTGACACCCGAAGCACGACGCGAAAGGCCCGCACCGGCTGCCGGTGCGGGCCTTTCCGCATCCCCGCCGCCGGCCGGATTCGCTCGGCCGAAGCCGCTCAACCGAGCGGCCGGCCCGTCACCGCGCTGATCACCACCGTGGACAGGCCACCACCCACCACAGCGGCCGCCAGCGCCACAGTCGCCGACCGCCACGTCGTACCGACCTGCCGCAGCAGGACCGCCACCACCAGACTGCTCACCATCGCCAACCCGAACCGCGGCGCCGCCGACACCAACGACTCCAGGGCGTGCGCACGCGGCGAGTCACACCCCCCACCGGTGATGTCCGTGACGCACCCCGCCGGCGGCTGACCACTGAGGAACAGCAGACCGATCACGAGCAGCACCGCCGGCACCAGATAACAGGCCGCCGTGTAGACCAGCGGCCGCAACGGACCACCCGGATCCGGGTCCAGCAGGTCGTCCTCCAGCCGACGACCCCACGAACCGCCACCGATCGAATCCACCCGCCGCCGCAACGTCGACGGCGCCGGCTCCACCGGGCGACGGCGAGGCACGGTACGCGGACGCGGCGCCGAGTACGCCACCGCCGGCGAACGCGGAGCCGTCGACGGCGTCTCCATCCACCGCGGATCGTCACCCGAGAGCCGGGTACCCGACCAGAACGCCTCGGCCCGCGCCGCCGACGCCCAGCCCTCCCGCACCGGCGACGTCGAACGATCCCACGGATCCGCCCCCGCATACCGGTCGTCCGTGTCCCGCACCGGCTCCAGGAAACCGGTGTCGGTGAACCGGTCCCACTCACCCGTGTGCTCCGTACGGTCCCACCCGCTCTCCGCCCGCTCCCAGCGGCTCGCGGGCACCGGCCGGTCCCAGGCGTGCACCCCCGACGCGTCCCACGGGTCGACAGCGGGCGGATCCACATGCTCACGCTCGGCGCTCCGACGGCGCTGCCACGGATCCGCCGCCGGACGCGCCGGCTCCGGCGGCGCCGCCCGCGACCAGGTCGGCTCCGACTCGGACGTCGTCGCCCGCCCCCACGCCGGCTCCGGCTCCGCCGTCGATGCTGACCGGCCCGCATCCGACGCCGCAGGCCACTCGGCATCCGTCGCCGAGCGCGACCACGCGCCGTCCGGGGCCGCCGGACGCGACCAGGTGGAGTCCGACCCCGCCGGCGGCGGCCAGGACGAACCCGACGCCGACCGACGCCGCCGACCCGCCGGCCGTCCACCGTCCGGCCCGGCCGGCTCCTCGCCCGAACCCGCCGACTTCGGCAGCCCTGACCAGATCACCTGCGGCCGGCGTGTCGCCGCCCGGCGCGGACGACTCCGGGGCGCCGCACCCGACACCGGCTCGTCGTCCTCGTCCGCCCGCCGGTTACCCACGTACCCCCGCTCCTGCGGGGCGTCCATCGTCCACTCGGCGGTGTGGTCCGACAACGGACCCGCGCCGATCGCGCGCAGATCCCGCCGACCGGTCTCCGCCCGCCGACCACCACCGGAGGACGGCGTCTCCACCTCGTCGTCGTCGGGCGCGGCATGCCGGCCACCGCCGTCCGCCCGGCTCACCCCGGACTCCAGCGCCCACCGCGGAAGGTACGTCTCCACCGGCTCGTCCTGGCCACGCTCGATCGCCCGCCGCCGGCTCGCCGTGCGGTAGCCCTCCGGCGCGTACGAGTCGACCCGGCGCGGCCCGGCGGGCTCATCCCAGGAACCGCTCGGCCGTCGCTCGCGCGGGCTGTCCTCCCCGCTTCCCCAGTCCCGGTGTCTCACGGCCGGAGCGTGACCTCTCTCAACCCGAAAATAAACCCGCTGTCCCAGGTGTCGCCGTTCGCAGCGATAGTACGGGACGAACGACGACAAAGCTTGGCCGGAAATCTTCCGTCCACAGGGTGGGGATAGGAAAAGCCCAGGTCAGAGGCGATACGCCCGGAATTCCCCATCACTTTTCCACACCTCTGTGCACACCCTGCGCACATGCCTGTCCCCAGGCGTCCACAGGTTGTCCCGAGGCTCATCCACCGGCCTTGTTGAGCGGCTGACCTCGGGTTCCGTATCGTGGTCCCCCGACCGCCGGCGATGACCCCCGATCGACCGGAGGGTCGGCGGAGAGTTGTCATACCCCGGCGATAGAGCTGGGTTCGATCCGACGCAGCGAGGGGGGAACCCGTGTCGGTCACCGACGAGACGCGTGCGGAACGGACCGGGGGACAATCGCCCGAGCCGCCGCCGCGCGAATCTGCGTTCGAGAAGACACCACCCCAGGACGTCGCCGCTGAGCAGTGCGTACTCGGCGGCATGCTGCTGTCCAAGGACGCCATCGCGGACGTCGTGGAGATCCTGAAGACGAACGACTTCTACCGCCCGGTCCACGCCACCATCTTCGACGCGATCCTGGACATCTACGGTCGCGGCGAACCCGCCGACCCGATCACCGTGGCGGCCGCGCTCGCCGACTCCGGCGACCTCGCCCGGATCGGCGGCGCCCCCTACCTGCACACGCTGATCGCCAGCGTGCCCACCGCCGCGAACGCCGCCTACTACGCCCGCATCGTCGGCGAACGAGCAGTGCTCCGCCGGCTGGTCGAGGCCGGCACCCGAATCGTGCAGCTCGGCTACGGCACCGGCCCGAGCGGCAGCCGCGACGTCGACGACATCGTCGACCTCGCCCAGCAGGCCGTCTACGAGATCACCGAGAAGCGCGTCAGCGAGGACTTCGCCGTCCTGGCCGACATGCTCCAGCCGACGCTCGACGAGATCGAGGCGGTCGGCGCCCAGGGCGGGGTGATGACGGGTGTGCCGACCGGGTTCACCGACCTCGACCGCCTGCTCAACGGCCTGCACGCCGGCCAACTCATCATCGTGGCCGGCCGGCCCGGTCTCGGTAAGGCGCTCGCACTCGACACCCCACTGCCCACCCCGCAGGGCTGGACAACCATGGGTGAGGTGCGCGTCGGCGAGCAGCTCCTCGCCGCGGACGGCACCCCGACGACGATCACCAACGTCTTCGACGTGATGTACGACCGCCCCTGCTACGAGGTCGAGTTCTCCGACGGAAGCGTCATCGTGGCGGACGCCGAGCACCTGTGGAAGACCACCACCCGGGCCAGCCGACGCCAGCCGGAGGCACGCCGGCGGCACCACTGGGCCGAGCCGGCGTTGGCGAAGGTACGGGCGGCCGAGGCGGCCGCATCCGCCGAACCGCTGGAACAGGTCGGCCCGGAATTCCGCAACGTGCTTCACACGGTGGCGCAGACGGTGGGTTCCAACGGCAAGGTCGCCCGCCCGGTGACCCGGGCCGGCAAGACACGCAACTGGACGGCTCCGGGCTACCCCGTGGGCGCGTTGATCTCCGGCCTCCGTGCACGCGCGGAACGACCGGTGAACGCCGGCAGCCGCGCCGAGCACGACGGGATCGTCACGACGGCGCAGATCGCGGCCACGCTACGTACCGGGACGGCCGACCGCCGTCTCAACCACGCCGTGCGGAACTGCGCGCCGCTCCGACTTCCGGAACGCGACCTGGCCGTCCCGCCGTACACCCTCGGGGTGTGGCTCGGCGACGGGCACACCGGGGCCAGCCGCTTCACCACCGCGGACGCGGAGATGCTCGACCTCGTGGCCCAGGACGGCTTCCTGGTACGCCCGAGCGGGCCCATGGTCTACAGCGTGCATCTGCCCACGCCGGCCAGGACGGCGGACCGCACCTGCGTCGACTGCGGCGGCTCCACCCGCGCCCTGCGGGAGAACCCCGGAACCCGCCGCTGCGCCGAGTGCCACGAGCGGAACGGCTCCTTCCTGGCCCTGCTCCGCCGAGTCGGGGTGGCCTACGACAAGCACATCCCGGACGACTACCTACGCTCCTCCGAAACCCAGCGCCGGGCGTTGCTCGCCGGTCTCATGGACACCGACGGCACGGTGGCGCCGACCGGGAACCTGCAGTACACGTCCACCTCGCGGCGCCTGATCGACGGCGTACGGGAACTCGTCGTCAGCCTGGGCTACCGGTGCACCATGACCGAGCGCAAGGTGCGCGGCCGTACCGAGGCATCGTCGATCGCGTACACGCTGAACTTCTCCACCCCGGACACGGTCTTCCGGCTGGACCGGAAGCGGACCGCCCACGCGGCCCGGCGACGGACCTCCTCGGACGTCCGCTCCCACGCGCGGTTCATCGTGGACGTCCGTCCGGTGCCGAGCGTCCCGGTGCGTTGTGTGACTGTCGACAATCCCGATCATCTGTACCTGGCGGGGCGCTCGATGATCCCGACGCACAACAGCACGGCGAGTATGGACTTCGCCCGGAATGCAGCTATCCGCGCCAACCAGGCGTCGGCGATCTTCTCGCTGGAGATGAGCAAGGTCGAGATCGTCATGCGACTCCTCTCGGCCGAGGCGCGCGTACCGCTGCACGTCCTGCGGAGCGGGCAGCTCTCCGACGACGACTGGACCAAGCTGGCCCGCTGCATGGGTGAGATCAGCGAGGCGCCGCTCTTCGTCGACGACACGCCGAGCATGAACCTGATGGAGATCCGGGCGAAGGCGCGGCGGCTCAAGCAGAAGCACGATCTGAAGCTGATCGTCGTCGACTATCTCCAGCTGATGACCTCGCCGAAGCGCACCGAGAGCCGGCAGCAGGAGGTCGCGGACCTGTCGCGTGGCCTGAAGCTGCTGGCCAAGGAGGTCGAGTGCCCGGTGATCGCGGTGAGCCAGCTGAACCGTGGCCCCGAGCAGCGCACCGACAAGCGGCCACAATTGTCCGACTTGCGTGAATCGGGCTCCATTGAGCAGGATGCAGACGTTGTCATCCTTTTGCACCGCGACGACTACTACGACAAGGAGTCGCCGCGAGCGGGCGAGGCGGACTTTATTGTTGCAAAGCACAGAAATGGTCCTACCGACACGGTCACTGTAGCGGCCCAGCTGCACCTGTCGCGCTTCGTCGACATGGCGATCGTCTGAGCGGCGTCAGCCGAGCAGCGGGAACCAGCCGGCGGCCTCGCCCAGCTCCAGCCGGTCCCGGTCGGTGAGCGGCACCCGCCCGGCGGCCTTCAGCAGGTAGTCGTGGTCGTCCCAGCCGGCCGGCCGTACCGCGTCGTCGCTGAGCAGGCCGTCCATCGTGGTCACCGCGACCCGCGTCGGGTCCGCCGCCGGCCGCGGCGCGTCCGGCAGATCCACCACCAGGTCCAGGTGATGGATGACCGCCTCGGTGGTCAGGGTGGCGAGCAGATGGGGTACGCGCAGCACATGACCCTGCGTGGTCACGTACCCGTCGGGGTCGGCTGCGGTGGCCGCGCGGACGGCGGCGGGCGCGGTGTCGGCCCAGAGCCGGACCACGCCGGTGGGCCGGTCGAAGGCGGCGGCGGAGCGGCGCGCCCACCAGGCGTGCCCGGCGCTCGCGTCGTCGTCGCCGGGAGTGAACGCGCGCCAGTAGCTGACGTCGTCCACGTCGGCCGGTCCGGGTGCGGGGCTGGCCAGGGCGACGAGTGCGCGCTGGGCGTCGCAGAGGACGTGGAAGAGCAGGTCGGCGACGAGCCAGCCGCGGCACCGGGTGGGCCGTTGCAGGCCGGCGTCGTCGAGCGGGGTGACCACCGCAGTGATGCCGTCGTACGCCTGGGCCAGCGCCTCGTGCTGCCGGATCGGGCTCATGCCGAGCAGCCTGCCACGGTGTGGCGAGCACGGCACGGCGACGAGCGCGCCGGGTCGATGCGGTGCACCGGCCCGGCGTGCGCGTGCTCGGCGGTCAGTCGAACAGTTCGCCGAGGAAGCCGTGCTTCTTCTTGCGCCGGTAGTGGCCGTGGTAGCCGTAGTGCTGCTGCTGGCTGTGGCCGTACGCGGGCTGCGCGTAGCCGTGGCCGGGCGGCGGCGGAGGAGGGGGCGGGGGGACGGCGCCGTAGCCGGGCTGGTGCGGCGCGGCGGGAGGGGGCGGCGGGGGTGGCGGGTAGCCGGCACCGGCCGGCGCGGCCTGCTGCGGGGCGCCGCCGTGCTGCCGGTTCCAGCTGGCCTCTGCCTCGAACAGCTTCTCGAGCTCACCGCGGTCGAGGAAGATGCCCCGGCATTCGCCGCACTGGTCGATGACTACTCCGCTGCGCTCGTACTGGCGCATTTCTCCGCGGCACTTGGGACAGGTCATCTGCATGACAACGACGGTACCGGGTGTTTTCACGCAGTGGCGGTCAGCGCCTGCGTGACCTCGTCGTCGGAGACCTCGTGGAAGTCCTCGTAGTACGCGCCGACGGCGGCGAAGTCGTGCGGGAGTTGGCAGGTCACGACCGTGTCGGCGTCGGCGGCGAGCATGTCGTACGCCTGCTCGGAGCCGACCGGGACGGCGACGAGGACGCGGGCGGCGCCGAGGTGGCGGGCGACCTGGGCGGCGGCGCGGGCGGTGGCGCCGGTGGCGAGTCCGTCGTCGACGATGACGGCGGTGCGGCCGGTGAGGTCGAGCGGTGGGCGGCCGCCCCGGTAGCGCTGTTCGCGGCGTTCCAGTTCGGCCTGTTCGCGGCGGCGGACCTGGGCCCTGTCGTTCTCGCTGATCCGGCCGGCGACCATCTCGTTGAGGACCTGGACGCCGCCGGGGCCGAGTGCGCCGTACGCGACCTCGGGTGCCCAGGGCACGCCGAGCTTGCGGACGACGAGGACGTCCAGTGGCGCGCCGAGCCGGTCGGCGACCACCCGGGCGACGGGTACGCCGCCGCGTACCAGGCCGAGGACGATGACGTCGGGGCGGCCGGCGAGGTCGGTGAGTCGCTCGGAGAGTTCACGTCCCGCTTCGGCCCGGTCGCGGTAGGTGGTCATTCCTCAGGTGTACGCCTTCCGGCCGGGTCGCGCGGGGCGGTTGCCGGGAATGTCGCCCTGTCGTCCGGTCGGGTGAGTGCCAGTGCGGGGGCGAGGACGAGCAGGGCGGCCGGGTAGAGCAGGTACCCGAAGCGGGTGGAGGGCATCAGCAGGATCGCGGCGAGCAGCCCGTACCCGCAGATGAGGGCCGTGGCGGCGGCGGTGCGGGGCGGGCGGCGCAGCAGCCGGACGGCGATGGCCAGGCCGGCGGCGACGAGCAGCGCGGCGGCGACGGCGCGGCCGGCCGGGAGTGTCTCGGCGATGAGGTGCCCGGGGAACGGTGACTGGGCGGGGCTGGTGACGAGGCCGTGGCCGAGCGGGAACCGCAGCACGTTCTCGACGAGGGCGTCGCGGTCGACGAGCAGCACCGGGATCAGAGCGAGTACGGGGAGGCCGATGGCGCCGAGGGCGGTGCGGAGCGCGGCCCGGCGGGTGGCGGCCCAGACGATCAGCACGACGGCGACCGGCCAGGCGAAGAGCTTCAGGGCGCCGGCGGCGCCGACCGCGAGGCCGGCCCGGCCGGGCCGGCCGGCGGCGGCGAGCGCGAGGGCGAGGAGGCAGAGCGCGAGTACGGGGAGGTCGTCGCCGCCGGTGGCGAGGGTGAGCGCGCAGACGGGCAGGACGGTGGCGGCCTGGACGGCGCGCAGGACGGCGGCGTCGCGGCGGGGTGCGGCCGGGCCGCCGCCGGTGCGCAGCGTGGCGACGAGGGCGACGAGGGTGAGTGCGGTGACCACGGCGAACCAGACGCGCGAGTCGGTCCACCAGGCGTCCACGGCGGCGCGGGGCAGCCCGAACAGTGCCATGCCGGGCTGGTAGGGGGTGTAGCCGAGGAGTTGTTCGCCGGGAGGCAGGGCGGCGATGGCGTCGGGTCCGAGGTAGGGGGTGCCGTGTTCGGCGAGGCGGGCGCCGGCGTGTTCGACGACGATCACCTCCTCCTGGGCGCGGTCGGTGCGTCCGCCGGCGCGTTCGACGCTCTGCGTGACGATCGGCAGGAGCGCGGTGGCGGCCCAGGTGAGGCCGGCGACGGTCCAGCGTGCGGGCAGGCCGGCCAGGGGCGTGCCGGGGTCGCGGCGGCGGGCGAGCAGTTGGGTGGTCGCGGCGAGCGTGGCGAGGGCGTACCCGATGGTGGCGACGGCGCCCCAGGCGCGGTGCGGCGGCAGCGTGGAGGTGGCGGCGGTGATCGCGGCGAAGACGGTGGCGGCGGCGTAGAGGCCCAGGTCGAGGGCGAGGCCGCCGGCGGCGGTGTCGAGTGCCGACCAGCGGCGGGAGACGGGGGTTGCCGGGTCGGCGTGGGCGGTCACGCGGGCCAGTGTGGCAGACCGGCGGGGTGCCCCGGCCGGGTCAGGGTTGCCGGGCGTCGCTGGCGGCGGGGGGTGCCGGGCGGGTGCGGCCGGTGCGGCGGCCGGGGAGGCGGATGACGGCCCCGGTGTCGTGCAGTGCGGGTGCGAGTGCGCCGGTCCGGCCGCCGTGGCCGCGTTGGAGGGCGGCGAGGAGCGCGGCGGCGGGCAGTGGCCGGGCGAACAGGTGGCCCTGCCCGGCGGCGCAGCCGAGTTCCCAGAGCGCGCGGCGTTGCGGTTCGCTCTCCACGCCTTCGGCGACGACGGTGAGGTCGAGGCTGCGGCCGAGGTCGAGGGTGGAGCGGATGACGGCGGCGGCTTCGGGCGCGGTCTCCATGGCGCCGACGAAGCTGCGGTCGATCTTCAGTTCGTGTACGGGGATTCGGGAGAGCAGGGAGAGCGACGAGTATCCGGTGCCGAAGTCGTCGAGCGCGAGCCGGACGCCGGAGTCCCGCAGCCGGCTGAGGACGCGGTCGACGACGTCGAGTTGGCTGAGGGTGAGCGTCTCGGTCAGCTCCAGGACGAGCCGGTCCGGCGGGAGGTCGTGGGCGCGGAGCCGGGCCAGTACGGCGCCGGGGAAGCGGGCGTCGAGCAGGCTGCGCGGGGACACGTTCACCGAGACGGGCAGGTCGAAGCCGGCGGCGCGCCAGGAGCCGGCGGCGATGAGGGCCTGGTCGAGGATGGCCTCGGCGAACGCGGGGAGCAGCCCGGAGCGTTCCACCGCTTCGAGGAAGCGCAGCGGGTCGATGAGCCCGTGGGTGGGGTGGTGCCAGCGGGCGAGTGCCTCGGCGCCGATCACCTCGCCGCTGCCGAGGTCGACGATGGGCTGGAAGTTGACGGTGAACTCGTGGTCGGCGACGGCTCGGGGCAGTTCGCCGCCGAGGGTGAGCCGGCTCAGGTCGGCGGTGTCGCGGGCCGGCGCGTAGGTGGCGACGCGTTGGCCGGCGCGTTTGGCCTGGTACATGGCCACGTCGGCGCGGCGTAGCAGTTCGGCCATGCCGCCGGTGGCGGGGGCGACGGCGATGCCGCCGCTGGCTTCCACGCTGATCCGCATGCCGTCGAGGTCGAGCGGGTCGTGCAGCGCCGCGAGCAGGGCCTCGGCGCGGTGGGCGGCGACGGCGGGGGCGGGCAGGCCGCGCAGGAGTACGGCGAACTCGTCGCCGCCGAGCCGGGCGACCAGGTCGTCGGGGCGGGCCGCGCCGCGGAGGCGGTCGGCGACCTGGATCAGCACCTGGTCGCCGGCGCCGTGCCCGAGGGTGTCGTTGACTTCCTTGAAGTGGTTGAGGTCGATCAGCACCAGGGCGGTGACGCCGTCGGCGTGCCGGCTGGTGAGCTGGGCGCTGCCCTCGTCGAGCAGGTGCCGCCGGTTGGACAGGCCGGTGAGGGCGTCGTGGGTGGCGGCGTAGGCGTGGTCCTCGGCGATGCGGGCGAGTTCGGCGTACGCCTGGGCGTTGCGGACCGCGGTGCAGAGGGCGGAGGCGAAGGTACGCAGGGTGTACTGCTCGCGTTCGGAGAGCTCGACCGGGCCGGCGAACCGCAGCCGCAGTACGCCGACGTCGTCGGTGCGGTCGTGGCCCTCCAGCACGATCGGCATGATCTGACCGTCGACGGCGCTGGGCCGGGGGGCTGTTCCGTCGTAGGCGATGTCCGTGCCGTTGCCCCGGATGGTGCGTCCGCCGTCGCGCAGTTCGATCTCGACCTCGTCGGCGGAGAAGAGTTCGCTGGCCTCGGTGACCGCTGTGGTGAGCACCTGGTCGAGGTCGACCACGTTGAGGGCGTCGGTGGCGCGGGCCAGGCGCTGCCATGCCTGCTGCTCGGTGCGGGTGCGGATCCGGCTGGAGTAGGCCAGGTGCAGGCTGAGCACCAGCGCGGGTACGGCGGGCAACAGGCGGGGGTCGACCCGCAGGATGAGTACGGTGCTGGCGGCCACCAGGAAGCGCAGGCCGAATCCGGCGATCCGCAGGTCGAGGTCGTCGCGGAACTGCTGGAGGATCGGCGTGCGGGAGGCGAGCGCGATGACCGGGATCGCGAGGACGTCGTCGAGGACTGCGGCCACCAGGTAGACGAACCCCAGCAGCAGGACGATGCCGAGTGGCTCCCGAGGCGGCCAGGCGCTTCCCAGCAACAGGGTGGCGACAGTGGCTCCGCCGGCCACCAGGGTGTGCTTCGCGATGGCGAATGCCACCTTGATGGGTGCCAGGCGGGTGACTGATCCGCACGCCACGCCGATCCCGGTGGCCAGGACGACCCACGAGGGTGGAGCGACGGCGAGGCCGATGACGATCGCGGTCTCGACCCAGGCGAAGTAGAAGGTGGTGGAGCGGATCCGCAGACGGGTCTTGATGACGGTGGCCAGCGTCACCGTGAGGACGAGTGCGATGACGGTGACGAAGTCACGTGCGGAGTCGGGGTGTTGCGTACGGGCGGAGTAGATCGCGGTGAGGGCGACGATCGTCGCCCCCGCGACCAACGTGTAGACGATCCCGAGCAGGTGCGGGTCGACAGCCGTTCGGCTTTCCGTGGTTCGGCTCAACCCGCGTCACCCGCCGCTCACCGTCGGTATGCGATGAGCGGCAGCCTACCGCTTCACCCGGGTCCGGGAAACTCATCCCCATTCGGTGCTGCGCATTGTGCTGCCCTCCTCGAATATCGCTCCGGGGCGGAATGGTCACGGACTGAAGTCGTTACTTCGATCCGCTGCCGCGCATTGCCGCCGGCTGCCCTGTGCCTTCTCGGTGCGTTTCCGCGCCTTGCTGACTGAGGGAAGATTAGGGGATATTCGAGTGGGTCTGAAAGAATTAATGTCGGTATGCGCAATATAAGTAACTATTGCAGCTTAAATGACGTTCTGTCCATGGCGTGCTTGCAGAGCGAAGCCAGGCTGTCTCCTTTGGGTACCCGCGCCGTCGCTGAATGCATCGAATAGCGCGGGACCGCTCAGTCCGTCAGTAGCGTCGCGTCGGCGGCGAAACATTACAACCGTGCTTCGGGCCACTTCGGCAGCCGTGTCGGACGAGGGCGCCGACCGGCTGTCCGCCCGGCGTCTGAGCCGGGACGACGCCTTTGTGACGAATCGATTACGCTGTCGCTCCGGTGGGCAGGTTGCCGGCCGAGGCTGGAACAGCAGCGTGGAAATCCGGGTACTCGGGGGTCTGGCGGTACGGCTCGGCGCCGTGGACCTTCCGCTTGGAACCCCCAAGCAGCAGTTGGTGTTCGCGCTACTCGCCGTACGGGCCAACCAGTTGGTCACGCTGCACGACCTGGTGGACGAGCTGTGGCCGGACGCGCCACCTCGGTCGGCTGTCGCGAACGTCCGGACCTACGCCGCCAATCTGCGTCGGAGCCTCGACTCGGGTGCGGGCGACGCGCCGAGGATCGTCCGGGAACCAGGCGGTTACCGACTCCTCATCGACGCAAGCCTGATCGATCTTCATCGAGTTAACTTCCACTTGCGCCGTGCCCGGGATCTGATGCGCGACGGGGAGGCCGCGCATGCGGCCTCCGTGCTCGTCGAGGTGGTCGACGCGGCGGCCCCGCTGCTCGCCGGCTTGGCGCTGGGGCCGGCGCTCGCCGTTCAGCGCGAGGCCGTCAGTGAGGAACGCCAGGCGGCGCTGGAACTGTTGACCGAGGCGTATCTCAGCCTCGGACGCCCCGAATCAGCGGTGTCGTTACTGCGTGACCACGTCTCGCATCAGCCGCTGCGCGAGCGGGCGCAGTGTCTCCTGATGCGCGCGCTCATCCAGGCGGGTGACCCGGGAGGCGCCCTCGCCGTCTACCGCGCCACTCGCGAGGCGTTGTCCGACCAGCTCGGCGTGCCGCCGAGCGCGGAGATGGAGCGACTTCGTATGGTCGCGGCCCGGGCCCGACGCCGGATTCCGGAATCGGCGCACGAGGTGGAAGCGATCCGGAGTGCTGCGCATAAGCGCAATTGGTTGCCCCGGACAGTGATGGATTTCGTCGGCCGGGAGGAAATGGTCGATCGATTGTTGCGCGAAGTGCGCGAGGCACCCGGCTCCGGCCCGACGATTCGGGTGATCGACGGCATGGCGGGCTGCGGCAAGACAACTCTCGCCCTGCACGTGGCCGCCCGGTCGACCGAGCGCTTCCCCGATGGGCAGCTCTTCGTCGACCTTCGGGGACACAGCGTGCGAACCCGGATGCGGCCCGCGGCGGCCCTGGACACGCTGCTTCGCCAGCTGGGTGTGCCGACCGGCCGGATACCGCTGGAACTGCCCGACCGGCAGGAGATGTGGCGGCGCGAACTGGCCGCGCGCTCGGTGCTGGTGGTGCTCGACAACGCCGCCGACAGCCGGCAGGTCGAGCCGCTGCTACCCGTCTCCGGATCGGCCGTCGTCCTCGTCACCAGCCGGCGGCGCCTGCTGGCACTCACCGAACGACCGCCGGTGTCCCTCGCCGTCCTCACCGAGGCCGAGGCGCTCGAACTGCTCGCCACCCTCATCGGGAGCGGCCGGGTGGCGGCCGAGCCGGAGGCCGCGCGACAACTGGTCGACATCTGCGGCTGCCTCCCGCTCGCCGTCAGACTGGCCGGCACCCGGCTGGCACATCGGCCCGACTGGCGGATCTCCGACCTTGTCGACAGGTTGAGCCACAGGTCGATCTTCCTCCCCGGTCTCCGTGCCGAGGCGCGAAGCGTGATGGAGGCGTTCGCCGAGTCGTACGAGCCGCTCGACGAGGCGTGCCGGAAAGCCTTCCGATCGTTCGGGATGGCGGCCGGGAACCACCTCGACACCGCCATGGTCGCCGCCCTCACCGACCTGCCCCTGCGAGACGCGGCGGACGTCCTAGACGAACTGGTGGACCGCCACCTCGTGCAGGAGACCTCGGCCGGCCGGTACCGCCTGCACGACCTGATGAGGCGTTACGCCGCCGAACTGGCCCGGCAGGAGGACGAGCCGACGACCGGGCGACCGGCGATCCGGAACCTGCTGGATCACGTGTTGCACTCGGTGGTGCGGGCGTCCGCGTCGATCGAGGACGGCCGGGTGCTCGCGCAGCACCTGCGGCTCGGAGAACCGCTTCGACCGGATCTGCTCGCCGGACGCGTCGACCGTGACCTGGACTGGCTGGAGGAACAGCGGTCGAACCTGGACGCCTTCGTCCGTCAGGCGGCTGACCAGGGTCATGAACCGATGGCGTGGCGCCTGGCTCGCGCCGGTTGGCGGTTCTTCTACATCCGCGGTTACTTCGACGACATATCGGCCACGCACGCGGTGGGTCTCGCCGCCGCCCAGCGGTGCGGGGACCGGCACGCCGTGGCCCTCATGCACAACTATCTCGCCTCTGCGAGCGTACGCACCGGCGCCTACCAGGACGCCTCGGCGCACCTGCACGAGGTCGTGTCGATCCTCACCGGGCTCGGTGACGAATCGGGCGCGCAGCGGGCACGGTTCAACCTCGGCGCCGTGCACTGGCTGACCGGGCGACTCCACCAGTCGCTCGAAGCCAATCGCACGACGTTGCGCAGCTACGCGCTGGACACCCTTCCGGTCCTGCCGAACCTCGGCCTCACGTTGCGCCACCTCGGTCGTTACGACGAGTCGATGGCGGTTCATCGGCTGCACCTCTTCGCCGCCCGGATCAAGCAGGATCCGTTCCACATGTCGAACGCACTGGGGCATCTCGGTGGCCTCAGATACCGCCTGGGACAGAACGCCGCGGCGGAGCGCCTGCTCCGAGCCTCGCTCGCGCTGCGGGATCGCACCGGCAACGGCTTCGGCCGTGCCGAGACGCTCAGCGACCTCGCCGGCACCTACCGGCAACTCGGCCGCTACGACGACGCGCTGCGGCACCACGAGGCCGCCATCGAGGCCGCCGCCGCGTCCGGCGAGCGGGACGTCCAGGCTCGGGCACGCAACGAGCTGGCCGTCACCCTGGGAGCCACGGGGCGAGCCGCCGAGGCGGTGGCCGTCTTCGAGGAGGCACTCGCCATCGCCACTCGGATCGGCCATCCGTACGAGCAGGCCCGCGCCCTCGACGGCCTGGCCGGACACCTGGCGGAGAAGCAGCCGGCGCAGGCACGACGGTACCGGCAGCGCGCGTTGGCGATCTTCGAGCGGATGGGTGCGCCCGAGCGCCACGACCTGCGCCGACAGCTCGCCGAGACGCCTGCCTGAACCGGCTTATCGATTTCTTATCGCGGCGTTCGTTAGCGTCCCGGGCATCGGCCACGGGGAGGGTCCACCGCCAGAGCGGACCCGGCCGAACGAGGCCCCCACCGTCAGTTCCCCCCAGCGAATCGGCGGTGGGCAGGTGAGGGAGGGGCGTCGTGCACGCGCACCCGACACGACGCTCCTCCCCGCCGCCGGCCGGAGCACCCGCGGCGTCGTACCCGGCGGATAGGGTCGGGCCGTGACCGAACCCGCGCAGCTCACCCACGTCGACCCGGCCGGTGCGGCCCGGATGGTCGACGTCTCCGCCAAGCCGGTCTCGGGCCGGCTCGCGGTCGCCGCCGGCCGTCTCCGCACCACCGCCGAGGTGGTGGAGTTGCTGCGCCGCGACGGCCTGCCCAAGGGCGACGCGCTCGCCGTCGGCCGGCTCGCCGGCATCATGGGCGCCAAGCGCACCCCTGACCTGATCCCGCTCTGCCACCCGATCGCGCTGCACGGCGTCACAGTCGACCTCGACCTCACCGCCGACACGGTGGAGATCACCGCCACTGCGAAGACCGCCGACCGCACGGGCGTCGAGATGGAGGCGCTGACCGCGGTGGCGGTCGCCGGGCTGGCGCTGGTCGACATGGTGAAGGCGGTCGACCCGGCCGCGTCGGTGGACGCCGTCCGGGTGCTCCGCAAGGAGGGCGGCAAGACCGGCGAGTGGGTCCGGCCGGAGGACCGGCCGTGATCCGGGCCCGGGTGATCGTGGCGTCCAACCGGGCCGCCGCCGGGGTCTACGAGGACACCAGCGGCCCGCTGCTCGTGACCGGGCTGCGCGAGCTGGGGTGCGAGGTCGACGCGCCGGTGGTGGTGCCGGACGGCGAACCGGTCGGCGACGCCCTGCGCGCGGCCCGCGCCGACGGCGTCGACGTGGTGCTGACCAGCGGCGGCACCGGCATCACCCCGACCGACCGCACACCCGACGTGACCCGTGCGCTGCTCGACTACGAGATCCCCGGCATCGCCGAGGCGATCCGCGCGCACAGCCGCGACACAGTGCCGACGGCGGCGCTGTCCCGGGGCCTGGCC
Organism: Micromonospora sp. Mcm103; assembly: GCF_024519755.1. NCBI lineage: Bacteria > Bacillati > Actinomycetota > Actinomycetes > Micromonosporales > Micromonosporaceae > Micromonospora > Micromonospora sp. Mcm103. Next base: position 258,973 of record NZ_JALJRJ010000004.1, read on the forward strand.
GGGGTGGCCGGCCGGACGCTCGTGGTCAACCTGCCCGGTTCACGCGGCGGCGCCCGGGACGGACTGGCGGTGCTCGGGCCGATCCTGCGGCACGCCGTCGACCAGCTTCGCGGCGGCGACCACTGAACCCGCGAGGCACGTGCCCCGGCGTTAGGCTCGCCGGATGAGCACGGAAACCGAAGCCGCCGCGGCCGAGGCGGGCACGCCACCACCGGCCGGGTGGGAGGAGGCCCGCTCCCGGGTGTACGCGGTGGGCCTGTCCGCCGCGCTCCCCGCGGTCGCCCGGCCGCTGGCCGAGGCCGACGGGCACACCCTGGCCGAGCCGCTGACCACGCGTACAGACCTGCCAGCGTTCCCCACCTCCAGCGTGGACGGCTGGGCGGTGCGCGGCGCGGGGCCGTGGCGCGTCGCCGGCCGGGTGCTCGCCGGGCAGACCGCACCCCCGTTGAAGGCCGACGGCAGCACCGTCGAGATCGCCACCGGCGCGATGGTCCCCGCGGGCACGACGGCGATCCTGCGGATCGAGGAGTCGACGCGGACGGCGGACGGCCTGGTGGCCGGCACGCCTCGCCCGGCGCCGGAGTGGCGGGAGCCGGGCGAGGAGGCGTCCCTCGGGGAGGAGTTGCTGCCGGCCGGCACGCCGGTGGACCCGGCGGTGATCGGCCTGGCCGCCTCCTGCGGGCACGACACGCTGCGGGTCCGCCGCCCACCCCGGGCCGCGCTGCTGGTCTTCGGCGACGAGCTGCTCACCTCGGGTCCGCCCGGCGCGGGCCGGGTCCGTGACGCGCTCGGCCCGTCGGTGCCGGCCTGGCTGCGCCGCTACGGCTGCCAGGTGCGCGCCGCCGACGTGGTCGGCCCGGTCGCCGACACGCTGCCCGCGCACGTGGCGGCGCTGCGGGGCGCGCTCGCCAACGCCGACCTGGTCTGCACGACCGGCGGCACCATGCACGGCCCGGTCGACCACCTGCACCCGACGCTGGAGGCGCTCGGCGCCGACTACGTGGTGAACACCGTGGCGGTGCGTCCGGGCTTCCCGATGCTGCTGGCCCGGCTGGTGGACGGCGACGGGCGGGTGCGGTTCGTGGCCGGTCTGCCCGGCAACCCGCAGTCGGCGGTGGTGGCGCTGGTGTCGCTCGTCGCGCCCCTGCTCGCCGGTCTCACCGGCCGGCAGATGCCGGTGCTCCCGCACGTGACGCTGGCCGAGCCGATTCCCGGGCGCGGCGACTACACCCATCTGGCGCTGGCCCGCTGGGACCGCGTCGCCGGCACCGCGTACCCGGTGCGGCACGTCGGCTCGGCGATGCTGCGCGGGCTGGCCGGTGCGGACGGGTTCGCGGTGATCCGGCCCGGCACCAGCGGCGCGGCCGGCGACCGGGTGCCGCTCGTGCCGCTGCCGCTGACCCCCGGGGAGCGGTTCGGGTGAGCGCGACGAACGAACCGACGGGAGACGTCGTGACAGTGGAAGCAGGCGTGGTGCTCGGCGCGGTGACCGACCGGCCGCTCGACCTGGCCGAACACGAGGCGGCGGTCGCCGACCGCCGGGCCGGTGCGGTGGTGTCCTTCCAGGGCGTGGTCCGCGACCACGACCACGGGCGGGCGGTCACCCGGCTGGAGTACGAGGGCCACCCCACCGCCGAGGCGGTGCTGCGCGAGGTGGCGGCCGAGATCGCGGCCGACCCGCAGGTGTACGCGGTGGCGGTGTCGCACCGGATCGGCCCGCTGGAGATCGGGGACGTGGCGCTGGTGGCGGCGGTCAGCACGGCGCACCGCGCGGCCGCGTTCGCCGCCTGCGCCCGGCTGGTCGACGAGGTGAAGGCGCGGCTGCCGATCTGGAAGCGGCAGGTCTTCGACGACGGCACCGAGGAGTGGGTGAACTGCCCCTGAACCGGCCGGCTCAGCGTCGGCCGGCGAGCGCGGCGGTGCGGCCCAGCCGCTCGTGGTAGAACGCCGGCTCGGCGCCGGGACGCCACGGCAGCGCCGCGACGAGCACGATCAGCGCGATGGCCAGGGAGTTCTCCATCAGCGCGCCGAACAGGCCGTCCTGGTAGTGGGACACCTCGGGGAGTTGGTGCTCGTACGGCCAGATCGGTGAGATCAGGAACAGCAGGTAGAGCCCGAGCGCCCCGACGCCGTGGCGCAGGCCGGTCAACGTCGGGTACCAGATCGGTGGGCGCAGTGCCGGCACCCCGTTTGCCGAGGGGCCGCCGGTGCCGCGCAGCGGCAGGCCGCGGCTGGCTTCGCGGCGGCGTACCGCGGCGTCGGCCAGCACGATGATCGCCGGGATGACCCAGATCAGGTGGTGCGACCAGGAGATCGGGCTGATCACGTTGGCGGTGAGCCCGACCAGCGTGAACGCGGTCAGCTCGTCGCCGTCGGCGCGGGCGCTCATCGCCCGGGACAGGCCCAGCGCCAGGATCAGCACCGAGAACGCCAGCCAGAGCAGGCCGGGCGTCTCGATCGAGTCGTAGAGCCGCGCCAGCAGACCGGCGAGGGACTGGTTGGCGGTCATGTCCGCCGCGCCGACCCGCTCGGTCTGCCAGAGCACGCCGGTGAAGTACGCGCGGGACTCCTCACCGAGCACACCGAACGTCGCGATGGTCACGCCGATCGTGGTGCCCACAGCGGTGAGCGCGGCCCGCCACTGCCGGGTGAGCATCAGGTACGCCACGAACAGCGCCGGGGTGAGCTTGACCGCTGTGGCGAGCCCGATGCCGACACCGGCCCAGGCGCCGCTGTAGACGAACCGGGCCAGCGGCGAGTCGGCCGTCTCGTAGTGGGTGCCGCGCTTGGCCCGCCAGCGCAGGCCCACCATGTCCGCCATGATCAGCGCGAACAGCAGCAGGTTTACCTGCCCGTAGCCGAGCGTCTCCCGGGACGGCTCGATGGCCACGGCGAGCGGGGTGGCGATGCCGACGGTGAACCAGAGCGGCCAGCCGAGGCGGTCCACGATGGGGCGTAGCAGCGCGGCGAGGACGACGGCGAGCGCGCCGATGCTGGCGAGCGCGTTGACGAAACCGGCGCCGTCCACCGGCAGCCACGTCATCGGCAGCATGACCAGCGCGGCGAACGGCGGGTAGGTGAAGCCCAGCGTGGTCGACGGTGCGACGAAGTCGTACAGCTCGTTGCCGCCGGCCCACCACAGCACCGCGCCGTGGTAGATCTTCATGTCGAAGAAGTTGTACGGCCGTCCGAAGGCGCCGATGGCGAGCCACGCGGCGTACGACACGGCGGCCACGACGCCGAGACGCACGATGATCCGGCGGTCGACGCGGGAGATCGGGGCGAGGCGGTTGGTCCGTCTACCGACTGTCGCCGGCATGGCGTGGCCACCCCCGTACCAAGGTCGTCGTACCCGTCCAGGTCCAGAACGGAGCCTAGAACGGCGCCTCACGTTGCTGCCTCCCGCGTTACGCGACCGTGTCCGATCCCACACGTGTTTTTGACATTTCCACCGCGTTAACGGGTCTCGGACGGTTCAGGTGATTGGTGGCCTTGCGGGGGGTGGTGGCCGTACGAAAACGCTTGTCAGCCGGGCATGCGGCGGGCGGTCGCCGCGGAGCGTACGGCGATCTTCGCCTCGCGACGAGCGGTGCGGACCGCGCGCTCGACCGACCGGCGTGAGTGGTCGATGCGGTGGCCGGCGCGCCAGCGCAGGCCCGGCTTGCCCTCGGTGTCGGCGGCGGCGAGGAGGAGGCCACCGAGCAGGCCGAGGTTCTTCAGGAAGTGGACCTGGTTGTTGTTGCGCGCGGCCGGGTCCTCGTTGTTCCAGAAGGCGTGGCCGGCGGCGGTGGTCGGGATCAGGGAGCCGGCGAGCACCAGCGCGGCCGGGCGGGTGAACCGGCCGGTGGCGAGCATCAGACCGCCGACGAGCTGGGTGGCGGCGTTGGCCCGGATCAGCGAGACCGTGTCGGTGGGGATGCGGGGGTGCACGTTCCGGATAAGCGGGGCGACCTTCCCGGTGACCGGTTCCGCGGCCTGCACCAGGCGTTCCGGATTGCGCAGGTTACGGGCGCCGCTGACCACGAAGATGCCGCTCAACATGACTCGGGCGAGGGAGCGCACGGGCTTCATGGCTCAGTCTTACCCCGTCGGAGGCGTCGTCATCCCCGCAACACACGAAAGGTATCGGCCGACGTGGACGTCCGAACGGTATCGATTTCAGCGACCGTCGCGGATGGACCGGTCGCGTTCGGTAAGGTCGCGCGGGTGACGACGCTGCGACTGCGCCCGGAGGGCCCCGCCGACGAGGCGCCGGTGGCCCGGGTGCTGGCCGCCGCCTTCGCCCGCCCCGACGTGGCCACCCCACCGGAGGTCGGCCTGGTCGAGGAGCTGCGGCACAGCCCGGCGTGGATTCCGGAGCTGGCCATGGTCGCCGAGTACGGCGGCGAGGTGGTGGCGTACGCGCTGCTCACACGCGTCGGCGTGCGCACCGAGCGCGGCACCTGGCCGGCGCTGGCCCTGGGTCCGGTGGCGGTGGCGCGGCACCGGCAACGGCTGGGGCACGGCACGGCGGCGGTGCAGGCGGCGCTGGACGCCGCGACGGAACTGGGCGAGCGGCTGGTGGTGGTGCTGGGCGACCCGGCCTACTACCGGCGGTTCGGGTTCGGCCCGGCGGACCGGCTGGGCCTGACCAGTCCCTGGTCCGGGCTGGGGGAGCCGTGGCAGGCGCTGGTGCTGCCGCCGTCGGCGAGCGGCGAGCCGTCACCGCCGGCCGGCGAGGTGGTCTTCCCGCCACCGTGGTCGCGGGTCTGAGGCCGTTTCACGAGCAGCGGTCAGGCGGGCTGGGTACGCAGGTAGCGGCCGAAGTGCGGCACTGTGAACGCCACCGTCCCCCGCTCGCCGGAGTAGATCAGCCCCTTCTTGATCAGCGCGTCGCGCGCCGGGGAGAGGCTGGCCGGCTTGCGGCCGAGCGCGCGGGCGATCTCGGCGGTCGGCACCGCCGCGTCCATGTCGTCCCGGCCGCCCTCCTCGCCGTCCACCAGCGCGAGCGTGGCCATCGCGCGCATGTACTCGCGTTCGGCGGGCGTGGCCCGCTCGAACCGGGAGCCGAAGAACCCCACCGCCAGTTCGGCCTCCGCCTCGGGCGCGGCGACCCGGACGTCCGCCGCGGTGATCGGGGAGCGGGGCGCGTGGTCCCAGGTGGCCTTGCCGTACGCCTGGACGAAGTAGGGATAGCCACCGGACTTCTCGTAGAGCAGGTCGAGCGCCTTCTGCTCGTACTCGACCTCCTCGCGCTCGGCCGGCGCGCAGAGCGCCTGGTCGGCGGCGATCCGGTCGAGCCGGTCGATGCGCTGGTAGCGGTAGAGCCGCTCGGAGTACGACTTGGCGGCGCTGAGCACGGCCGGCAGGTGCGGCAGGCCCGCACCCACGACGATGAGCGGCGCGCCGAGCTGGGAAAGCTCGTGGCAGGCGGCGCAGAGCGCGGAGACGTCCTCGGCGCCGACGTCCTGCATCTCGTCGATGAAGATCGCGATGCCGGTGCCGACGTCGGTGGCGACCGCCGCCGCGTCGCTGAGCAGCTCGACCAGGTCGATCTCGATGTCGCCGGAGTCGGCTCGCCCGCTGCTCGCCGGTACGTCGATGCCGGGCTGCCAGCGGTCGCGCAGCTTGGGCGCCGCGCCGCCCCGACCGGTGGACGCGGAGCGTTGCGCGAACGCCTTGAGGACGCCGAGGAACGCGTCGATCCGGTCCGGGGCGCGGTGCCGGGGCGCGAGTTCGCGGACCGCCATGTGCAGCGCGGCGGCGATCGGGCGGCGCAGCGACTGGTCCGGCCGGGCCTCGATCTTGCCGGTGCCCCAGAGGTGGTTGATCGCCTCGGAACGCAGCGTGTTGAGCAGGACCGTCTTGCCGACTCCCCGCAGGCCGGTGAGCATCAGGCTGCGTTCGGGGCGACCGCGGGCGATCCGTTCCAGCACCACGTCGAAGACGTCCAGTTCCCGCCCCCGCCCGGCGAGTTCGGGCGGGCGCTGGCCGGCGCCCGGTGCGTACGGGTTGCGGACCGGATCCACGAATCGCACAGTATCGGGTTCTCTAGCGACCAGGCTAGATGCGCGTAGAGGCGGCTACCGCGTGTCGGCCTCGATACAAAACTAGGGCTGTCTAGCATCCACGCTAGACAGCCCTAGTTTTGGTTACCGACAGGCGGACAGGGTCAGCGGCGCTTCAGGCAGAGCACGAAGTCGAGCGTGTCCAGTTCGCTGTCGAAGAAGTACCAGTCGGTGTAACCGGCCACCTTCCCGCACTTCGCCTCCGCGTCCTTCTTGCCGCTCGTCGCACCATCGATGCGGCGCAGCACCTCGTACGTCTTCGGGGCGCAGTCGGCGATCACCAGCTTCGGCTGGCCGCCGCCACCCTCGTTGGCGACGCACTGGCCCGCCTTGACGAAACGCGGATCGGTCGAGGAGGCCGGGGCCGCCGTCGTGGGCGTCGTGTCGGCCGGCTCGCTCGGCGGCGCGGCCTCGCCGGTCGGATCCGCGGCTGGCGGGGTGGCGGCCGTCGTGCCGCCGGTCGGCGTCTGCTCGTCCCGGCCCAGCATCCAGTACGCCCCGGCGCCGCCCAGCAGCAGCACGGCCAGCACGATCACCACCACCAGCAGCGGACCCTTCCCGCGCTTCGGCGGCGTCGGCTCGGCGTACTGCGGCTGACCGGCCCCGTACTGCGACCCGGAATAGGGGTCACCCGGATGGCCCTGCTGCGGGGACCAGGCCGGGCCCGGCTCGAAGCGCTGCGTCGGTGGCCCGTACTGATCGGCCGGCGGGCCGTACTGCTGGGTGGGCGGGCCGTACTGGTCGGGCGGGCCGTACTGGTCGGCGGGCGGGCCGTACGGCTGCGCGCCCGGAGGGCCGTACCGCGGATCCGGCTGCGCGGCGTAACGCGGGTCGCCCTGCGGGGCGTAGCGGGGATCGGGCTGCGGGGCGTAGCCGTCGTCGGGCCGTCCCCAGGGGTCGGGAGAGCCGCCACCCGGTGGACCGAAGTTCGACATGAACGCCTCCTGCGTACGCCAGTGCTGAGAGGCCGGCCACCAACTGGGGACGCCGACGCCGTGGCCACCGTAGCGTGGTCAGACGATGAGCTCACGCCCCACGAGTGCGACGAACGTCGTCGATTCCGCGACGCCGCCGGCCCGCACCGCGCTGATCTGGACCGCACTCGTGCTGGTCTACCTGCTGTGGGGCTCGACCTACCTGGGCATCCGGGTAGCCGTCGAGTCCCTGCCGCCCCTGATCTCCGCGGCTATGCGGTTCTCCGGCGCCGCCGTGGTGCTCGCCGTGGTGCTGCGCCTGCGGCGCGGGCCCGGCGCGTTGCGGGTGCCTCCGCGCCGGCTCGGTTCCGCCGCGCTGATCGGCGTGCTGCTGCTCGCCGGCGGAAACGGGCTGGTGGTCCTCGCCGAGTCGGGTCCGGCCGGCGCCGCGGTTCCCTCGGGCGTGGCCGCGCTGCTGGTGGCCACCGTGCCGCTGCTGGTGGTGGTGCTGCGGACCGTGGGCGGGGACCGGCCGCGACCGTGGACGTTCCTCGGGGTGGCGCTCGGGTTCGCCGGCCTCGTCGTGCTGGTGCTGCCCCGCGACGGGGTGGACGGCGTGCCGGTGGCAGGCGCGCTGACGGTGGTCGGGGCCGCCACGAGCTGGTCGGTCGGCTCGTACCTGTCCGGGAAGATCCTGATGCCCGCCGACCCGTTCGTGGCCACCGTCTACGAGATGGTCGCCGGCGCGGCGGTGCTCGCGCTCGTCGGCGTGGCCCGGGGTGAGCTGCGCGGCTTCTCCTTCGCGGACGTGACCGGACGGTCCTGGGCGGCGATGGCCTACCTGATGGTGGCCGGTTCGCTGATCGCCTTCACCGCGTACGTCTGGCTGCTCGCCCACGCGCCGATCTCCCTGGTCTCCACGTACGCGTACGTGAACCCGGTGGTCGCGGTGGCACTCGGCGCGTTGTTCGTCGCCGAACCGATCACCTCGCAGGTGCTGATGGGCGGCGCGGTCATCGTGGTCGGCGTCGCGGTGGTGGTGAGCACCGAGCGTCCCCGCCGGTCCCCGCCACCAGCCGTCGACGGGACGGCCGGGGAGCCGGCCGGGCGGTAGCGTCCCGGCCCGTGTCGGCGCTGCTGGTGACGGGGATCGCGCTGCTGGGCGCGGCGGCCGGATGGGTAGCGGTGCCCGTCGGCCGGTCCTTCGTCACCGCTTTCCCTGGCGGCGCTCCGCGCCGGAGCACGCTCGCCCTGGTCGGCGTCGTGGTGTTCGGCGGGCTCGCCGCCACCAGGGGCACCGACCCGGCACTGCCCGCGCTGCTGCTGGTCGCCGCCGCCGGGCTCGTCCTCGCGGTCACCGACCTGACCGCGCTGCGGCTGCCCGACCCGCTCGTCGGCGTGGTCGCGCTCGGCGGCGGGCTCGGCCTCACCGCGGCCACGGCGGCCACCGGCGAACCGCGCCGCCTGGCCGTCGCGGTGGCCGGGGCCGCGCTCTCCTTCATCGGGTACGCGCTGCTGTCCCTGCTGCCCCGCGCCCGGCTCGGCTTCGGCGACGTGAAGCTCGCCGCCGCGCTCGGACTGCCGCTGGGCTGGCTCGGCTGGCCGGCGCTGCGGCTCGGGCTGCTCCTGCCGCACGTGCTCGCCGGAGTCGCGGTGCTCGTCCTGCTCGCCGCCGGGCGGGTACGCCGGGACACGCCGGTGCCGTTCGGCCCGGCGCTGCTCGGCGGCGCGTGGCTCGCCGCCGTCCTCACCTGAGAGGTGCCGTCAGATCAACCGGAGCTGGTGGTCCTTCGGGCGGCGGGGCTCGGTCGCGTCCAGGCGCTCGAACAACGCCGGGTCGATCACGTCGAGGAACGGCGACGGGCGGGTGTCCCGTTCCGCGCCGTGCCGGGCGCGCCGGCCGGCGTGGCTGACGTAGAGCCGGTCCTGTGCCCGGGTCAGCCCGACGAAGAACAGCCGCCGCTCCTCGGCCACCGCGTCGTCGTCCGGCTCGGCGCCGGGCCAGCGCAGCGGCAGGAGGCCGTCCTCCGCGCCGACCAGGAACACCACCGGGAACTCCAGGCCCTTCGCCGCGTGCAGCGTGAGCAGCGTGACCGCCTCGGCGCGCGGGTCCAGCGCGTCCACCTCCGCGCCGGTGGCGAGCTGGTTGAGGAACAGCTCCAGGTCGTCGCCGCAGCGCCGGGCCAGCGGGGTGAGCAGGTCCACCGCCGTGCGGACGTCTTCGGGGCGTACCGCGCCGGACCCGTCGAGCGTGGGCACGGCGAAGCGCTCGGCCAGGATCTGCCCGGCCTGGCGTACCCGGGCCGCGAGCGAACCGTCCAGACCGGCGTGGCGCAGCTCGCGGGCGATCGCCGGCACGCCCGGACGGTCGCGCAGCCGGTCGTGCGAGCGCTTCTGCACCGGAATGTTCGCCCGGGCCAGCGCGTCCACGATCGGTGCGGCCTGCGCGTCGGTGCGGTACAGCACCGCGATGTCGGAGAAGGACAGCGAGGTCGCCCGCCCGTCGATCCGCCCCGAGTCGAGAGAGCGGTGGGACAGGCCGCCGACCAGCTCGTCCACGGTACGGGCCACGAAGTCGGCCTCGTCGTAGGCGGAACTCGCCGCGTACCGGCCGACGAGCGGCGCCTCCGGGTCGAGCCGGGCCGGGTCGAGACGACGGCCGCGTACCAGCGACGACGGCGCGATGGCCTGCACGGCGGCGGCCAGGATCGGCGCGGAGGAGCGGTAGTTGCGGTTCAGCCGGACCAGCCGGGCGTCCGTGAAGTCCTGCGAGAAACGCAGGAAGTAGCCCACGTCGGCGCCCCGGAACGAGTAGATCGCCTGGTCCGGGTCACCGATCGCGCACAGGTTCCCGTCCGGCGGGCTGAGCAGCCGCAGCAGCTCGTACTGCACCGCGTCGACGTCCTGGTACTCGTCGACGAAGATCCACTTCCACCGCTCGCGGTACTCGCGGACCAGCTTCCGGTCACCCTTCAGCAGCGCCACCGGCAGCGTCAGCAACTCGTCCAGGTCGACCAGGTCCCGCTTGCGCAGCAGCGCCACGTACCGCTCGTCGTCGTCACCGGCCTCGGCACGCGCCGCCGACCGGTCCGCGTCGTCGGCGATCCGGAAGTCCGCCGGCAGCCCGGCCGCTGCCGCGTTCTCCCGCAGCACGGTCAGGCCGAGCGAGTGGAACGTGCCGACTGTGACGTCCTCGGCGACCGGGCCGAGCAGCCCGTCCAGCCGGTGCCGCAGCTCCTCGGCCGCCCGCCGGGTGAACGTGATCGCCAGGCACTGGTCGGGGAAGACGTTCAGCTCCGCGCACAGGTACGCGATCCGGTGGGTGAGCGTCCGCGTCTTGCCGGTGCCCGGACCGGCCACGATCAGCAGCGGGCCACCCGGCGCCGACGCGGCCACCCGCTGCATCGCGTCCAGCCGATCCAGCAGACCGGTGCCGACCTCCTCCATCCCGGCGAGCATCGGCTCGAACGGCTCGTGCGGAGACGGCGGCGGTGCGATCGGGGGCGCCGGCGGCGGCGTCCGCTTCGGCTCCGGCCGGGCCGCCGCCGGGCGCTTGGCCTTCGGCTTCGGCGCCGACTCCGCCGGCCGCCGCTGCGCGGGCACGGGTACGTCGAACAGCGTCTCCTGCCCGGCCCGGCCACCCGCAGCGCCCAGTTCCGCCGGGTCGAACAGCGTGATCACGCCGTACTCCCCGTCGTAGCCCGGCACCCGGCGCACGTCGCCGCGGCGCAGCCGGCCGATGCCCTCCGCGAGCAGCTCGCCGCCGACCCGGCCGATCTCCTCGATCGGGGTACGCGTCAGGATCTCCAGCTCCGGGCCGAGCGCGGCGATCAGCTCGTTGAGCTTGCCCTCCACCTTCTTCGACCGCGCGCCGACCCGGTTCAGCTCGCCCAGGATCTCGGCCAGCGGCACCAGATGCGTCACCTCGCGGGCGTGCGCCGGACGGTGCCCCGCCGGCCGGTCCGCCAGCTCCTCGACCCGGCTGAGTACGCCCACGGTCAGCGGCTTGCCGCACTCCGGGCAGCGCCCGCCCGCCTCGCGGGTCCGCTCCGGCGACCAGTTCACGCCGCACAGGCGGTGCCCGTCGGCGTGGTACTTGCCCTCCTCCGGGAAGAACTCCACGGTGCCCGCGAGACCGTCGCCGGTCCGCAGCGCCTCGCGGATCGCGAAGTAGTCGCGCGCGGCGGTCAGGACCGTGGCCTCCCGGGCCAGCGCGGGCGGCGAGTGCGCGTCCGAGTTCGACACCAACTGGTAGCGGTCCAGGCTACCGACCCGCCAGTTCATCTCCGGGTCGGACGACAGGCCGGTCTCCACCGCGAAGATGTGCTCGGCCAGGTCTGCGTAGCAGTCGGCGATCGCGTCGAAGCCGGACTTCGAGCCGAGCGCGGAGAACCAGGGCGTCCAGATGTGCGCCGGCACCAGGTAGCCGTCCGGGCTCGCCTCCAGCGTGATCTCCAGCAGGTCGCGGGAGTCCAGCCCGAGGATCGGCCGGCCGTCCGAGCCGAGGTTGCCGATCCGGCCCAGCGCGGTGTTGAACCGTGCCACCGCGTCCAGGTCCGGCAGGTAGATCAGGTGGTGCACCTTGCGCGTCCGGTCGTCGCGCTTGTAGATCGTGGAGATCTCCACGCTCAGCATGTACCGGACCGGGTCGGCCTCCGCCTCGCTGGCGAGCCGGGGCGGCAGCCGCCGGGCGACGTCCCGCTCCGCCTCGGGCGAGAGCCGGTACAGGCCCGGCTCGGCCGGATGCAGCGTCTCCCGCAGGTGGTCGTACCAGGCGGGATGGGTGAAGTCGCCGGTGCCGAGCACGCCGATGCCCTTGCGCCGGGCCCACCAGGCCAGGTTCGGCAGGGTCAGGTCGCGGCTGCACGCGCGGGAGTACTTCGAGTGGATGTGCAGATCCGCGACGTACGGCGGGAGGCCACCGGGGGGTGCGGCGCTGAACGGAGGCACGCCGCATCCTGTCACGTCCGGTCCCCCGCCCGCCCGTCGCCACGCGTACGGGTGACCTGAGCAATGCGGTGCTGGACTCGGCGGCCCATGCACGCTATTGAGCGCGCAGCTCGACGAGCGTCACCTGGGGAGGCGCGCCCACCCGCACCGGCGGGCCCCAGAAGCCGGCGCCGTTCGTGACGTAGACCTTCGTGCCGTCGACCTCGCCGAGGCCGGAGACCACCGGCTGTTCGAGCTTCACCGCCAGGTTGAACGGCACCATCTGGCCGCCGTGCGTGTGCCCGGAGAGTTGCAGGTCGACGCCGAACTTCGCCGCCTCCTGCGCGGCCACCGGCTGGTGCGCCAGCAGCACGACCGGCCGGCTCGGGTCGCGGTCGCTGAGGGCGGCGGCGTAGTCGGCGGGCGCGGCCACCCCGGTGCCGGCGGCGCTCACGTCGTTCACCCCGGCGAGGTCCAGCACGCCGCCCCGGGCCTGGATCTCCTGCCGCTCGTTCTGGAGCACGCGCAGGCCGAGCCGGTCCACCTCGCGGACCCACTCCTCGACGCCCGAGTAGTACTCGTGGTTGCCGGTGACGAAGAAGCTGCCGTACCGGGACCGCAGGTCGCGCAGCGGTTCGGCGGCCTCGCCCAGCTCGGCCACCGTGCCGTCGACCAGGTCACCTACCACCGCGACCAGGTCGGCATCCATCCGGTTGATCATCGCGACGATCCGCTCGGTGTGCGCCCTGCCGCGCAGCGGCCCGAGGTGGATGTCCGAGACGGTGGCGATACGCAGGCCGTCCATGCTGCGGGGCAGCTTGGCCAGCGGGATCTGCACCCGGTCCAGCTGCGGCGGACCCATCGCGGTGCGTACGCCGTACCCGGTGACGCCGGCGGCGGTGAGCCCGGCGAAGATCGCTGCCCCGCGCGCGAGCAGCAGCCGCCGCGAGGGGTCGTGGTCCGGCGCGTGGGTGCCGGGCGGCGGCGCGTCGGTGCTGTCGACAGGCGGCGGCGTCGCACCCTCCGCCGTCGCCGCGCCCACGAGCACGGGCTCGGGCTCGGGCTCGGGCTCCGGGCCGGCGGCGACCGCCGCGCGGGCCCGGCGGCGCAGCACGAGCCGGACCACAGCGGTCGGCACCTCCAGCACCAGCAGCAGCACCAGCAGGTAGAACATCAGCGCGACCCAGAGGTAGCCGGGCCAGGCCAGCCAGTACCAGCCGTTGCGGGTGCCGGCCATGGTCACCGGTACGAGCACCGCCAGCGCCGCGATCGCCACTCCACCGGCCCGGCGCCACCGCCCGGGACGCGTGGTGTCCCGGACCAGCCGCTTCCACAGGTAGAAGTGGATCAGGCCGATCACGAGCACGACGAAGCCCAGGAATGTCGCCATGGCCAGCACGTGTGCCCCCCTCAGCCGCCCGCGAAGGGCGGCAGCACGTCCACCGTCACCCCGGCCGGCAACAGTGCCCGTCGATCATGACAGGCCACGCCGTCGACCAGGAAACTCGCCGCCTTCAGCACCACCGCGAGGCGTTCGCCGTGCCGGGCGGCCAGTTCATCGAGGAGTTCGTCCAGGGACACGCCCGCGGATGCGGTCTCCTCGGGTCGTCCGGCGGCCGCGCGGGCGCCGGCGAAGTAGCGGACGGTGAGCTCCACCCTCAGCCTCCGATCGCCGACATCGAGCGCGCGGGCTGGAGGAACGTGGGGTCGTCGATGCCGTGCCCGGCCCGCTTGGCCCACATCGCCGCCCGCCAGCGCCGGGCCAGCTCCTCGTCGTCCGCACCGGCGCGCAACGCGCCGCGCAGGTCCGACTCCTCGGTGGCGAACAGGCAGTTGCGCACCTGGCCGTCGGCGGTGAGGCGGGTGCGGTCGCAGTCGCCGCAGAACGGCCGGGTCACGCTGGCGATCACGCCGACCCGGGCCGGCCCGCCGTCCACCAGCCACGTCTCGGCCGGTGCCGCGCCCCGTTCGGACGGGTCCGGCGTCAGCGCGAACGCGGCGTGCAGGGAGGCCAGGATCTCGTCGGCGGTGACCATCGTCGAGCGGTCCCAGCCGTGCTGCGCGTCGAGCGGCATCTGCTCGATGAACCGCAGCTCGTAGCCGTGCGCGAGCGCGAACCGGAGCAGCGCGGGCGCCTCGTCGTCGTTCGTGCCCCGCATCAGCACCGAGTTGATCTTCACGGGGGTCAGCCCGGCTTCCGCCGCGCCGGCCAGGCCGGCGAGCACGTCGGCGAGCCGGTCGCGGCGGGTCAGCGCGGTGAACCGGTCCCGGTCCAGCGTGTCGAGCGAGACGTTGACGCGGTCCAGCCCGGCCGCGCGCAGCGCCGGCGCCATCCGGGCCAGGCCGATGCCGTTCGTGGTCAGCGAGATGCGCGGCCGGGGCGTGAGCGCGGCGACCGCCGCCACGATGCCGGGCAGGCCGGGCCGGATGAGCGGCTCACCGCCGGTGAAGCGCACCTCGGTGATGCCGAGCCGGGTCACCGCGACACCCACCAGCCGGACGATCTCGTCGTCGCTGAGCAGTTGCGGGCCGGACAGCCAGGGCAGGCCCTCGGCCGGCATGCAGTAGGTGCAGCGCAGGTTGCACTTGTCGGTGAGCGAGACCCGAAGGTCCCGGGCGACACGGCCGTACCGGTCGGCGAGGACGCCGTCGGTCGTCGTCCGGGGGGTGCTCATCGGTCGACCGTAGCGCGGTCGAGCCCGTGGAGGGCGGCACGAGCGGTGGAACCCACGGCGTCCGCGTACGCCGCGCCGAAGATCGCGGTGTGCACGAGCAGCAGATGCAGCTGATGCAACGGCACCCGTTCCCGCCACCCGTCGGCCGGAGGCCACGCCTCCCGGTAGGCGGCCGTGATCCGGTCCAGGTGCGGTGGGCCGCCGAACAGCGCGAGCTGCGCCAGGTCGGTCTCGCGGTGGCCGCCGTGCGCGGCCGGGTCGACCAGCCACACCCGGCCGTCGGCGCCCCAGAGCAGGTTGCCCGGCCAGAGATCGCCGTGCAGCCGGGCGGGCGGCTCGTCACCGCCGAACTCGCCGATCCGGTCGACGACCTGCTCGACGAGCGCCGCCCCGGCGCCGTCGATCGCGCCACCGTCGACAGACATGCGCAGGTAGGGCAGGAGGCGGCGCCGGGCGAACCAGTCCGGCCAGGGACCGGGGTCGGGCGTGTTGTCCTGCGGCAGCGCGCCGATGAACCCCGGCCAGTCCGCGCCGAACGCGGGCGCCCCGGCGCGGTGCAGCCCGGCCAGGTCGCGGCCGAACGCCTCCGCGGCCTCCGGCGTCGGCTCGCCGGGCTCCACCCAGTCGAGCGCCAACAGGCCGGGCAACGCGACGAGCACATCCGGTACGGGCACCGAGCCGGCCTCGCGCAGCCAGCGCAGCCCGGCCGCCTCGGCGGCGAAGAAGCCCTCCGGCAGCGGACGCGCGGCCCGTTCCGGCCAGGTCTTGGCGAACACCGAGTGCCCGTCGTCCAGCGTGAGCCGGGAGGCGGCGCAGATGTCACCACCGGAGACCGGCGTCTCCCGGATCCGCTGGTGGGTCAGGAAGGTCGGCAGGTGCTCCGGGTGTGCCCGCAGGTACGCCAGGTCCATGTGCGCAAGGTAGCCGGTACCCCGGACATCCGTGTGCCGAGCGACGCCGCCGATCGCCACTGAGCTGCACCGATACGCTCCGTATCTGTGGACGGACGGCGTGTCGTCCACAGGGGCGGACGCGGTGGCACTGCACCGCCCACGCTCCCGGCATGAACTCCACCGAGCCAGCGCGCCTCTCCGTCCGCTCGCCGGCCGACATGGTCGCGGCCGTGCCCTACCTGCTCGGCTTCCATCCCGCCGACAGCGTCGTGGTGGTCGCGGTACGCGGCCGGCGCGTCGTCTTCGCCGCCCGAGGCGACCTGCCCGCACCGGGCACCGACCCCGGCCCGGCGGCCCGGCACCTGGCGCAGGTGGTGGCCCGGCAGGACGCCGACGCCGCCACAGTCGTCGGCTACGGTCCGGCCGCCCGGGTGACGGGGATCGTGGACGCGATCGGTGACGCGCTGACCGCCACCGGGCTGGTGGTACTCGACGCGCTGCGGGTCACCGACGGGCGCTGGTGGTCGTACCTGTGCGCCGAGCCGTCCTGCTGCCCGCCCGAGGGCACCCCGTACGACCCGGCCGCCAGCGAGGTCAGCGCGGCTGCCGTGTTCGCCGGTCAGGTCGCGCTGCCCGACCGGGCCGCGCTCGCGGCACAGGTGTCCGCGCTCGACGGGCCGGTCCGGCTCGCCATGCGCCGGGCCACCGCTCGGGCCCGTCTCCGCCTGGCCGCGCTCACCGGACCCCCGTCCGCATCATCGGCCGGGAGCCCGGCCGGAGGCTTTCCAGCCGACAGTTCGAGGGCGGGTGGGGGGCCGCCGGTCCCGGCGGACGGTGCTGGGCCGGAGGGGGAGTCGTCGGTCCCGGTTGGCGGGCCCGGACCGGGCGGCCAGTCCCAGGTGCCGGCAGGTGGCCCCGGATCGGGTGGGGAGCCGCGGGCGGTGCGGACGGCGGGCACGGCGGCCGTGCGAGCCGCCTTTCGCCGGCAGCGGCGCGGCGAGCGGCTGGACGACGACGAGGTGGCCTGGCTGACAGTGCTCCTCGTCCACGTCGCGGTGCGCGACCACGCCTGGTCGCGCACCGACGGCCGGGACGAGGACATCAGCCTCTGGACGGACGTGTTGCGACGCGCCGAGCCGGACCTGATCGCCGCGCCGGGCTGCCTGCTCGCGTTCGCCGCGTGGCGCTCTGGGCACGGGGCACTGGCGGCTGTCGCCCTGGAACGGGTGTTGTCCGCCGACCCCGGCTACTCGCTCGCGGTGCTGCTCGACGAGGCGCTCCGGCGGGGAGTCGCCCCGTCCGCGCTGGACGGCCGGGGCGGCTCGAACGACGGCGCGGTGCTGCGGCGCCGCCGACGCCGGCCACGCCGGTGAGCGCTCACGCGCCTGCCGGGCCGGTCACCGGGCCGCCGACGCCCGTCACGCCGATGCCCGGTGCTGCCCGGCCGTCAGCCGCCGACGCGCGCCGCCCCGGTGTAGACGTTCATGGTCGGCCCGCGCAGGAAGCCGACCAGCGTCATCCCCGCCTCCTCGGCCAGCTCGACCGCGAGCGTGCTCGGCGCGGACACCGCCGCGAGCAGCGGCACGCCCGCCATCCAGGCCTTCTGGGTGAGTTCGAAGCTGGCCCGTCCGGAGACCAGCAGCACGTGCCCGGCCAGCGGCAGCCGCCCTTCCCGGGTGGCCCAGCCGAGCACCTTGTCCACCGCGTTGTGCCGCCCGACGTCCTCGCGCAGCACGACGAGTTCCCCGTCGGGGGTGAAGAGGCCGGCGGCGTGCAGGCCGCCGGTGCGGTCGAAGGCGCGCTGCGCGGCGCGCAGCCGGTCCGGCAGCCCGGCGAGCAGGTCGGCGGTGACCACCAGCGGGTCGTCCCGCACCGCGAACTGCGAGCGGGTGCGTACCGAGTCGATGCTGGCCTTGCCGCACACGCCGCACGAGCTGGTGGTGTAGAAGTTGCGCGAAGGGTCGGTGACGGGTTCCGGCACGCCGGGCGAGAGCACCACGTCGACCACGTTGTAGGTGTTCGGGGTCTCCGCCCCGGCGCAGAGCTGCGCGGTGTGCACGTCCTCCGCCGACCGGATCAGCCCCTCGGTGAGCAGGAAGCCGATGGCCAGGTCCAGGTCGTCGCCGGGCGTACGCATCGTCACCGCCAGCGGCCGGCGCCGGCCGGGCCCGGCCGCGCCGACGCGGATCTCCAGCGGCTCCTCCACGGCCAGGGTGTCCTGCCGCCGGATCCGCCCCCGGCCGTCCCCGGCCGCGTCGAGGTCGATCCGCAGCACACCACGCCGATCAGTCGCCCGTCCCATGCCGCCATCCTCCCCGGCCACCCCGCCGCCCGCACGTCGCCCCAGGTCTTCCCACCCCCACCCACCCACCCCGGCCACCCACCCCGGCCGGCCAGGGCCGGCCCCGGGCCCGATGATCGACACCAGTTCGGCGAAGTGGCGGTGTCGGAGGGCCCTGGATGCCACCACTTCGGCGGAAAGCAGTCGATCAACGTCGGAAAACCGCCGACAGCGCCGGGCAGAGGTCCGGGCCGGGATGCGGCGACGTGGCTGTGGCTACTGTGAGGTGGTGACGGGGTACGCGGCGATCCTGCTCGCCGGTGGCGCGGCCCGGCGGATGGGCGGGGTGGACAAGCCGGCCCGGGCAGTAGGCGGCCGGCCGATGCTGCACCGGGTGCTGGACGCGGTGGCCGACGCGGACCAGCGGATCGTGGTCGGCTCGTCCGGCCCGCTGCCCAGGGGAGTCCGGACGGCCCGGGAAGAGCCGCCCGGGGGAGGCCCGGTGGCCGCTACGGCAGCCGGGCTGGCGTTGCTCGACCCCGGTACGACGACAGTCGCAGTGCTCGCCGCCGACCTGCCGCTGCTCACCACCGCAGCGGTGGCCGAGCTGCGACGCGCGCTCGCCGCCGGTCACTCCCGCGACGATCCACCGCCCGCGCTCGCCGCCGCTCACTCCCGCGACTACCCGCCGCCCGCGCTCGACGCCGCAGCCGCCGGGCCAGAAGACGCACCTGCAGCCGCTGGGCCGGAAGACGTACCCGCCGCCTGGCGGGAGGCGCTGGACGGCCGGTCCGCCGCGCTCGCCTGCTACGTGGACGGGGACGGCCGACGCCAGCACCTCTGCGCCCTCTGGCGGTTATCGGCCCTGCGATCCGCCGTCGACCGGCTCGCCGCGACGCGGGGCGGCTCGCTCGACGGGGCGCCGGTACGCGGGCTGCTGGCCGACCTCGCCGTACGCGAGGTGTCCTGGTCCGGCTCGGGGCCGCCGCCCTGGTTCGACTGCGACACTGACGAGGACGTACGCCGGGCGGAGGAGTGGACGAGATGACGGTGCTGGACGACTGGGTCACGGCGGTCTGCGCCGAGCTGGACCTGGACCCGGCGGGGGTGCCCGTGCCGACGGTGCTCGACGTGGCCCGGGACGTGGCCCACCAGGTGGTCCGGCCGGGCGCGCCGGTCACCGCGTACCTGCTGGGGCTGGCGGTGGGGCGCGGCGCGGACCCGGCCGCGGCGGCCGAGCGGCTCAGTGCGCTGGCCGGTTCCTGGCCGGTGGACCTGGGTGGTTCCACGCCTGAGGATTAGCGCCTCGCGCGGGATTCGGTCCCCTTGGCGCCTGGGTAGGGTGGCGGGAACGGACGGAGGCGATCATGACGGCAGACCACCCCTCGGAGCCGGTCGACGAGCCTGCCGGCGGCGCGCCGGAGCACCACGCCACCGGCGCGACGTCGGCGCATCAAGCCACCGGCGGTACGCCGGAGCACCACGAGTCGATCCTGCTCGACGAGCCGACCACTGCTGATCTGCGGGCCAAGGTCACCGAGGCCTGGCGCGAGTTCGCCCGGGCGCTCGCCGACCGGCTGCGCGGGCTGCCTTCCGGCGGGCACCTGGAGGTCACGCTCGACCCGACCGCCTCGGGCACCGGAGACGCCGTCTACTCGGTGAGCGTGGACGCGGGCGAGGAGGGGCGTCTCTCGGCCCGCGCGGTCGGAAACGCCACGCTGCCGCAGGGCTACCGGCTGGACCGGGCGGCGGTGGCCGACATGGTGGCGCTCGGCTGGTCGCCGCCGGGCGTGGTGCCGGGTTCCGGCGAGCAGTTCGGGCTGGACTGCGGCACGGACGAGGCGACCCGGCTGGCCGCGGTGCTGTCCCGCACGCTGCGCGACGTCTACGGCGCCCCGCACCCGGCCTTCCTCGTCTACCTCGTGCACGACGCCGAGGGCGAGGCGCTTCCCGTGGAGCCGCTCGGTACCGCGCGCAGCGAGTTCGGCCCGGACCGCGACGTCGAGGCCGACCTGGACGAGGCGCTGGCCGCGGCGGCGGCCGCGCAGTCCGGCGAGAACGACGTGCTGGCCCTGGAGGAGCGGGTCCGCACCGTCGTGTCGACGATGCTGAAGTCCGCGTCCGACCAGCTCCAGGTCGACTCCGACGGCGACATCAACATCCGGGCCGGCTCGGCCATGGTCTTCGTCCGGGTGCGCGACAACCCGCCGCTCGTGGACGTCTTCTCGCCGGTGCTGACCGAGGTCGAGCCGACCGAGCGCCTCTACGTGAAGCTCTCCGAGCTGACCAACCGGATGCCGATCGGCCGGCTGTACTGCGCCGACGACACGGTGTGGGCCTCGATCCCGGTGTTCGGCCGCAACTTCCAGGCCACCCACCTGATGCTCGCGGTGCAGGTGATGACCGGTCTCGCCGACGAGCTGGACGACCGTCTGCACGGCGAGTTCGGCGGCAAGCGCTTCTTCGGCGAGGGCGACAAGCCGGCCCGGGCCGAGGAGCACCGCACCGGCATGTACCTCTGAGCGCGGATCACCGTACGTCGAGCAGCGTCTTGCCCACGGTCTGACGGGCCTCGATCGCGGCGTGCGCGGCGGCGGCCCGTTCCAGCGGGAAGCGCTGCCCGATCAGCGGCCGCAGCCGCCCGGCCGCGCCCTCGGCGAGCGCCGCCTCGGTGAGGGCGCGCAGCTCGTCCGGGCCGGGCCGGGGGCGCAGCAGCGTCACCCCGCGCGCGGCTGCCGACTCGGCTGGGATGTCCGCCCAGGTGCCGCCGGCCAGCCCGAAGCTGAGCATCCGCCCGCCGCGGTCCAGCAGGTCGAACGCCTCCCGGGCGAGCGGCCCGCCCACGCCGTCGAACACCACGTCGACGGCGCCCACGGCGTCCCGGACCCGGCCGGTCCAGCCGGCCTGCCGGTAGTCGACGACCACGTCGACGCCGGCGGCGCGGAGCAGGCCCACCTTTCGGTCGCCGCCGGCGGCGGCCACCACCGTCGCGCCGGCGGCCGCCGCGAGCTGCGTGAGCAGCGATCCGACGCCGCCGGCCGCCGCCTCGACCAGGACCCGGTCGCCCGGTCGCAGCCCGGCCGCCCGGGCCAGCATCAGGGCGGTCCGGCCGTCGGCCATCAGTGCCACCGCCGCGTCCAGCGGCAACCCCGGGGGTACGGGGACAGGCGCGCCCCGGTCGACGACGACGCGCTCGGCGTACCCGCCGGTGCCGCCGGTGGCGGTGACCACGACGCGGCCGGCGAGCGCCGGGTCGACGTCCGGTCCCAGCGCGGTGATCGTGCCGCCGACGCCGTTACCGGGGATCACCGGCAGTTCGGTGCCGAACGGCCCGAAGCCGCTGGCCCGGAACATCGTCTCGACGAACGTGATGTTCGCGTGTGCCACGTCGACGAGGACCTGGCCCGGTCCGGGTGCCGGGTCGGGTGCCGTCCCGGGCACGAGCACCTCCGGTCCGCCGAACTCCCGCAGCCACACCGCACGCATACCGCCCCCTCGCGTCTCGCCGGTCACGGGTGTCAGTGCACGACATGAAGCGGGGTTGAGGTCAAGGCGTGGACGGGCCGACGCCGGGGGACTCGACCAGCCGGGAGAGCACGATGGTGCTGCGCGACGAGGTGACGAACGATTCGGCGCGCAGCCGTTCCAGTGCCTCCTCCAGGTGGGAGATGTCCGCGGCGCGCAGGTGCACGAGCGCGTCCGCCTCGCCGGAGACGGTGTACGCGCCGACCACCTCGGGGTGGCGGCGGGCGGCGGCGCCGATCTGTGCCGGTGTGGTCCGGCCGGCGCAGAACAGCTCGACGAACGCCTCGGTGGTCCAGCCGACGGCGGCCGGGTCGACGACGGCGGTGAATCCCCGGATCACCCCGGCGGATCGGAGGCGGTCGACGCGTCGCTTCACGGCGGGGGCGGAGAGTGACACCCGGCTGCCGATGTCCGCGTACGAGGCGCGAGCATCCGCGACGAGTAACGCAATGATTCGCTGGTCGACCGCGTCTATCTGCAACGTTCCGCTCCCGGGAAGCAATGCTTGTGGCTGTTACCAAAGTTGTACCGTACCTACTCTTGGTGACCGTGAACCAGCAGCGAGTCTCGCGAAAGCGGACATATCTCATGTGCTCGCCCGAGCACTTCACGGTCGAGTACGCGATCAACCCGTGGATGGACGTGACCACGCCGGTCGACGCCGACCTGGCGGTCAAGCAGTGGGACCGGCTGCGCGAGACGCTCGTCGGGCTGGGCCACGAGGTGCACCTGCTGACTCCCGAGGCGGGCCTGCCCGACATGGTCTACGCCGCAAACGGCGCGTTCGTGGTCGACGGTACGGTCTACGGCGCCCGGTTCAAGCACGAGCAGCGGTCCGCCGAGGCCGCCGCGCACCGGGCGTTCTACGAGCAGCGGGGCTGGCGGTTCATCGCGCCGAGCGAGACGAACGAGGGTGAGGGCGACTTCGCGTACCTGCCGGAGGCGCACGGCGGTCTGGTCCTCGCCGGGTACGGCTTCCGGACCGAGCCGGCCGCGCACGCCGAGGCGCAGGAGGCGCTCGGGCGGCCGGTGGTCTCGCTGCACCTGGTCGACCCGCGCTTCTACCACCTGGACGTGGCGCTGGCCTCGATCGACGACGAGAACGTCGTCTACTACCCGGGCGCCTTCTCGGCCGCCAGCCAGAAGGTGCTGGCCCAGCTCTTCCCGGACGCGATCGTCGCGGACGACGAGGACGCGCTGGCGTTCGGCCTGAACCTGGTCAGCGACGGGCTCAACGTGGTGCTGAACAACGAGGCGACCCGGCTCGCCGGCAAGCTGAAGGCGGCCGGCTACCACCCGGTCCCGGTGGAGCTGGCCGAGCTGAAGAAGGGCGGTGGCAGCGTGAAGTGCTGCATCGCCGAGCTGCGGCACTGAGCCACGCTCGACGTCACGCCTCGACGCGAAGGGCGGCCTCCCGGTGGGAGACCGCCCTTGCGCGCGTACGGGGGCCGTTCAGCCCAGCGTCGCCAGCTCGTTGATCACGACGTTGGAGAGCAGCCGGCCGTCGGTCTGCACCCGGCGCAGGTACCACTTCTGCTGCGGGGTGCGGGTCTGGTTGAACTGCCAGGTGCCGCGTGGGCTGTCCACCTGGCCGACCTTGCCGAGCGCCAGGTTGACCTGCTGCGGTGAGGGGTTCCCCCCGGCCAGCCGGATCGCCTTGTCCAGCACCAGCGCGGCGTCGTACGAGGCCATCGCGTACGTGGTGGGCGCCGAGTTGAACGTCTTCCGGTACGCCGAGGCGAAGATCCGGTTCGCGGTGTTGTTGAGGTCGGCCGAGTAGTTCAACGCGGTCTCGATCCCGTACGTCTGGATGAGCTTGCGCTCGCGGCCCTTCTCCCCGTCGTCGAGCTGGTCGAGCGCGGTGCCCTCGGTGAGGAACCCGGGGGCGTAGATCGGTCCCCGGTAGCCCTGGGCGTAGAGCTGCTTGACGAACTGCACGGCCTGCGCCCCGGAGTAGTGGCAGAACACGGCGTCCGGCTTGCGTTCGAGCGCCTTGCGGATCGGCCCCGAGTAGAGCGTCCGGGACGGGTTGGGGTCGTCCTCGGTGAAGATCGGGTCCTCGGTGAGCCGGCGACCCCGCTCGTATGCGCGCCGCAGCCCTTCGATGACGTCCTGGCTGCCCAAGCCGCGGGTGCCGAAGATGGCGATCCGGCTGGAGGCGTCCAGCTTCTGGCGCAGGTACTCGCCGAGCGCCTCGCCGGGCTCGGTCAGCACGTACGAGGTACGCCAGATGTAGACGACGCCCTGGAGCGTCGACGGGGAGGCGTTGGAGCCCAGCAGGGGCACCCGGGCCTCCTCGACCGCGTCCTTGATGCCGGTCATCACGGTGGGGCTGACCACGCCGGTGAGCGCGAGCACGCCCTCTTTGAGCAGCCGGTCGACGGCGGCCTTTCCGGTGGCGGCGGTGTCGCCCTCCTCGGCGGTCACGAGCGTGACCGGGTGGCCGGCGATCTGCTGGCCGCGCATGCTGAGGAAGAGCTGGAAGCCGTTGGTGATCTCGTCACCGATGGCCTTGTTCGCTCCACTGCCGGGCACGATCAGCCCGACTTTGATCGGGCTGCCGGATCCGGCCTGGTCCCCGGACTCGTCGTCCCCGGAGCCGCAACCCGCCGCCAGTCCGGTGGTACCCAGCGCGGCCAGCAGTTGCAGCGCCCGCCTGCGGTTCATCTGTGCCACCGAATTTCCTTCCCGACGGGGTGGCCATGGTGCACACCCCTTCGGCGTTCTACCTGGTCGACGACGCTGCGTCAATGCCTTGAAGATCATCGTGAAGCGACCGCAACGCCGCCACCACCTGGGGCCACGCGGTGGAGCCCGGTGCGATCAGCCCGAAATGCTCGCATTCGGGCAGCTCAACGAGCGTGGCGGAGCCCCCGGCAGCGTGGTCTGCGGCCACCCAGGACCGGCTGATCGCGATCGGGACCTGAATATCTTGATCACCGTGAATGACTACTGTGCGTGTTCGAATGGGTACCAATGCCGATGGATCGGCTGCCGCGTACCGGTCCGGCACGTCGTCCGGGCCGCCGCCGAGCAACGCGGCCACCGCACCCTCGTCCAGGTCCAGCCGGTACGCCTGCGCGAGGTCGGCCACCGGCGCCAGCGCGAGCACCCCGCCGACCGTCTCCGGGGCGTGCGCGGCCACGTACAGGGACAGGTGCCCGCCCGCGGAGTGACCGACCAGGATCGGCGGTACGGGCGCCACCCGTCCGGGCAGCGCGGCGGCGGCGAGTGCCGGCAGCGCGGCGATCCCGGCGCGGACGTCGGTCAGCGTGTGCGGCCAGCCACCGCCCGGCCGGCCGGTCCGCCGGTACTCGATCTGCGCGACCGGGTGGCCGAGCGCGGCCAGCGCCGCCGCCATCGGTCCGGTGTGGGCCCTGTCGTACTCCGCCCGCCAGAAACCGCCGTGCACCACGACCACGAGCGGCCGGGGCGGCCCGTCACCGGCCGGCAGCCGCAGGTCGGCGCACTGGTCCGGGTGGTCGCCGTAGGAGACGGTGGCATCCGGGGGCGGGGACGGGCGGGTCAGCACCTCGCGCGGGTCGGAGAGCATGCGGCGACCGTAGCGTCCCCCGGACCGGCCGCGTGCACATGGTCGGCGTGGGTAAAGATGGGTGCCATGACCGAAGCGCACTCCGCCGGACACGACGACGAACAGGGCAACGATGGCATCCCGGGCACCGTGGTGGTGGTCGGGCCGGACGGCCGCCCGGTCGGCACGGTGCAGACCGACGAGGGCAAGGGCGAGGACCCGACCCGTCTGGTCGAGCAGCCGGCCAAGGTGATGCGGATCGGCAGCATGATCAAGCAGCTGCTGGAGGAGGTGAAGGCGGCGCCGCTCGACGACGCGAGCCGGCACCGGATGCGGGAGATCCACGAGCGCTCGATCGTCGAGCTGAAGGAGGGCCTCGCCCCCGAGCTGCGCGAGGAGCTGGAGCGGATCTCGCTGCCGTTCACCGAGCAGCAGGCGCCGAGCGAGGGCGAGCTGCGCATCGCGCACGCCCAGCTGGTGGGCTGGCTGGAGGGGCTGTTCCACGGCATCCAGGCCGCGCTGGTGGCCCAGCAGATGGCCGCCCGCGTCCAGCTCGAGCAGATGCGATCCGGCCGCCAGGCGCTGCCCAGCGGCCCGGGCGGCGTGATGCCGGGCATGCCGGGGATGCCCGGCGCCGGCGAGGGCCACGCGCCCGGCCAGTACCTGTGACCCGTCGGCCGGGGCGCCGCGCGGTGCCCCGGCCGCTCAGCCCAGCTCGAAGACCTTCTCCAGGTACGCGGCCACACCGTCCTCGGTGTTCGGCCCGGTGACCTCGTGGGCGATCTCCCGTACCGCCGGGTGGGCGTTGGCGACGGCCACCGCCCGTCCGGCCCAGGCCAGCATCGGCACGTCGTTGGGCATGTCGCCGAAGGCCACCACGTCCCGCTCGTCGACGCCGAGCCGCTCCGCGTACCAGGCCAGGCCGGCCGCCTTCGTCACGCCGGCGGCCGAGATCTCGATCAGCCCGCTGTACGACGAGTGGGTCGCCTCGGCCAGCCCTTCCAGCGCGCCCGCCACCACCTGGACGAAGACGTCCGGGTCCTGCTCACCGGCCCGGGCCAGCAGCTTCACCGCGGGCGCGGCCAGCAGCTCCTCCGGCGACTCGACGGCCCGGATCGCGTCGAGGTCGGCGTCCCAGCGCAGCGGGTAGTGCGCCTCGTGCCGCATCTGCCGGCTGTCCACGATCTCCACCGCGAAGCTCACCCCGGGCACCTCGGCGCGCAGGCGCCGGGCCACCTCCGCCAGCAGTTCCGGGGCGAGCGGGTCGGCCCGCAGCACCTGGTCGGTGGCCGGGTCGTACACCACCGCGCCGTTGGCGCAGATCGCCGGCAACGGCTCGGCGAGCTGCTCGTACACCATCTGGAGCCAGCGGATCGGACGGCCGGTGACCAGGACCACCGGCGTGCCGGCGGCGGCGATGCGGGCCAGCACCGCGGCGGTACGCGGGCTGAGCGTCCGGTCGTCGCGCAGCAGCGTGCCGTCGATGTCGGAGGCGACGAGCCGAGGTGGATCTTCCATCACCGGGAGAGTAGCCGGTCCAGGTAGACCGCGACGCCGTCGTCGTCGTTGCGCAAGGTGATCTCGTCCGCCGCGGCGCGTACCTCCGGGTGGGCGTTCGCCACCGCCACCCGGGCCCATCCCGCCCAGCCGAACATCGGCAGGTCGTTCGGCTGGTCGCCGAAGACCAGCACGTCGGCCGGGTCCACGCCGAGCCGTTCGGCGATGACGCTGAGCCCGCTGGCCTTGTCGGTGCGCGGCGGGCAGATCTCGACGAAGTCGAGCCCGGCCTGGGTGAGCGTCGCCACGTCCGGCGGCACGATCGCCCGCGCCGCGGCCAGCAGCTCGTCCACGTGGTGGTCGGCGGTACGGGCGAACGCCTTGATCACGTCGCAGGACAGGCACTCGACCCGGCTGCGGGCCTCGAACCGGTCCGGGTAGGGCCAGCTCGGGTGGTAGTCGCCCCAGAGCGGCGCGTCGTGTTCGTCCGACGCCTCCACCATCACGGTGAGCGGGCCCACCGCCGCCTCCAGGTCGGTGAGGATCCGGGCCAGCACCTCACCGGGCAGCCGCTCGTCCCGCAGCACCAGGGGCCCCTCCGGGTCGCTCTGGTCCACCACCCGGCCGCCGCCGGCCATCACCAGGAAGTCGGCGGCCCGGATGTCGTTACGGGTGAGCTCGGTCAGGCGCGGTCCGCGGCCGGTCGCGCCGACCACCGGGATCCCGGCGGACCGCACCCGGTCCAGCACCCGATGGGTGTACGCGGAGACGGTCTCGTCGCTGCGGACGAGCGTGCCGTCCAGGTCGGTGGCGATCAGCTTGGGCAGTCCCGGGCGGGTCATGGTTCCTCCTTCGCCCGCCGCCGTCACGCCGGCCGACCAGGTCCTCGGTGCCGCGACCATGGGACGGCGGGCAGCAACCGTATCTCGCGGAACGGACGGCAACCACAGCTTTCCGGCGAATCGGCGGCGAAGCTCCGGTGGCCGCCGGACGCGCTGCCGGAGCTGGTTCAGTACGCCCGTTCGGGGCCGGCGAACGGCACCGTGGGCTGCACCGTCAGGTCCGCCGGGCCCGGGGGCACGTCGTCCTCGTCCGCCCGGCGGCGGCGCTCGGGCCGGTCCTCGTCCGGCTCCCCGTCGGTGGAGGTCACGCCGGCCGCCCGGCCGGCCAGGTGCAGCGCGGCCGCCAGCAGTGCGACAGCGACGAACGCGCTGACCAGGCCGCGTCCGTGCTCGACCTGAAGGCTCTGCTCGCTGACGAAGAACAGAATGCGCCGGGCCAGCTGTTCGAGGGAGGCGGCGGTCGCGACCAGCACCCCGAGCACGGCCGCCGCGAGACCCAGCCCGGCCAGCCGGGCGTGCTGCCGCACCGCCGGGGCACCGCGCAGCGCCAGCCCCACCGCCACCGACAGCCCGAGCAGGCCCACCAGGTACGCCGTACCGAGCCCGCCGATCTCGGAGATGCCGCTGGTCAACCGGGCCGGTGCGTCCTCGCCCCGGGTCTCGGCCGGCACGGTGATCGTCAGCCATTCGCCGATCAGCGAGGCCAGCGCGGCCACCGCGCCGAGCCCGGTGAGCACGGGCGGCAGACGGCGGTCCCGGCCCAGCGCGGCGAGCGAGCGCGCGGCCCGGCCGGACGACTCCGGCTCGGTGTCGCCCCACTCGACGATCGTGGTGTCGTCGGACCTGGTGTCCTGCATGGGGATTCGCTTGTCCTGCCGGGGAACGGGGAGATCCTGCGACATGGCCACCCTTCCCGTACGCGGGCCTGCGTCGAATCATGGCACAGCCCGCTCCCGCCGGCCCGGATCGCGACCCCGGGGTCCGGTGCGGGGCGGCCCGCTTTCGGTTAGCGTCGGTGCCATGCCTATCCGTACCGCATCCGCTCGCTGGCAGGGCAACCTCACCGAGGGGTCCGGCACCGTCCGCACCGGCAAGGGCGGCCTGTCCGGCAACTACTCCTTCAAGTCGCGCTTCGAGGAGGGCGAGGGCACCAACCCCGAGGAGCTGATCGGCGCCGCGCACGCCGGCTGCTTCTCGATGGCCCTCTCCAAGCAGCTCGCCGACGCCGGCGCCCAGGAGACGGCGGTGGAGACCACCGCCAAGGTGCACTTCGACAAGACCGACGCCGGCATGACAGTGACCCGCATCGACCTGGAGACCGTGGGTCAGGTTCCGGGCATCGACCAGGCCGAGTTCACCAAGCTCGCCGAGGCGGCCAAGGAGAACTGCCCGATCTCCCGGCTGCTGTCGCCGGGCGCGCAGATCACGCTGAACGCCCGTCTGGCCTGACATCGCGTACGGCACGGCGGGGGTGTCCTGCGGGACGCCCTCGCCGTGCGGTGTGCCCGATCCGGAGGGAGTGACCGGGCCGCGTGGCCGTGGAGATGAGCCGGGACCGGTTCGAGGAACTGGTCGGCGAGGCGCTCGACGAGGTACCCGAGGAACTGCTCGGGTTGATGAGCAACGTGGTCATCCTGGTGGAGGACGACCCGCCGCCGGGTGAGGACCTGCTCGGCCTGTACGAGGGGCACGCGCTCACCTCTCGCGGCTGGGACTACTCCGGCGTGCTGCCCGACCGCATCCTGATCTACCGAAACCCGATCCTGGCGATCTGCGACACCGACGACGACGTCGTCGACGAGGTCGCGATCACAGTGGTGCACGAGATCGCCCACCACTTCGGCATCGACGACGAGCGCCTGCACGCCCTGGGCTGGGGCTGACCGGCCTCCGGCGCGTCCCCGCCCGGCTGATCCCGGCGGTTGCGCCGGTCCCCTAACCTGCGGATCAGGCAGATCCTGATGCAGGAGGAAAACCCATGCGCAGCGCGCTGTTCTCCGCGGAGAACCTTGAGAAGGAGTCCCAGCAGCCGGGCATGCGGTTGCAGAACTCCAAGATGCTGAAGATCGAGTTGAACGGCGAGGCGATGGCCCGGGTCGGGTCGATGGTCGCCTACCAGGGGCAGGTGCAGTTCCAGGCGCTCGGCTCCGGCGGCATCGGCAAGTTCATCAAGCAGCGGCTCACCGGTGAGGGCGTGCCGCTGATGAAGGTCTCCGGGCGCGGTGACGTCTTCCTCGCCGACTTCGCCAAGGACGTGCACATCATCGACCTGGAGCCGGGCGACGCGCTGTCCATCAACGGCTCCAGCGTGCTGGCGTTCGACTCGACGCTCCAGTACGACATCAAGATGGTCGGCGGTGCCGGTTTCGCGTCCTCGTCCGGCCTGTTCAACTGCGTCTTCACCGGCCACGGCCGGATCGCCATCACCACCAAGGGCACTCCGGTGGTGCTCAACGTGGACGCCCCGACGTACGTGGACCCGCAGGCGGCCGTCTGCTGGTCGGCGAACCTCCAGACCGGCTACCACCGTGCCGAACAGCTCGGCCTCGGCACGCTGCTCGGCCGCAGCACCGGTGAGGCGTTCACGATGAGCTTCGCCGGTCAGGGCTTCGTCGTGGTCCAGCCCTCGGAGGAGCCTCCGGTGGCCGGCAGCGGCTCCCAGCAGCAGGGCGGCGTGCTCGGCGGCCTGTTGCAGTGACCGTCCGGTGCCCGGGGCGTCCGTCGAGGTCGCCCCGGGCCGGTCAGCTCAGCTCACCGGCCCGCAGCCGGGCCACCCAGGCCGCCGCGTCGGCGTAGTCGGCGTCGGTGAGCCCCGGCGGCACCGGCGTCTGCTGGTCACCCGCCGCCGTGCTCCAGCGGTGCCGGGGGTACGACCCCAGGAACCGAACGTCCGCGCAGACCCGGCGCAGCCCCTGCAACGCCTCGCCGAGGCGTACGTCGGCGACGTGCCCGGCACAGTCCAGGAAGAACACGTAGCGGCCGAGCGCCTCGCCGGTCGGGCGGGACTCGATCCGGGTCATGTTCACGCCGCGTACGGCCAGCTCCATCAGCACCGCCAGCAGCGCGCCCACCCGGTCGTGGGCGAGGCACACCGCGAGCGAGGTCAGGTCGTCGCCGGTGGGCGGCGGGGGCGGTCCGGGGCGGGACACCAGCGCGAACCGGGTCACCGCGTCCGGGTGGTCGGCGATCTTGTCGGCCAGCACCGCCAGGCGGTGCCGGCTCGCGCCGATCGGGGCGCAGATGGCGGCGTCGTACTCGCCGCTCGCCGCCCCGGCCGCGGCGGCGCCGTTGGAGAGCACGTCGACCACTGTGGCGTCCGGCAGGTGTTCCCGCAGCCAGCCCCGGCACTGGGTGGACGCCTGCGGGTGGGCCGCGACGGAACGGACGTCGGACAGCGTGGTGCCGGTGCGGGCGGCCAGCACGAACTCCACCGGGAGGACCACCTCGCGGGTGATCACCAGCGGGTCGCCCTCGACCAGCTCGTCGAGCGTCACCCCGACCGCGCCGCCGATGGAGTTCTCCAGTGGCACCAGCGCCGCGTCCGCCTCTCCGGCGCGTACCGCGTCGAGTGCCTCGCCGACGCTGCGGGCCGGCGTGCGGTCCCCGCGCTCGGCGGCGGGCACCGTACGCAGGGCCTGCTCGGCGAAGGTGCCCTCGGGGCCCAGGTAGACGAAGCGGGTCGGCGGTGTTCCCGGCATGCCGACCAGCCTACGCACCCGGCGTGCCGTCGCAGGCCAGGGTACGGATGCCGGCCGGCGCCACGGTCCGCACCTCGACGCCGCACACGTCCGTGCCGGCGGTGACCAGCCGCGGCGTGCCGCTCTCGCCGCGCGTGACCACCTGCAACTCCTCGTGCCCGGTGACCGACAGCACGGTGTACTGCCAGCCGTCGGCGCAGAGCGGACCGGTCGACACGGTGACCCGGACGTCGCGGGGCAGCACGCCGGCGGAGCCGCGCAGCAGCGCGACGATCCGGTCGCCGGAGGGCCGCCCCCGGCAGGGCGCCGCAGACGCCGGCGCGGACGGGGAGAGCGTGGACGGGAGAACCGGTACGGGTGGGGTCGGCGTGGCGCTCGGGCTGGGCGAGGCGGACGCCGACGGGACCGGAGTGGCGGCGGCGGGTGGCGGGGCTCGCAGCTCGGGCGGGGTGCCGCAGGAGGCGAGGGCGAGCAGCGTCAGCAGCGCCAGCGGGCGCCGGCGGCGTCGGGGGTGAGGGGTGCGGGGCACGGGGGCGTCCTCGGGCATCGAGGGATGTCGTCGTACGGTGGGGCCGAGGTCATCGTAGGAGCAGGACCGGCCCGGGTGAAGCGCGCCGGGTCAGACGGCGGAGAGGAAGGTGAGCGACCCGGCCACCGCGCCGTCGGTGAGCACCGGCGTGGAGATGGCGTCGACGGTCCGGCCGGCGTCGGAGCCGGGCCCCTGCACCCGCAGCAGGCCGCGGGCGAGCCGCCCGGAGTGCAGCGCGAGCAGCGGCGGGATCTTGTCGGTCTCCTGCTCGGTCAGCTCGCTCGGGCTCGCCGTGAAGTCGACGAGGCGCAGGCCGCCCTCCAGCAGCGGCAGGCCGATCACGTCCTCCGGGGCGCCCAGGCAGAGCAGGTCGCAGCCGGACGAGGAGATCGCCACGACGGTGGTGCCGGCGTCGATCAGCAGGCACGGCTCGGCGGCCCGGGAGACCATGCCGGACCACTGCCCGAAGTTGTCGGACTCCTGCTCGGTGGATGCCGCGGGCGCGAACACTTCCGAGAGTGAGAGTTCGACGTGGGCCACCGCGCCTCCTATGTACACCGACGGTCTGTCCACGCTAGCCGGTCGGTGCGGCGGAAGCATCGGCTGCCGGGCGGCCGGCGACGGCGCGGACCGACGGAACCAGTCGGGGGCGGTGCCGTGGGCCGCGTGGCGTCGCCGGAGACGTTACCGGCGGGCGGCCCGCTTGTCAGCGGCCGTTCGGCCCTCGTCATACCACCGGTAGTCGGCGGTTGGACGGTACGTGCCGTTGAACCACGTGGCCGGCGCCTGCGCGACGCGGGAGAGCTTCTCGGCGGTGGCCGGACTGATCCGGTTCCCACCGGCCACGAGCAGGCGGTCCAGCTCGCGGTGGGTGGCCATGAGGCAGTCCTTCGGCAGGCCGTAGACGCTGATCACCCCGGAGCCGACGAACGTCAGCACCGGCGTCACCGGGATCGGCAGGCCGACCGCGTCGGAGAGGGCCTTGCTGGCGCGCTTGGCGTCCCGGCGGGCCTCCTGCACGTACGGCGGGCGCTTGCCGTTGATCTGGACCACGTCGCCGGCCACCAGCACGCGGGCCCGGCCGTGGTCGGCGATGGTGACCGCGAACAGACCGCTCGGGCCGATGGCCAGGAACCCGGCCCGGTCGTCGCGGCCGCGGTCGAGCAGCATGTCGGCCGGGTCCGTCCGGGGCCACTCGATGACGTGCCAGGCGGGACCGAGGTGGTCGAGTTGGCCCAGGGCGCGAGCCCCTGCCGCTTCCAACCGGCGGGCCCCCCGCTCCGCCCGGCGACGCCGGGCCCACTCCAATGGAGTCGGTCGGGCCGGCTCGAGCACCGAGGTGGGCTCGACCCGGGAGTGCGGCACCGTGCGGGGCGGCAGTGCCCTGCTCGGTACAGCCTGACGAGCGGGAAAGACAGTCATCGCGACCTCCGGCAAAAGGTCTCTCGAAGTTATGTCTCCACTACCCTACGTTGCGCCCCCGGGGGCTCGGCAAGTTGGACCGCCGGAGTGAGTGCGGATGAATGCCATATTCATTCACACTTCTTTTCCGGATGGTGCGTAAGCCTGCCCTAGGCTGCGTGGGTGACCCACTATGTGGACAGCGAAGTCGCCCGGCTCGGGACGGTGCTGCTGCACCGCCCGGGACCGGAACTGGCCCGCCTCACCCCACGCAACAACGACAGCCTTCTGTTCGACGCTATCCCATGGGTGGGACGCGCGCAGGAGGAGCACGACGCGTTCGCGGCGGCGTTGCGGTCCCGCGGGGTCGAGGTGCTCTATCTGGCCGACCTGCTGGCCGAGACGCTCGCCGTACCCGACGCCCGGGCCGAACTGACCGAGCAGGTGCTGCGGTCCCGCCGGCTCGGCCACACCCTGCGGCGCCGCGTCGCCGACCATCTGGCGTACCTCGATCCGGCCGGGCTGGCCGACGTGCTCACCGCCGGGCTCGCCCACGAGGAACTGCGGCTCGGCGCCGACCGCCCCGGCGGCCTGGTCTGGACGCTCATGGACCGGCACGACTTCGTCATCGACCCGCTGCCCAACCTGCTGTTCACCCGCGACTCGTCGGTCTGGATCGGCGACCGGGTCGGCGTGACGAGCCTGGCCATGCCGGCCCGGCGGCGGGAGACCACGCTCACCGACGCGATCTACCGCTACCACCCGCGCTTCGTCGGCACCGAGTTCGTCTACCACCCCCGGATGGAGCACCTGGAGGGCGGCGACGTGCTGCTGCTCGCGCCGGGGGTGCTCGCCGTCGGCGTCGGCGAACGCACCACCCCGGCCGGCGCGGAACGGCTGGCCCGGCAGGTGTTCGCGGCCGGCCTGGCGCACACCATCCTGGTGGTGCCGATCGCGCAGGAACGCGCCACCATGCACCTGGACACCATCTGCACGATGGTCGACGTGGACGCCGTGCTGATGTACCCGAACGTCGCCCACGAGCTGTCCGCGTACACGGTCATCGCCGGCGCGGACGGCGACGACCTGCGGGTCGACGGCCCCGCGCCGTTCCTGCGAGCCGCCGCCGACGCGATGGACCTGGACCAGCTCCGGGTGATCGACACCGGTCTGGACCCGGTCACCGCCGAACGCGAGCAGTGGGACGACGGCAACAACACGCTCGCGCTCGCGCCCCGGCTGTGCGTCGGCTACGAGCGCAACGTGGAGACCAACGCGCAACTGGAACGCGCCGGTATCGAGGTGATCGCCATCGCCGGGTCCGAACTGGGCTCCGGGCGGGGCGGCCCGCGCTGCATGTCCTGTCCGCTGGTGCGGGAGAAGGGCGGGGCCGCCTGACCCGGAGACGTCAGCGCAGCGTCAGCTGGCGGCCGAGCAGGCCCTGGCGGGCCCGGCGGCCGGCCGCGTCGAGCGGCTCCCGCTCCGCGACCGCCTCGGCGTAGCGCTTGGCGAACTCCGCCACCGGCGCCTCCCACTCGGCGGCCGGGGTGTCCTCCGGCAGGTCCCAGACCGGCGCGAGGCGCCCGTGCGCCCGGAACATGCCCGCGAACTTCGTGTCGTCGCCGAGCGTCAGCGTGCCCGCCGCGGCGAGCCGGGACAGCGCGTCGAGCGCGGTGTCCTCGTCCTCCGGCAGGACCAGGCGCACGTGGGCCTTCTCCGGCACCTGGCACCAGTACGCGGCCGGCGCGGCGGCCAGCTTGACGGTCGGGTAGACGGCCGAGTTGGCCCGCTCCAGGGACGCCTGGACGTTCGGGTCGTCGGCGGCACCCGGGTCGAGCCAGAAGTCGAACCCGTCGTGCATGGTGATCTCCAGCGGGCCGTCCACCAGGATGTCCTGGAGGCGGGGGCCCGGCCCGGGCAGCGGCGGCACGCTCACCTGGCCGCCCGGCTCGGTGCGCAGCGCGGAGATCAGCGCGTCGGCCAGGTCGCGGGAGACGTCGCCGGACTGCTGGTGCCGCTGCAGGCCGATGAAGACCCGCCCGTCCGGCTTGGTCATCGCCGGTGCGGCCATCGGCAGCACAGTCGCCAGCGTGACCGGCCGGTCGCCGTACTCCTCGATCAGTTCCGGGGTCAGCCGCAGCGGCGCGGACGCCGCCGGGACCAGCTCGCGCAGGGCGATCCACTCCGGCTCGTCCGCCAGGCCCTCGAACGGCCGGGGCACGAAGACGTCGCGCACCTTCTCCCGCTTCGGGGTGGCCTCGCCGGCCCGCTGGTTCTTCCGACGCTTGCTCATGCGCCCGCTCCGCTCCGCTCGGTCATGGCGAGACAGCCTAGATGCCGGGTCTCGGCGGCGGGGGCCGGACCCGTCCGCCGCGTCGGTCAGCCGGCGGCGACCAGGTCGGTCCGCTGCGCCGGGACCGGGTCGAACCGCGCCCACACGCTCTGGCCCAGGCCGTCGCGCTCCACGCCCCAGCCGCTGGCGAGCCCGGCGACGATGTGCAGCCCGCGGCCGTCGGCCGCGTCCGGCGAGGCGGTACGCATGCACGGGCCGGCACCGGAACCGCCGTCGGTGACCCGCAGCTCGACGCTCGGCCCCTGCTCGGCCGGGCGCAGCCGCCAGGCGACCCGCACCACCCCGCCGGGCAGGGAGTCGGCGTGCCGGACCGCGTTGCCGACCAGCTCGGCGAGGACCGCGACCAGGTCGGCCACCAGGCCCGGGGGTACGACACCGGTCAGCTCGTCGGCGAGCCGATGCCGGGCCAGGCGCGCGCCGGTGGCGTCGTGGGGCACCACCACGCACCACGACCGTTCGGCCGGACCAGTCGACACGTCGTTCCTTCCCCGCCCGTGAGCGCCCCGGTCAACCCCGGGGCAGCCGCACCTCTGCGACCGTACCGCCACCGGGTCTGGGCCGGAGGGATACCCATCCATTCTGCTGTTCAACGATCTGGCGGACGAGATAGAGACCGAGCCCGGCACCGGGATACCGGCGGCGGTCGCCGGACTCCCCCTGCCAGAACCGGTCGAAGGCCCGCTCCACGTGTTCCGGCCGGATGCCGATGCCCCGGTCGGCGACCCGGAACGAGACGGTCCGCTCGTTCGCCTCGGCGGTGATCTCGATCGGTGTGTCCGGCAGCGAGTACTTCCCGGCGTTGGTGCCCAGTTCGGTGAGCACCGTGGCGAGGCTGTGCCGGTCGCCGAGCGCCTTGGGCAGGTCGGCGGGCAGGTCGAGCACGACCCGGTGCCGGACGTCCGCCGGCAGGTCCACCACCGCCGCGCGCAGCGCGTCGACCAGGTCGAACGGCGCGGCCGGTTCACCGCCCGGACGGTTCTCGGTGGCGGTGGTCAGCAGCCGGTCGACCAGGCGGGCCAGTTCGTTGGCGCGCTGGCCGATGATCCGGGCGGCCTGCCTGCGGTCGCCGTCGCTCAGCGAGTCCCAGTGGTCGGTGAGCGTGTCCGCGTACCCCTTGATGACGGTGACCGGGGTGCGCAGTTCGTGGCTGGTCACCGCGACGAACAGGTCCCGGTCGTGGTCGCGGCGCTGCTGGTCGGTGGTGTCGCGGAAGCTGACCACGCGCAGCGCGTTCGGGCCGGGCAGTTCGCCGGAGGTGATCCGCAGCCAGCGGCCGTCCGGCAGCCGGTGGTCGAGCACCTGGCCGGGCGGCGGCAGCGGGAACGGCAGCGGCCGGCTCAGCGCCTCGTCCGCCGGCCGGCCGGTCACCTCGACCGCGGCCGGGTTCCACAGCCGGACCCGGCCGTCCCGGTCCACCACCGCGAGGCCGTCGGCGAGCGCCGCCACGACCGGGCCGTCCCCGTGTACGGGCAGGCCGGTCTGGTCGCCGTACATGTGGGCGATGCAGGCGGCGATGTAGCCGATGACGGCGCGTTGCGAGGGTTGCAGCGGTTCGCCCAGCGGGTAGAGCGCGTGCAGGCTGCCGATGGTGAGCCCGCCGATCTCGGCGCGCGCCACGATCATCCGGCAGAGGCCCCGGCCGGCGACCTCGTCGGCGAGCGCACCGGGGATCGCGTCGACCCGGACCTCCCGTACCGGCGGGCCGGCGAGCAGGCAGACGGTGGCCGGGTCGGTGGCGGGCAGCGGGCGGCCGAGGACGAACTCGGCGCTGCCGGTCGCGGCGACGACCCGTCCGCCGGCGGGGGTGAACTCCACGAAGACCAGGCCGGCCGCGCCGACCGCGGGTTCGACCTCGCGGAGCAGGCGGGTGAGGACGGCGAGGCCGGACTCGCCCGAGTTGATCATGTTGATCACTGCGGTGTGGCCGGCGATGAAGGCGGGGTAGTCGGTTCGCTCCGGCATGTCCCGAGTGTGCCGCGCCGTCCGCGTCCGGGACACCCCCGGCCGGTCGACCGTCTCCGGTACCGATCGACGGGGCTCACCGGCCCAACCGGGCCAGCGCGTGGGCCGGCCGGTCGGTGATCACCCCGTCCACGCCCGCTTCCAGCACGAGTTCCAGGTCCTCCGGCTCGTTGACGGTCCAGACGTACACCGAGTTGCCGGCGGCGCGCAGCGAGGGGACCAGGCGGGGGCGGGCCCGGACCAGGTCCACGCCGGGGCCGGCGATCCGGGCGCCGAACGGCAGCCGGCCCAGCGGCAGCAGGCGCGGCAGCACCTCCAGCAGCAGCACGGTGGGCAGCGCCGGCGCGAGTTCCCGGACCCGGCGTACGGCGAGCGGCGAGAACGACATCACCGTCACCTGGACCGGATGCTCCGGCCGTGGTTCGGCCAGCCCGTACCGGCGCAGCATCTCGACCAGGCGCCGCTCGACCTCGCCCCGGTAGCGCGACGGGTGCTTGGTCTCGATCAGCAGCCGGACCGGCCGCCCGGCGGCCAGCACCGCGTCGAGCAGCCGCTCCAGCGTGAGCAGCCGGGTGTGCGACTCGTCGAGCGGCACGTCGTCCTCGGCGAGCGTCGCGGCCCGGTGCCAGGAACCGAAGTCCAGCGCCTCGAGCTCGGCGAGCGTCCGCGCGCTGACCAGGCCGTGGCCGTTGCTGGTGCGGTCCAGCCGGCGGTCGTGCACGCAGACCAGGTGCCCGTCGCGGGTCAGCCGGACGTCGCACTCCAGCCCGTCCGCGCCCTCGTCCAGGGCGCGCAGGTAGGCGGCGAGTGTGTGCTCCGGCAGGTCGTACGAGGCGCCGCGATGGGCGAAGACCAGGGGGACGGTCATGGCCGCGTCACCGGCTCAGGCGACCCGGCCCGGCTGCCCGTCGTCGGTGACCACCGGACGGCCCGCGGCGGCCCAGTCGCCCATCCCGCCGTCGACGTTGCGGACCTGGTCCCAGCCGTTGCGCATGAGGTAGCCGACCACCTGGGCGGACCGGCCGCCCGAGCGGCAGATCACCGCCACGTCGCGGTCCTGCGGGATCTCGGCGATCCGGGCGGGCAGCTCGGTCATCGGCAGGTGGTGGGCGGCCGGCGCGTGGCCGGCGGCCCACTCGTCGTCCTCGCGGACGTCGAGCAGGTAGATGTCGTCGGGCACGGCCGACGCGGGCACGCTGGGTAGTGAGGCTCCGAACACGGTAACCAAGCCTAGTCGCCCGCGGCGCTCACAGCCGGTTGACCCAGCGCGGGTTGGCGCCGGCCCACTCCGGCACGCGCGTGTCGCGCAGCGCGCCGAACAGCCCGGCGCCGCCGTCGTCCAGCACGACGTACGAGACGCCGTCGATGGTCTGCGGGTAGGAGGGCACCTGGACCCCGCGCAGGGCGTCCGCGGGCAGGCCGCGCAGCGCGAACAACAGCTCGTCCAGGGGTACGCCGTTGGTGTCCACGGTCAGTGCCCCGCCGGCCGCGCGCAGCACCCGGTCCAGCTTGACCGGGTCGCTGCGCAGCCGTGTCTCGCCCGCCCGGTCGAGCACCGCCCGCAGCATCTGCTGCTGGTGCCGCTGCCGGTCGAAGTCGCCACCGGGCAGGTCGTAGCGCTGCCGCACGTAGTCGAGCGTCCGCGCGCCGTCCATCTGCTGGCAGCCGGCGTCGAACTGGTACCGGGTGTGGATCGAGCGCACCGGCGTGTCCACGCACATCCGGATGCCGCCGAGCTGGTCGATCACCTCCTTGAAGCCGGAGAAGTCGACGAGTGCCGCGCCGTCGAAGCGGATCCCGGTGAGCCGGTTCAGGGTGGTGCTGAGCAGGCGCGCGCCACCCTCACCGCCGCCGCCGTGCTCGTACGCGGCGTTGACCTTGTCCTGGCCGCCGGGGAAGCCCGGTGCCGGCGGGAGCGCCACCAGCAGGTCGCGCGGTACGGAGATCAGGTACGCCTGCCGCATCCCGGCCGGTACGTGCACGATCAGGATGCTGTCCGAGCGCTGGTCCTCCGGGTTGGCGCCGGGCCGGTGGTCGGAGCCGATCAGCAGGTAGTTGAGCGCGCCGTCCAGGTCCGTCCGCTTCTTCCGGGCGGCCGGGTCGAGCAGTTGCTCCTTGGCCACCGTGCGGTCGTAGCGCGAGGTGAGCCAGTGCAGCCCGGCGACGCCGAGCGTGGCGAGCAGGACCAGGGCGAGCCCGGCGCCGAGCAGGAATCGGGCCCAGCGGGCGGGTCCACCCCGCCCGCGTCGGTTCCGTGCTGGCCTGGACGTGACGATCCCCCCGTAGCCGCGACATGAGACCCGCTCACGTCAGGCTACGGGGGGATCGGCCGACCGGTATCGCTTTCGCGCAGGTCAGCGGGTCATTTACGGGTGGAGAGGACGTCCGGGTTGTTCACCACGAACTCGGCCAGCTTGTCGTTCTTGACGGCTTGGAACATGTCCATCGTCGTCTCGTTGAACGTCTCCCGGCCGTTGTTGTTGCCGGCGAACGTGCCGCCGTTGGTCCGCAGCGTGACCAGG
Source organism: Micromonospora sp. Mcm103 (assembly GCF_024519755.1). NCBI lineage: Bacteria > Bacillati > Actinomycetota > Actinomycetes > Micromonosporales > Micromonosporaceae > Micromonospora > Micromonospora sp. Mcm103. Next base: position 298,573 of record NZ_JALJRJ010000004.1, read on the forward strand.
TCGTTCCCGTTGAGGTTCTTGAGCGTGAAGATGAAATCGGCGATCGGCACGCCGCCGGTGTCCAGGACGAACGCCTTGCCGGCCGCCTTCATCAGCGAGTTCAGCTTGATCGGGTTCGTCAGCATGCCGCCCTCGGTGGCCTTCTTGGCCATCGCCTTGATCAGCTGCTGCTGGTTCTGCTGCCTGTCGTAGTCGCTGTTCGGCAGGCCGTAGCGCTGGCGGGAGTAGTCCAGGGCCTCCCAGCCCTCCATCTCCCGGCAGCCCTTCTTGTGCACCACTGTCTTGTACGGCTTGCCGGTCTTCTTCGCGTCGGCGTTCCACATCGGCTTGCCGTCGACGTACGACATGTGGTGCGACTTGACCTCGTGGCTCACGCAGATCCGCACCGAGCCGAGCGCGTCGATCACGCTCTTGAAGCCGCCGAAGTTGATGATCGCGGCGCCGTCGAAACCGATGCCGGTCATCGACTTGATCGTCTTGGCCATCAGCTGAGCGCCGCCCTCCCAGCCGCCGCCGTTCTGGGCGCCGTGGAAGAAGGCCGCGTTGATCTTGTCGGTGCCGCCCTTGTAGCCGCTCTTCTCGAACGCCGGGATACGTGCCTCGGTGTCCCGGGGGATCGAGATCAGGTACGCCTGGTCGTGGCTGGCCGGGATGTGCAGGATGATGATCGTGTCCGACCGGACGTCGTCGGCGGCCCAGCGCTCGCGGGCGTCCACGCCGAGCAGCAGCATGTCGATCGGGCCTTCGAGGCTGTTGCCGCCCTCGGCCTCGCTCTTGCCCGCCCCGCCGAGCAGATTGCGCTGGGCGATGTTGTCGGTGGCCTGGCCGATGACCGCCTTGCTGCCGACGATCGCGACGCCGCTGGTCACCATCAGCACCGCGCCGAGCACCAGTGTGAGCTTGGCCCAGAGCGGGTCCTTGCGCTTGGTGCGCTTCTTCTTGCCACCGCCGGGACCGCGACCGCCGGAACCGGGCTGTGTGGGGATGACCGGAGGGACCCGCCCGGATGATCCGGGTGCCGGTGACTGCGGGCGACGGCTGGTCTGGACCGACATGCGTGCTCCAGCTCGGTGATCGGGGGCGGGACCACTTTACGTATCTGTTCCCGTATTCGCGACCTTGTAGGCTCGCAATTCCCGTCAATACCGGCCTACATCCTCGGGTTGTGGCCGAACGGGCAGGGGTAAGGAGCCGGTCGGCGGTTGGCCTCCGTGGTGGCGAGGCCCTAGCGCTCGTTGCCGGTCATGTCGTGTCGGCGTCAGCCGCCCGCGTTGTCGCCCGAACCCTTCTGGTTGGCCTGCATCCACTCGGCCATCCGGTCCGCGGCGATCGCCTTGTACATCGCCAGCGCCTTCTCCCGGTCGGAGACCACCACCGACTGGCCGTCGATGGTCTGGCCGCCCAGGTGCGGGCTGGTGACGAACGTCAGGTTCTCGCCCCGCAGGCTGCGGAACTGCACTGCCATGTCGGTCAACGAGAATCCCTGGTCGACCGTGACGGCGGCGGTCACCGCCTTGAGGAAGTCGTTCAGCTTCTTCGGGTTGGTGAGCGTCCCGGTGCTGGCCGCCTTGTCCATCAGCGCCTTCAGGAACTCCTGCTGGTGCCGCATCCGGGCGAAGTCGCCGTCCGGGAACTGCTTGCGCTGCCGGACCCAGTCCAGAGCCTCGGCGCCGTTCATGTGGTTCACGCCCTTGGTGAACGTCCGGTACGGCTTGTGGATCGAGGTGATGGTCCGCTCCACCTTGAGGTCGACCCCGCCCAGCGCGTCGGTGACCTCCTTGAAACCGCCGAAGTCGATGGCCATGACGTGGTCGATCCGTACGTCGGTGAAGCACTCCACGGTCTTCACCGCGAGCGGCAGGCCGCCGAACGCGAACGCCGCGTTGATCTTGTTGCGCGAGCCCGAGTCGCAGGACGCGCCGGCGCTCTCCGGGATCGGCACGTACAGGTCACGCGGCACCGAGACCAGGTAGGCGCTCTTGTGGTCGGCCGGGATGTGCATGACGATCACGGTGTCCGCGCGCCACTTGCCGGAACCGTCGACAGGGGCGTCCGGATCCCGCGAGTCGCTGCCCACGAGCAGGATGTTGAACGCGCCCTCGACCTGCTTGGCCGGCCGGCCGCCGGTGATCCCGGCGAACGGGTCGGTGCGCGCCAGGTCGTCGTCCAGGTTGCGGGCGTAGAACCACGCGCCGAGGCCGCCGAGCAGCGCCAGCACCAGCACCGCGACACCCGCCACCAAGCCGATGCGCCCCCAGCGCGGCCGGGGGCCACGCCGCCCGGACCCGCCCGGACCGCCACCGCCCGGACCACCGGGCCCGGTCGGCCCGGCCGGGCCGCCGGGACCGCCGGAGCGGGGCGCCTCGTCGTGTGCGGGGTACCACCTGGTTTCCGAGGGCCGGGCGCGCCCGGTGGCGGACCGGTCGGAGCCGGGAACCGAGGCGCGGCCCGCGCCCCGGCTGAGGTGTCGGGGGATCGGGGCGCCGGCAGACGAGGTCGCTGACATGTAACCGAGGGTAGGTCGGCCGGGCCACCGACGCCCTCGTACGCGCGCCGATGTCAGCCGCGTCCCCGGCGGGTTCAGTACCCGAGACGCCCGCGGAAGTACTCGATCGTGCGTCGGAGGCCGTCTTCGGGCGTGACGCTCGGCTCGTATCCCAGCAGTTCGCGGGCGAGGGTCAGGTCCGGACGGCGCATCTCCGGGTCATCGGAGGCACGAGTGATGTAGCTCACCTCGGACGTGCTTCCGGTGAGTGACACGACCGTCTCGGCCAGTTGCCGCATCGACATCTCGTGCTCGGTGCCGCAGTTGATCGGCCCGGTCTGGGTCGAGTCGAGCAGCAGCAGGATGCCGCGCACCAGGTCGTCGACGTAGCAGATCGAACGGGTCTGGTCGCCGGTGCCGTGCACGGTGATCGGCTCGCCGCGCAGCGCCTGGGAGATGAACGTCGGGATGGCGCGGCCGTCGTCCGGGCGCATCCGCGGGCCGTACGTGTTGAAGATCCGCACGATCGCGGTGTCGGTGCCCCGGCTGCGGTGGTAGGCCATGGTGGCCGCCTCGGAGAAGCGCTTCGCCTCGTCGTAGACGCTCCGGATGCCGATCGGGTTGACGTTGCCCCAGTACGTCTCGCGCTGCGGGTGCTCCTTGGGGTCGCCGTACGCCTCGGAGGTGGAGGCCATCAGGAACCGCGCGCCGTCGTCGGTGGCCCGCTCCAGCAGCGCCAGCGTCGCCACCGAGCCGACCCGGAGGATCTCCACCGGCAGCTTCTCGAAGTCGGTGGGGCTGGCCGGGGACGCCATGTGCAGGATCGCGTCGAACCGCTCGGCCATCGCCGGGTGCTGCGGCAGCCCGTCGGAGATGTCCGCCTCGACGAGCGTGAAGGTCGGCTCGTCCAGCAGGTGGGCCACGTTGTCCTTGGACCCGGTCACGAAGTTGTCCAGCACCACGACGGTGCAGCCGCGCTCGACGAGCCGGTCGACGAGGTGGGACGGGACGAAACCGGCGCCGCCGGTGACGAGGATGCGGTGTCCGGAACCGAAGCGGGGAGCGACCTTCATGGCGGTCAGCCTATACACGCGAGGCGGGGCCCCCGCGTAAGGCAGGGGCCCCGCTCGACTGTGGTGCTCAGTGGGCGCCGGCTCCGGTGAGCGAGCGCACCTCCAGCTCCGCGTACTTCTCCTCGTCGCTCTCCTTGGACAGGATCGTGCCGAGCCAGCCGCACAGGAAGCCGAACGGGATCGAGATGATGCCCGGGTTCGACAGCGGGAACCACTGCCAGTCGTGGTCGGGGAACATCGCCGTCGGCGCGCCGGAGACGACCGGCGAGAAGAAGACGAGCACCACGGCGGCGAGCAGGCCGCCGTAGATGGCCCAGACCGCGCCCGAGGTGTTGAACCGCTTCCAGAACAGGCTGTAGAGGATCGCCGGCAGGTTGCCCGACGCGGCCACCGCGAACGCCAGCGCGACCAGGAACGCCACGTTCAGGTTCTGCGCGTAGATCGACAGGACGATCGAGATCGCGCCGATGACCAGCGCGGAGACCCGGGCGACTGTCACCTCCTGCCGCTCCGACGCCTGCCCGTTCTTCATCACGTTGGCGTAGAAGTCGTGCGCCAGGCTGGACGACGACGCCAGGGTGAGCCCGGCGACCACCGCGAGGATCGTGGCGAACGCGACCGCTGCGATGATCGCCAGCAGTGTCGCGCCGCCCAGGTCCCCGCCGAGGAACTGTTCGCCCAGCTTCTCGGCGAGCTGTGGCGCCGCGGTGTTGCCGGCCTTGTCCTGTGCGGTGATCTCCGACCCGCCGACGATCGCCGCCGCGCCGAAGCCCAGCGCCAGGGTCAGCAGGTAGAACGTGCCGATGATGCCGATCGCCCAGAGCACGCTCTTGCGGGCCGCCCGCGCGGTCGGCACGGTGTAGAAGCGGATCAGGATGTGCGGCAGGCCGGCCGTGCCGAGGACCAGCGCGATGCCCAGCGAGAGCAGGTCCATCTTGCTGTAGAACGTCTTCAGCGCGTCCCCGGGTGTCTCCACGCCGTAGCGCAACCCGGGTTCGAGGAACGCCGCTCCCTTGCCCGAGGCGCTGGCCGCGTCGCCGAGCAGCGAGGACAGGTTGAACTTGTACTTGGCGAGCACCAGCAGCGTCATCGCCAGCGCGCCGCCCATCAGCAGGAACGCCTTGACGATCTGGACGTACGTGGTGCCCTTCATGCCGCCGACCGTCACGTAGATGACCATCAGGGCGCCGACCATGATGATGGTGGCGACCTTGGCGGTGTCGGCGTCCATGCCGAGGAACGTGGTGCCCGGCTTGATGCCGAGCAGCAGGGCGACGAGCGCGCCGGCGCCGACCATCTGGGCCAGCAGGTAGAAGATCGACACCGTGATGGTGGAGACCGCCGCCGCGGTCCGGACCGGCCGCTGCCGCATCCGGAACGCCAGCACGTCCGCCATCGTGTACCGGCCGGAGTTGCGCAGCAGCTCGGCCACGAGCAGCAGCGCCACCAGCCAGGCGACCAGGAAGCCGATCGAGTAGAGGAAGCCGTCGTAGCCGTAGAGCGCGATGATGCCGGCGATACCCAGGAAGGACGCCGCCGACATGTAGTCGCCGCCGATCGCCATGCCGTTCTGGAAGCCGGAGAAGGACCGGCCGCCGGCGTAGAAGTCGGTGGCGGTCTTGGTCTGCCGGCTGGCCCAGACGGTGATCGCCAGCGTGATCGCCACGAAGACCAGGAACAGCGTGATGGTGAGGTTCCGGGCGGTGGTGCTGCCCGCCTCAGCCGCGAGGACCGTGTTCATGGGTCACCTCCCCCATCTCGTCGCGGATCCGGTCGGCGACCGGGTCGATCCGGCGGCTGGCGAACCGCGAGTAGAACCAGGCGATGAGGAACGTGGAGACGAACTGGAGCAGGCCGAAGACCAGGGCGACGTTGATGTTGCCGATCAGCTTCGTGCCCATGAATCCCCGCGCGTACGCGGAGAGGATGACGTAGAGCGCGTACCACAGGAAGAACGCGACGGTCATCGGGAAGACGAAGCCGCGCAGCGTGCGCCGCAACCCGGCGAACTCGTCCGACCGCTGGACGGCGAGGTACCGTTCCGCCGCCGACTCGGCGGGTGCGGACGCGGGTGTGTCCGTGGACATCTGTGGATCACCACCTTCGCAAGGCGTGGGGGAGTTTCGCGCACGGTAGAGAGCGCGCTCCCGGCCCGGGAAGGCTCCGCCGAGGGCCGGTCGACGCTTGCGCCGAACGGCACCCCCACTGCGCCCAGTGACCCACGTCACTCCGCTAACCGGTCACCCCCACCCGGTCGATCATGAGGTTGGCGGCGACGAATCGGACGCGGAACGCGGCCAACCTCATGATCGACGGAGCGGAGGGGTCAGCCGGGGAGGTCGTGGTAGCGGCCTCGGTAGTGCAGCAACGGGGGCGTGTCCCGGGGCAGGTCCACCGATTCGATCGTCGCCTCCACCAGCAGGGCCCAGCCGTACTCCCGGGCGGTGTCCAGGCGGCAGCCCGCCCACCCGCCGGCGTCCGCGGGCACCGGCCCGTACGGCGTCTCGGTCCAGGCGTCCAGCGCGAACAGGCCGCCGGGCGACGGGAACAGGCCGGCGAAGCGGTCGGCGAGCTGCCGGTGCTGCGGGCCCAGCGGGGCCACCGCGAACCGTCCCGCCTCCTCGATGGCCGCCCACAGGTCCGACTCCGCGTCGACCAGACCGAGCAGCCGGTCCGGCTCACCCTCGGCGACCAGCGTGGAGGAGACGGTCAGCCCGGCCGGGCCGGGCGCGGTCCAGAGCGTCACCGGGGCGGCCAGCCGTCCGCGCAGCCGGCGTACCGGCGAGCGTTGCGCGGCCGGCGCCGCGAACGGGTCGGTGGAGTGGATCTGCGCGCCCGGCTCTGGATTCACGTGAAACATTGTGCCGCCCGCCACCGGGCGAGGTTCGACGGAACGCCCTACCCTGCCGGGCATGAATCTCATCCCCCCGCAGCAGCTCGCCCAGGAACGGGTCGTCGCCGCCGACGCCATCCTCGGCGGCCAGGTCGACCTGCGTGCCTATCCACACCGGCACCTGCTGGTCAGGGCGAACAACACCTGGGGCCGCAGGGCGTACCAGCCGCTGATGGAAGCGGTCGAGCACCTGTCCAACTACGGCTGGGAGCTGGTCACCATGACCAGCGTCGGCGACGGCCACCACGTCTACGCGGCGATGCGCCGCACCGCCTGACGGCGGGCCGAGACGCACGGATCAGTCGTCGGCGAGCAACCGGCGGGCGGCGGCCAGCACCTCCGGGTCGGCGCAGCCGGCCGCGTACCCGGCGATCCGGCGCTGGATGTCCCGCCCGAGCAGCCACTCCCCGATCCGCTCGGCGACCGGGCGCAGGAACGCCGGGCGGCAGCGGAAGTTGTACCGCCACGTCGCGACAGTGGTGCCGGGATCCGGGCCGGGCGCGAACCGCCAGCCGCCGCCGAACCGCTCGAAGAACCACGGTCCGCGCACCATCTTCATGCCGACGTTCGTCGGCGGCGACCAGGAGACGTACTCGCTGACCATGACCAGGCCGTGCCGGGAGCGGGTGTACGTGCGCACGCCCCGCCCGGGCCGCGTCGCGCCGTCGACGAAGTGCTGTTCCCGGACGAACGGATCCCAGCGGTACCGCACCGGGGCGGTGGTCTGGGAGACGGCGAACGCCAGCTCCGGGGGGACCGGGACGGTGACGACCGCTTCGACGACAGGCATCAGCGCCTCGGGGTGACATTCGCCAGCAGCTCCGGCTGCCGGTGGTCGAGCGTGTCCCCGGCCATGTACGCGCCGAGCAGCGCCGCGCCCCCGCCGTACGCCAGGCCGAGCGGCAGCGCCAGCCAGAGCCACACGTCGCCGAGCAGCGCGGCGGCCACCACGAACGGCACCGCCACCACCGCCGAGCCGACCATGGAGACCAGGGTGAGCAGACCCTTGGTGAAGCCCGCGCCGCTGTTCAGGGCGAACGGGTTGCTCGACTCGGGCAGCGAGTACGCGCCGAGCACGGAGACGAACGCGTTGATCGCCAGCCCGCAGCCGTACGCGGCGAACAACGCGCCACCCATCACGCCGAGCCATTCGGGCCGGCCGAGGACGACCGCCAGCGCCACCGCGATCACCACGAGCATCGGCACCACGTAGATCGAGAACGCGGCCATCCGCGCCCGCAGCTCCACCCGCCCCGGCACACCGGCGACCACGTTCGCCGCGTACGAGCTGCCGTCGAAGCCGAACTGGTTGGCCAGCGTCAGCGACGCGAGCGCCCCGACGAAGATCATGGACAGGCTGACCAGCGCCGGTGAGGAATCGGCGCCACCGAGTTCCGCCCCACCCTCGGTGGTGAACGACACGCCGCCGAGGTTGACCATCACCGGCACGAACACGCCGACCACGGCGACCGTAATGAGGTTGGCCCGGCGGCGGGCGTCCCGCCACCAGTAGCGGCATTCGCGGGCGACGAGCGCGCCGAACCGGTCCCGCCGGGCCCAGCCCACCGCGCGGGGGAAGAGCTGCGCGACCGCGCCGCCGGCCACAGCGCGCGGCGTCCGCGCGGGGCCGCTGCTCGCCGCGCCCACCATCGCCGTCTCCAGCGACCGGGACCACCAGAACAGGAGTACGCCGAGCGTCGCGAGCGCGATCAGCAGCTTCACCACCGCCGCGCCGGTCCGCCCCTGGGCCACGTCCAGACCGGCGGTCCACGGTGCGCCGAACGGCGTCCAGCCGACCACCCGGGCGACACCGTCCAGCCGGTCCCAGTCGGTCTGCCGTACCGCGGCGAGCACCAGCAACTGCAACGGCCCGAGCAGCGCGGCCAGCACCGCGAGCAGCACGGCGGCCAGGTCGCGGACCCGGCGAGAGCGCAGCATCGTCGCGAACGCACTTGTGAGCGCGCGGGCACCGGCCAGGCAGACGAGCAGCCCGACGACCACGCCGAGCGCGCCGACCAGTGCGGCCGCCCATCCACCGAGCGCACCGGCGGTGACCACCAGCCCGGCCGCCGTGATCGCTGTCGCCAACGCCGGCACGCTGACCAGGGCGGCGGCGAGCAGGCCGGTGACCAGGGTGCGGCGGGACAGCGGCAGCAGCGCGAACCGGGCCGGGTCGAGCGTCTCGTCCACGCCGAAGAAGACGAGCGGCAGGAGCAACCAGCCGAGCGTGAGCAGGCCACCGCCGAAGGCGGCGATCATCAGCGCGTACCGGGACTCACCGGCCAGGCCCGGCGCGGCCAGCAGGAAGAACCCGACGGCGGCGAACCAGAGCCCGAACAGCAGGCCGAGGACGAACAACGCGACCCGCCAGGTCTGGCCCCGGAAGTTGTTGCCGAGCACCCGCAGCTTGAGCCGGACGAAGTGCCAGGGCGACACCCGCCGGGCCGGGCGCTCGGGCACGGTCACCGGGACAGCCACGACAGCTCCTCGCCGGTCGCGGTCCGGCCGCCGACCACCTCCACGAAGACGTCCTCCAGTGACCGGTCGCCGCGCACCTCGGTCAGCGTGCCCACCCGCTTGATCCGGCCCTCGGCCAGGATCGCCACGTGGGAGCAGAGCCGCTCGACCACCTCCATCACGTGGCTGGAGAAGATCACCGTGCCGCCGCCGCCGACGTACCGGTGCAGGATGTCGCGGATCAGCGCCGCCGAGACCGGGTCGACGGCCTCGAACGGCTCGTCCAGCACCAGCAGGCGCGGACCGTGCAGCAGCGCGCAGGCCAGCCCGATCTTCTTCTTCATGCCCGCCGAGTAGTCGACCACGAGCGTGCGGCCGGCGTCGGAGAGCGCCAGCACGTCGAGCAGCTCCGCCGCCCGCTGGTCGACCACCGCCGGGTCCATGCCGCGCAGCAGACCGTGGTACGCCAGCAGCTCCGCCCCGCTCAGCCGGTCGAAGAGGCGTACGCCGTCCGGCATCACACCGAGCAGGCTCTTGGCGCGTACCGGGTCGGCCCAGACGTCGTACCCCAGCACCCGCGCCTCACCGGCGTCGGGCCGCAGCAGGCCGACGGCCATGGAGAGGGTGGTGGTCTTGCCCGCGCCGTTCGGGCCGAGCAGGCCGTAGAACGAGCCGGTCGGCACGGCGAGGTCGACGCCCGCCACCGCGACCTTGGTGTCGAAGCGCTTGGCCAGACCACGAAGGGACAGCGCCGGGTGCTGATCGGTCATGGTCCGACCGTATCGGGCTCCGGCCAGGGGCCGCTCGGACGGCAGGATGATCTCGCATCATCCCTGAGAGGTACGAGTCGCATTGCCGACGGCCTGCAACCGGCGACCCGGGCGGTGGGTGTCAGTCCCAGGGACGGCAGCGGGGAGAGACATGGATGCGGACAGTGCGTTCGAGGAGTTCTACCGGAGCAGCAGACAACGCGTGGTGACGGTGCTGTACGCGCTCGGCGGTGACCGGGCCGAGGCTCAGGACGCCGCCCAGGAGGCGTACGCGCGGGCCTGGCAGCGCTGGTCGCAGGTCAGCGAGTACGACGACCCGGAGGCGTGGGTCCGTACGGTGGGCCACCGCCTGCTGGTCAACCGGTGGCGCAAGGTGCGCAACAGCGTCGTCGCCTACCGGCGGCACGGTCCACCACCGCCGGTGCGGCCACCCTCGGAGAACACGGTGGCGCTGGTCGCCGCACTGCGGCAGCTCTCCGCGGACCAGCGGCAGGCAGTGGTCCTCTATCACCTGGCCGACCTGTCGGTCGCGGAGATCGCCGCGCAGACCGGCGTACCCAGCGGGACGGTCAAGGCTCGCCTCTCCCGGGGCCGCAAGGCCCTCGCCGCCCTGCTCGACATGACCCTGCCGGAGGAGATCCGCAATGCCTGATCCGATCTTCTCGGACCTGTACCGGGACACCGAGCACCTCGTCTGGCCACCCACCGAGCAGGTGCGGCGTCGAGGTCGGCAGCGGACGCGGCGTATTCAGATCGCCGCCGGTCTGGCCGCCGCGGTAGCGGTGGGCGTCGTCGCGTCGGGTGTGGCGCTGGCCCGTCCCGACGCCGCACCGCCACCCGTGCCGCCGGCCACCGTCGTTCCCACCCCGCCGACGCCGACGCCGGCGCCCACGCCGAGTTCCACGCCATCGGCCGAGCCGTCCGAGAGCGGGTCGCCGACGCCGAGCCGCACCACCGGACGGCCACCCGGCACGACCGGCGGCGAGACCGGCCGCGCGCCGACCAGGACGATTCCGGCGGCGGCGATGCTCCAGCTCGCCGACCTGCCGACGGGCTTCACGATGACGACCAAGGTGGAGGGGGACTGGTCCCTGGAGTCCGTGACCATCTACTGCGAGAACGAGTCGCCGGCGCTGAACGCCGGTCAGGTGGCCAGCAGGTCGGTGCAGTTCGACTCACCCAGCGACTGGATCGTCGAGCGGGTGACGCGGCACTCGGGCACCTCCGCCGACACTGTCATGAAGCGGGTCCGCCAGTTGGTCACGGGCTGCCGGCCGACGCGCCCGGAGGACTCGTTGTCCATCATGGCGGAGTCGCTCGGCGGCGACGACGCGGTGCTCGTGGGCGGCGACATGGGGACGCCTGCCCGCTGGGTGGTGGTGCGGCAGGGCGACCTGGTCGCCCAACTGCGGGTCGACCACCAGACCACGCCGAGCGAGGCCAAGCGAGTGGTCGGGTGGGTGGTCAACCGCCTCTGCGCCGGCACGGACACCTGCTGACTGGTGCTCGGGTGTGCGGCGGGGCCGGCGCGAGCGGGCCCCGCCTCACAGGCGCAGGGACTCCGGGGTGTGCAGGCGGAGCATGGTCGCGCGGACGTCGCGGGGCAGCCGCCGCCGGCTCGCCATCGACACGACCACCATGACCGTGAACGCCAGCGGCACCGTCCACGCCGCCGGCTGGGTGGTCAGCGTCGCCGGCCAGCCGGTCAGCGGCGGGCCGAGCACGGTGAGCAGCACCGCGCCGACCGCTGCGCCGCCGCCGACCAGCACCCCGGCGGCGGCGCCCAGGTCGGTCAGGCCGCGCCACCAGATGCCGAGCACCAGCAGCGGGCAGAAACTGGATGCGGCCACCGCGAACGCCAGCCCCACCACCTGCGACACGTCCAGCCCGGAGACGTTCAGGGAGAGCACCGCCGGCACCCCACCGGCGATCACCGTGGCGAGCCGGAAGCCGCGTACCGAGCCGCGGCCCAGCACGTCCGTCGAGATCACCCCGGCGACGCTGGTGAGCAGGCCGGACGAGGTGGACAGGAACGCCGCGAACGCGCCGGCCGCGACCAGCGCGGCGAGCAGCCGGCCGGTGGTGCCGTCGCCCAGCGCCGCGCCGGGCAGCAGCACCACCACCGCGTCGGTCTGGCCGCTCACCAGCAGTTGCGGGGTGTAGATGCGGCCCAGCACGCCGTAGACGGTGGGCAGCAGATAGAAGACGCCGACGAGCGCCAGCACCACGAGCGTGGTCCGGCGGGCGGCGGCGCCGTCGGGGTTGGTGTAGAAGCGGACCAGCACGTGCGGCAGGCCCATCGTGCCGAGGAACGTGGCCAGGATCAGCGAGTACGTGGCGAACAGTCCCCTGTCGTCCTCGCCCGCGGTGTCCGGCAGCAGCCACTCGGTGGCTCCGGTGGCCGCGCCGGACACCTCCGGCACCGGGTCACCGGCGGCGAACTCGAGGCGGTCGCCGGGGCGTACCTCCCGGATGTCGCCGTCGGGCAGGGTGAGCGTCGCGCGGTGCTCGACCACGACGGTGGTCGCGGTCCGGAACGTCGGGCCGTCGGGCGGGGTCACCGCCGGGCGGGCGTCGGCCTGCCACTGCAACGCCAGGAAGATCGCGGGTACGGCGAGCGCGGTGAGCTTCAGCCAGTACTGGAACGCCTGCACGAAGGTGATCGCCCGCATGCCGCCCAGCGCCACGTTCGCCGTCACCACCACGGCGACGAGCAGCGCCCCGAGCGGATACGGCGAGCCGGTGAGCGTGGCCAGGGTCAGCCCGGCGCCCTGCAACTGCGGCACCAGGTAGAGCCAGCCGATGAAGATCACGAATACGGTGGCGAGCGTGCGCAGCCGGCGGGAGCCGAGCCGCACCTCGCAGAAGTCGGGCAGCGTGAACGCGCCGGAGCGGCGCAGCGGCGCGGCCACGAACAGCAGCAGCGCCAGGTATCCGGCGGCGAAGCCGACCGGGTACCAGAGCACGTCCACGCCGTACTTGAGGATCAGCCCGGCGACGCCGAGGAAGCTCGCCGCCGACAGGTACTCCCCGCCGATAGCGGCGGCGTTCCAGGTCGGGCTGACCGCCCGGGACGCGACCAGGAAGTCCGAGGTGGTGCGGGCCAGCCGCAACCCGTAGAAGCCGATGCCGACGGTGACCAGGGTGACGGCGACGATCGCCGGGACCACGTAGTCGTTGGCCATCAGCGTTCCGGCCGTCGGATCAGGTCGACGAAGTCCTGCTCGTTGCGTTCGGCCAGCCGCACGTACGCCCAGCCGACCACGATCAGGAACGGGAAGGACACGACGCCGAGCAGCAGCCACGGCAGGTTGACCCCGAGCACCGTGACCCGGCCGACCGTGGGCGCGATGGCGAACAGCCAGGGCAGGCCGCCGAGCCCGATCAGCACCAGCAGGCTGAGCCGCAGCGCTAGGGAGAGCTGGGCGCGCATCAGCCCCTGCACGAGCGTCTCACCGACCGGGGTCTGCTGGGTGAGCTCGGAGCGGGTGCGGTCGGCCGGATTGCCGACCCGGGAGACCTCGGCCAGCACGATCCGGGTCCGCTTCGGCGCGGCGGCCGGCGGCGCCCCGCTGCCCGGCTCGTGGCGGCCGGGCGGGGACGCGCGGGGGCCGGGAACCGGGGTGGCCTCGGCGGGCCGCCCCGATGGATGCTGTTCCTCGGCTCCGGTCACCTCCGGCAGTCTCGCCCGCTCAGCGGGAATGTCAAGAGCACGGTTCCGAGCCCTGTGCACAACCTGTGGATAACGCTTCACGGCTGTGGATAACCCGGTGGATGGCGTGGAGTCGTTGTGGACGCTCGTCCTGCCGGTCGGCGAGATCTTCTGAACGATCCCCCGGAACCTTCCCGCCGTCCCGTGAGTGAACAGGTGGGGAGAGGGGGTGACGGTGCCCGACGGTGATCTCATCGCGGAGCTCTACGCGGGGTCCTTCCGCCGGCTGGTGGTCCAGCTCTACGCGGTGACCGGTGACCTGAGCGAGGCCCAGGAGGCGGTCCAGGAGGCGTTCACCAAGGCGCTGGTAGCGCCCGGGCGGTTCGCCCGGCTGGAGAACCCGGAGGCGTGGCTGCGGCGGGTCGCGGTGAACGTCGCCCGCAGCCGGCACCGGCGTCGGCGGGTCCTCGACCGGCTGCTGCTCCGGATCGGTCCTCCGCCCGCCGTCGCCGACCGGGCGCCGGAACACCTGGCCCTGCTGGCCGCGATGCGGGAACTGCCCGAGGGGCAGCGAACCGCGCTCGCTCTGCACTACCTGGTCGACCTGCCGGTGGAGGAGATCGCGGCCACCCTCGGCGTCTCCGCCGGCACCGTGAAGTCCCGGCTCTCCCGTGGACGGCAGGCCCTCGCGGTGCTGCTCACCGACTCCGACGCCAACGGCAGCCCCAGCAACGGGAGGATCGATGTCCGATCGTAGGCTCTCCGGTTTCGACGTCGACACGATCGCCGCCGCCGTCCGGCAGCCGCCGCTCGGCGAGCTGCGGTCCGTGGCCCACTTCCGCCGGCGTCGGTCCGGTGCCCTGGGCGCTACCGCCCTGGTGGTGCTGGCGGCCCTGGTCGCCACGCCGCTGGCGAGCCGGTCCGCACAGTTCGGATCGGCGGATCCGCCCGGGCCGACCCTGCCGGGCAGGGCCGGCGACTTCACGTTGACCGGCCCGGCCTCCGGCGTGGACGTCCGTGTCGCGACATGCGTGTTGCGCTTCGCCCGGACCGTCGACGGGGGCCGGACCTGGACCGACTGGGACGATGCGCGCTACCGGGCCGCCGACTGCGAGCCCGGTCCGGCCCGCAGCGGGAAGAGCCTGGAGTACGCCGTCCTGAGCGACCGCACCTACCTGGTCGACGACGACGGGGTGCGTCGCCTCTCCACCGACTACGGCCGCACCTGGCGGGACGCCGAGCAGGCGATCACCGCCGTGGGGGCCTTCCCGCCCGCCGCCCGGCCCGTCCCGCGCGGACTGGCGTCGCCGGCGGTGACCGAGCCACTCGCGGTCGACCCGTCGACGGGGGACGTCTACCGGCTCAGCGGGCAGCCGCCGTCGCCGCTGCCGCTCGCCGGCGTCTACCCCGCGTCGGACGGCAGCATCTGGACCACGTACGGGATCAACGGGACCACGGTCGGGGCCCGTAGCGCCGACCGGGGAGCGACCTGGAACACCTGGACGCCGGCCGCGGGGAGGACGGTTCTGGCGCTGGCCGGCGTGGACCGGCGGGTGGGCTACCAGATCGTCGCGGACGCGGACGGCGCGGTGACGCTGGAGCGGACCCAGGACGGCGGGACGACCTGGTCCACCACGGTGACCGGGCTGCCGGAGGTGACGCACTGGGATCTGACAGTGGGATCGGACGGATCCCTGCTGGCAGTCACCCAGACCGGTGCGGGCGACCACCGGGTCGCGGAGGTGCGGGTCAGCCGCGACGACGGCCGGAGTCTCGCCGTGGCCCGGGCGGGCGGCATGCCGGTCGCCTCGGTGAGTGTCGCGCCGGGGTACGCGTGGCTGTTCGGCCGGGACGACGGCCGGGACGGGGAGGCGGACCATCTGGTCCTCACGCGTGACGGGCAGGTCTGGACGCGGATCCTGCTGGCTTCCTCCTGACCGTGCCGGGGCGGGACCGTGTCGGCCCGCCCCGGCCACCGCTCAGTCCAGCCCCACCCGTACCGGGTTGGCGGTCGCCGAGCCGAGCCAGGTGTGCGGGTTGCCGAACCAGCACCAGCCGAGCTTCGGGGCACCTTGGCTGATCCACAGCGCGGGCACCCGCCGGTCGCCGCAGCGCGACCCGACGAGCGAGAAGCACCTGTTGCTCGCCAGCGCCTGCGGGTGCAGTGTGACGAACGCCAGACCTTCGTCGATGGTGATCGGCAGCCGGTCCTTCGCGGTCATGTCCTCCAGCGCGGCCGACGGCGGCACGTTGCGGTACTCCTCGCCCCGGTCCACGTCGAACAGCAGGTACGCGGGCCCGGCGGGCACCTCGAGCTCCTTTATCGGGTGGAAGGTGGGCAGGTCGTCGGCGGGGAAGTTGCGGTCGAGGACGCCGGTCTTGCGCTTGCCCGCCAGCGTGGTGAGCGCGATCCGTTCCGGCACCGGCACCAGTTCCCGCGTTGTCACCAGCAGGAACGGCACCCGCGCGTCGGTGGGCCCGGCCAAGCCGGCGGCACCGGTGACCGCCGCGTCGCGCAGCGGGGTGAGCAGCGTCCGGAACTCCTCCTCGGTCTGCCCGGCCAGTGCCGGGTAGCCGAGCTGCACGAGGCGGTCGAGCTGGCTGTCGAATTCGGTAGCGGCGTCGAAGCGGTCGTCGGACATGCGGTCCCCCACCCTGTCGTACGGTCTGCCGTACATTGTACGCCAGCGCGCGGCAGCGACAAGCCGACCACCGCGCCGACGGCACCCCGCCCCTCAGCGACTCCAGTCCTGCTTCGCGGCACGCACCAGCTTGTCCTTCAGCTCCCGGGTGTGCCGGCGGCTCACCGGCAGCTCGGATCCGTCGATCACCACCACGTAGCCGGAGTTGACCAGCCGCAGCTCGGCGATGAGCCGCAGCTGCACCAGATACGAGCGGTGGATCCGGACGAACCCGGCGTCGGCCCAGCGCTCGGCCAGCGTCGCCAGCGAGACCCGGACCAGGTGCGACCCCTCCGCCGTGTGCAGCCGCGCGTAGTCGCCCTGCGCCTCCACCCACCGCACCGCCGAGCGAGGCAGCATCCGGGTGGTGCCGGCCAGCTCGATCGGAATGGTCGGATCCTCCTCCGCCCGGGCCAGCGCGGCCGGATGCGACGGCACCACCCGGGAGCCGATCACCCTTCGCAGCGACTCGGCCAGCCGCTCGGCGCGTACCGGCTTGCGCACGTAGTCGGTGGCGCCCAGGTCGAACGCGTCCACCGCGCCGTCGTCGTACGCGGTGACAAACACGATCGCCGGCGGACGGGCGAACCGGCGCAGCACCCGGGCCAGCTCCATGCCGTCCAGCCCCGGCATCCGGATGTCGAGGAACACCACGTCCACGTCGTCGTCGCGCAGCACCCGCAGCGCCTCGGTCGCGTCCCCGGCAGTGTGCAGCCGGGCCACCCGGGGATCGGCGCGCAGGTGGTACGCCAGCTCGTCGAGCGCGGGCGGCTCGTCGTCCACCGCCAGCACCCGGAGGAATCCGGTGCCGGTGACGGTCACGACGACGCCCGGACGCCGGGGTGGAACTTCGGTACGCGCATGCTGACCTTCGTACCCGAACCCAGGCCGGTCTCCACGACCAGGCCGAACCCGTCCCCGAAGACCGACCGGAGCCGTTCGTCGACGTTCGAGAGGCCGACGTGCTGCCCCGGGTCGTCGGCCGGGTCGCCGGTCGCGCCCGACACCTCGGCGATGCCGGCGGTAAGCGTCGTCGGATCCATCCCCACCCCGTCGTCCTCCACCGTGATGTGACACTCCGCGCCCGCGTCCCGGGCCTCGATGCTCACCATGCCGGTGCCCGGCTTGCGGGACAACCCGTGGCGGACCGCGTTCTCCACGAGCGGCTGGAGGCAGAGGAACGGCAACGTCACCGGTAGCACCTCCGGTGCGATCTGCAGGCGTACCTGGAGCCGCTCGCCGAAGCGCGCCCGCTCGATGGTCAGGTAGCGGTCGATCGAGCGCAGCTCCTCGGCGAGCGTGGTGAACTCGCCGTGCGCCCGGAACGAGTAGCGGGTGAACTCGGCGAACTCCAGGATCAGCTCCCGCGCCCGCTCCGGGTCGGTGCGCACGAACGAGCCGATCGCGGTCAGCGCGTTGTAGATGAAGTGCGGGCTGATCTGGGCGCGCAGCGCGCGTACCTCGGCCCGCGCCAGCCGCTCCCGCGACGACTCCAGCTCGGCCAGCGCGAGCTGGTCACCCGCCCAGTGCGCGGTCTCCAGCGTCGCCTGCACCAGACCCGGGGCCGGGCGCTCGTCGGCCACCGCCACCAGCGCCCCGACCACCCGCCCGTCCGCGCGCAGCGGCGCCACCACCGCGCCGCGTACCGGACAGTCGACCAGGTCGCAGCGCAGCTCCGACTCGCCCAGCACCGTCGAGCGCCCGCTGTCGGCCGCCCGCCGGGCCGCCGCGACCAGTTGGTCGCCGTGATGCGCGCCCTGCCCGTCGATGGCGAGCAACGCGTCCCGGTCCGTCAGCGCCAGGCCGGCCGCGCCGACGAGGGCCCGCAGATGGCGTACGGCCTTCGCCGCGTCCGCCGCGGTCAGGCCGGCGCGCAGCGGCTCGGCGGCGAGCCCCGCGGTGTGCAGCACCTCGTACGTGGCCCGCTGAGTGGCGGTGGCGATGCCCCGCCGGCCGCGCAGCCGCAGCACCGCCCAGAGCGCCGCGGCCAACGCGGTGACCAGCGAGACGACGGCGAAGACGGCGGAGAGGTTGCCACCCACGCAGCGATCCTGCCGGGTGGCGGCCCGGTAGCGCTAGTACGCGCCCTTGCGGGCCAGCACCACGCCGACGGTCCGCCACAGGATGCTGAGGTCGTACGCCAGCGACCAGTTGTCGACGTAGTAGAGGTCGAGCCGGACCGCCTCGTCCCAGGACAGGTCGGAACGGCCGGAGACCTGCCACAGACCGGTCATGCCCGGCCGGACCAGCAGCCGGCGGCGGACGTCGCCGAGGAAGTCGCCGTCGTCGGCGGGCAGCGGGCGCGGGCCGACGAGCGACATCTCGCCCCAGAGCACGTTGATCAGCTGGGGCAGCTCGTCCAGCGACGTGGCGCGCAGGAAGCGGCCCACCGGGAAGACCCGGGGGTCCTGCTTCATCTTGAACAGCATGCCGTCGGTCTCGTTGCGGTCGACCAGGCCGGCCAGCCGCTCCTCGGCGTCGACGTACATGGTCCGGAACTTCCAGACCCGGAACGTCCGCCCCTCGTGCCCCACCCGGGGCTGGCGGAAGAAGACCGGCCCGGGGTCGGAGATCCGGATGGCCACGGCGACGGCGAGGAAGAGCGGGACCAGCAGCAGCAGGCCCAGCCCGGCGGCGACCCGGTCCATCAGGTTCTTGGCCAGCAGCGCCGGCCCGGACAGGGTCGGCTCCTCGACGTGCAGCAGTGGCAGGCCCTCGATCGGGCGGATGTGCACCCGGGGACCGGCGATGTCGGTGAGCTGGGGCGCGACCACCAGGTCGACGCCGGAGCCCTCCAGCTGCCAGGCCAGCCGGCGCAGCTCACCCGGCTCGGCGCTGGCCGAGCCGCAGACCGCGATGGTGTCGCCGCCGACCTCACGTACCAGGGCCAGGACGTCCCGGCCCGCGTACACCGGCACCGGGGTCTCCAGGCCGCGCGCGGCGGCGTACCCGTCGGTGAGGTGGATGGCCACCGGCACCAGGCCGACGGACGGGTTCCGGGTGACAGTGGTGTAGACCTCCAGGCACTCCGGAAGCGTGCCGACGAGCACCATCCGGTGCCCGGCGTGGCCGGCGCGGCGGCGCAGCGTGTGCAGGCAGGCCCGGGCGATCATGCGGACGAGCAGGATCAGTAGCAGGGCGCCGAGCAGCGCGAAGCCGACCGTCCACCGGGACAGGGTGGTCTTCGTGGCGAAGGCGAGGAAGGAGACCGTCGCGGCGACCGCCACGCCGGCCCGGATCACCCGCTTGTACTCGTCCGGGCCGAGACCGAGGTAGCGCCGGTCGTAGGCCCGGTTGCCCCAGAGGATGAGCACCCAGCCGAGCGGCAGGAGCACGAACGCCACTGTGTAGAACCACGCCTCGGGCGCGTCGCGGAAGCCGGAGGCGGCCTGCTCGAAGATCTGTACGGCCAGGAAGCTGGCCAGGGCGGCCGCACCGAAGTCCAGCAGCAGCAGGAGGGCGATGTACGGCCGGTGCCACCGGGACACCCGGCGGCGGGCGCGGGCCCACGCCGACCGCGGTACGCCGTTGTGTGACGGCGGAGTCGGCGGCTGGATCTCAAAGCTGTCGACGTGCCGCACGCTCTTGCTCCGGCCTCTGTCGGTTACCGGGCGCTGGAGGCTTGTCGTCACCTCAACCCATGTCCTCCCGCATGACCCGCGTCCTCACTCGCCGTGAGGGCCCGGGTCGCTCACCGTCCCAGTCTCCCACGCGGGCCCGGCCCGGACCGGCCCCCGCGAGGAAGCCGTTCCGCTGGTGCTCGGTGAGATCTGGCCGGCTCCGAATCAGTTGTGAAGCCGGGGACCGAGCCACTATACCGATGGATGACGGCTCGGGTAGAGGGGCGGACCGGACCTTAGGCGATCGCCGGTCGATTCCGCTCGGTAACCGGCGGATCCGGTTACTCACCGTACGAGCCTGGACAACCTTCGGTCAGCCAGGGGCTTGCCGCCGGTCTGGCAGGTGGGGCAGTACTGCAGGCTCGAATCGGCGAACGACACCTCCCGCACGGTGTCGCCGCAGACCGGACACGGCAGCCCCTTCCGGGCGTGCACCTTGAGGCCCGAGCGCTTCTCGCCCTTCAGCTCCGCGGCCCGCTGGCCCATCGACCGGCGTACGGCGTCGCCGAGGACCGTGCGCGTCGCCGCGTGCAGGCCGGCGAGCTGGTCGTCGGTGAGCCGGTCGGTGATCGCGAACGGCGAGAGCCGCGACGCGTGCAGGATCTCGTCGGAGTACGCGTTACCGACGCCGGCCAGCACCGACTGGTCGGTCAGCACGCCCTTCACCTGGCCCTTACGGCTGCGCAGCCGCTCGGCGAAGGTCGGGAGATCCGCCTCCAGCGCGTCCGGCCCGAGCTTCGCCACTCCGGGCACCTGCGCCGGATCGGTGACCAGGTAGGCGGCCAGCTTCTTCTGGGTGCCGGCCTCGGTCAGGTCGAAGCCGGAGCCGTCGTCGAGGCGTACGCGCACCGCGATCGGCCCCTTGCCGGGCCGCAGCGGGGCCGCCGACGGGAACGCCTCCCGGTAGTGCAGCCAGCCCGCCCGGGCCAGGTGGACCACCAGGTGCAGTCCCTCGTAGAACCGGACGTCCAGGAACTTGCCGTACCGGCCGGCGCCGGTGACGGTGCGGGCGGCGACCGCGCTCGGCGGCGGGTCGTACGTCTTCAGCGCGTTGATCGCGGCGACCTCGAACCGCTCGACGCGGCGGCCCACCGCACGCTCGCGCAGGTAACCGGCGAGCGCTTCCACCTCCGGTAGTTCGGGCATCGTCCAACGGTAGCCTTCTTTCCCGTGAGAATCGTGGTGGCGCACAACCGGTACCGGGAAGCCCAGCCCTCCGGCGAGAACACCATCGTCGACGCGGAGATCGCCCAGCTCACCGCCGCCGGCGTGGAGGTGCTGCCGTTCCTGCGCAGCTCGGACGAGATCCCGTCGATGTCCAAGCCGGCAAAGGCGCTGCTGCCGATCTCGCCGATCTGGGCACCGAAGGCCCAGCACGACCTCGACCGCCTGCTGACCGAGCATCGGCCGGACGTGTTGCACCTGCACAACCCGTACCCTCTGCTCTCGCCCTGGGTGGTGCGGACCGCGCACAAGCGCGGGGTGCCGGTGGTGCAGACGGTGCACAACTACCGGCAGGTCTGCTCCTCCGGGCTGTACTTCCGCGACGGCGTGATCTGCCAGGACTGCCGGGGCCGGGCGCTGGGCGTGCCGGCGATCGTGCACCGCTGTTACCGCAACTCGCGGGCGCAGAGCGCGCTGATGGCGACCACGCTCGCCGTGCACCGCCCGACCTGGAAGTCGGTGGACCGGTACATCGCGCTCACCACGGCTGTGGCTGATCATCTGCGCGACTACGGCATCCCGGACGAGCGGATCGTGGTGAAGCCGAACGCGGTGCCCGACCCGGGCGCCCCGGCGCCGGCGGGGAACGGCTTCCTCTTCATGGGGCGGCTCAGCCCGGAGAAGGGCCTGGACCTGCTGCTCGCGGCGTGGCGGCGGCACCCGGTGGGCGCGCTCGGCCCGCTGCGCATCGCCGGTGACGGCGAGCTCCGTCCGCTCGCCGAGGCGGCCGCCGCCGAACGGCCCGACGTGCACTACCTGGGCCAGCTCGACCGCTCCGGGGTACGCGCGGTGCTGGCCGACAGCTCCGTGGTGCTGGCCACCTCCACCTGGCACGACGTGCTGCCCACCGTGATCATCGAGGCGCTGGCGTCGGGGCGGCCGGTGCTCGGCACCGCGCTCGGCGGCATCCCGTATCTGGTGGGCGCGGACGGCCCGCGCGAGCCCGCAGGCACCGGCCCGGCCGAGGTGGCCACCGCGGCGCCGGGCGACGGGCTTGTCGCGTTGCCGGCCGGGGTGCAGCGCGGCGAGGCCGGCTGGGTGGTGGCGCCGGAGGTGGACGCGCTGGCCGCCGCGCTGCCGCTGGCCGCCGCCGAGGCGGGGACGCTCGCCGGTCCGGCCCGGTCCCGCTACGAGCGCACCTTCCACCCCGACGTGATCACCAAGCGCCTGATCGACATCTACGCCGGCTTGCAGAGCCGCGCCTGACGCGATCTGACCACTTTGCGTTACTGGTAGGTGTGCACCTGCACCGGTCACCGTCTGTGACGGGCGGTTTCTCGTCGATCCGCGCCCTCGATCATCGATCATGGGCTTGAGCTGCTCGAATGTCTGAGAGCCGACTCCGCCGGTAGTTGCCTCTCCGCCGCCTTTGCTCTGCAGCCATCGACGCGGCAGTGACCGAGAGTTCCTGGTGCGCATATGGCTGCAGAGCAAAGGCGCCGAAGGTGAACCGCCCACCCTCGCGGGGACGTCACTATCAGTGACTGACGTCTGGTGCGGCGACGGACTCGCCTGCGCAGGCGCCATCGGCGCGTCGGACAGGGCGGCCTTCTCATTGAGCGTGACGACGGCAGCACTACGCGCGGCAGGGCACGACAGCGAAGGGCACGACAGCGCAGGGCACGACGGCGGCGGAGGGGCCGACGAGGGCGGCGAAGCCGGAGTGAGGCGAGGGCGGGAGGAGGCTTCAGCGCAGGGAGGCGCGGGCGGAGAAGACGATGCTGGCCAGCAGGAATCCGCCGTTTACGACGGTGAACGCGACCATCACCCAGAACGCCAGCGCGGGCGCGAAGGCCAGCACCAGGCCGGCCACGAAGATCACCGCGCCGTAGTCGCGGACCAGCTTCACCAGGCGCACCGGGAGCGAGGTCGAGGTGACCATGCTCGCCGCGTTCGGCCCGGACTGCATCACCGAGGTCACCAGGTTGACCATCCAGGTGCCGGCGAACACGGCCACCAGCCAGACCGGCGTGGACGGGCGCTGCGCCACGGCTGTCGCACCGATCGCGGCGACGAGCGCGATCTGGGCGGCCACGTCGCAGAGCACGTCGATCCGGGCGCCGGCCGCGCTGCCCTGACCGGTCACCCGGGCGAGCTGCCCGTCGGCGCAGTCCAGCGCGTACGCGATCTGCCACGCGACGAGCGCGAACAGCCCGACCGCCCAGGCCGGTACGGTGCCGGCGGCCACGTCGTCGGCGAGTGCCACCACGGTGACCGAGGCGGCCAGTCCCAGCACCAGGTTGGTCAGCGTCAGCGCGGTCGGGCGCAACCCCAGGCGCTGCGCGGCGAGCGCGAAGGCCGCCCCGATCCACTGGCTGATCGACTCGCTGAACAGGCCGCCTCCCCGGTTGACCCGGTGGAAGTCGGCGACGGTGGGGCGGGGCTCAGCCAATGTGGTCGCGGAGGGCACCGGCGTAGTCTGCCAGCCGCTCCCGCGTCTCGGTAGCGGACATCGCGAGGTGTTCGAGGATGGTGTAGCGGTCCGGCCGGGTGGCCGGCGCGAACTGCACCGCCTCGACGAACTGGTCGTCGGTCAGCTCGACCTCGGCGGGCAGCCGGGGCAGCCCGTGCCGGGTCAGGCAGGCCGCCATCTCGGCGAACCGGCGCTCGTCGCCGCGCAGGTACGTGCAGAACAGCGCACCGAGCCCGGCCAGTTCGCCGTGCGAGGCGGTGCCGGGGAACAGCGCGTCGATCGCGTGCATGATCTCGTGGCAGCCGCCGCTGCACGGCCGGCTGGTGCCCTCGATCGCCATCGCCAGGCCACTGGAGATCAGCGCGTCGGCGAGCACGGTGACGAAGCCGTCGTCGTTCATGTCACCCGGGTGGTTGAGCACCGCCTCGGCACCTGCGCGCGACAGCGAGGCGGCCAGCCCGTCGACCCGCTCACCGCGGACCCGCCGGGCCAGTTCCCAGTCCGCCAGCGCGCTGATGTTGCTGACCACGTCGCCGATGCCGGCCCGGTTGTGCCGCTCCGGCCCGGCCTCCACGAAGTCCAGGTCGACGATCACCGCGATCGGGATGTGCACCCCGTAGGACCCCTTCAGGCCCTCGGTGATCAGGCTCGCCACCGGGGAGGCGATGCCGTCGTTGGCGAGGCTCGTCGCCACCGAGACCATCGGCAGGCCGCGACGCGTGGCGGCGTACTTGGCCACGTCGATGGTCTTACCGCCGCCGATGCCGACCACCGCGTCGTACGACCGGGTGCGCAGCTTCGCCCCCAGGTCGTCGGCGGCGTCGAGCGTGCCCCCGGCCACCGTGAACACGTCGGCCGAGCGCAGCGACGGCCGGATCAGTTCGGCGATCCGTTCGCCCTGCCCCGGCCCGACCACCACGGCGACGTCGCCACCGGCGGAGATCCGCCCGTCGGAGAGGATCGCCGCCAGGTCGGCCACCGCGCCCCGCCGCACGTCGATGTGCAGCGGGGTGAGGACGCTGCGGGCTAGTAGCGGCACGCGATCTCCCGCGCCCGGGCCAGATCGGCGTGGTTGTCGACCTCGACCCAGGAGACGTCACCGATCGGGGCCGCCCGCACCTCGCCGCCGCGCTCGGCGAACTCCTGGTAGCCGTCCTCGTAGTAGAGGTTCGGGTCGCGCCGCCAGGTCGCCTCCAGCGCGTCCGCGAGCGGCACCGCCACCTGCGGCTCGATCAGCGTCGCGCCGATGTACTCGCCGTACGCCTCGCCCGGGTCCATCAGCTTGGTGATGCGGGTGAGCTGGCCGGCGGCGTCGAAGGTGGTCTTCATCTCCTCCTCGGCCAGCGGCTTGAGCGTGTCCACTGCGAGCAGGATGCCCGGGCCGCGCTCGGCCAGCAGCGTCTTCTCCACGCTCACCGGGTGCACGGTGTCGCCGTTGACGAGCAGCACACCACGGGAGAAGTGCTCCCGCGCCAGCCAGAGCGAGTACGCGTTGTTCCACTCCTCGGCCTTGTCGTTGTGGACCAGGGTGAGGGTGACGCCGTACTTCTCCTCCAGCGCGGCCCGGCGCTCGACGACCGCGTCGGCCGCGTAGCCGACCACGATCACGACCTCGTTCAGCCCCACCTCGGCGAGGTTGCGCAGCGCGATGTCGAGGATGGTGATCTCCCCGTCGACCGGCACCAGGGCCTTGGGCAGGGTGTCGGTGTACGGCCGCAGCCGGCGCCCCGCTCCCGCGGCGAGCACCATCCCGATCATGCCGACACGCTCCTCTTCTCGACCCGATTCCACCCGGCGAGGATATCGCCGGGCGCGGAGCGGCAGT
Organism: Micromonospora sp. Mcm103; assembly: GCF_024519755.1. Taxonomy (NCBI): domain Bacteria; kingdom Bacillati; phylum Actinomycetota; class Actinomycetes; order Micromonosporales; family Micromonosporaceae; genus Micromonospora; species Micromonospora sp. Mcm103. The sequence goes on from NZ_JALJRJ010000004.1 coordinate 323,666, forward strand.
GGTTCAGCCCGTCAGACCGATCGAGCGCAGCGCGGCGAAGCCGTCCTCAGCGATCCGCCGGATCAGCCCGTCGTTGACGTCCCGGTGCTCGTCGAGCAGCGCGATCTCCGACTCCGCCAGCCAGCGGAACTCGGTGTGCTTGCCGGCCTCCAGCCGGGGCCGGCTGAGGTCGCCGTCCACCCGGATCAGGAAGTCGGTCTCCACCCGGGTCAGCCCGTCGTCGGCGGTGTACCGGTATTCGCCGACCAGGCCGAGCACGTGCGACACGGCCCAGCCGGTCTCCTCGGTGACCTCCCGGCGCAGCGCGTCGTCGATCTCCTCGCCCGGTTCGAGGTGGCCGCCGACGATGTCCCAGCAGTTCGGGAAGAGGCGTCGGTCGGGGGATCGGCGTTGGATGAAGATGCGGCCGTCGTCATCGACGATCAGCGCGCCGGCGCAGCGGAGGGGCTCGGTGGGCACCCTCCGACAGTAGCCATCCGGGCCGTCTCCGGCGATGCCCGTTCTTGTCCCGGTACGCATCGATGGCCCACCATGTCCGTACTCAGTCGCCGTCCCACAGGGGTGATGTGTGATGCAGGTACGGGAAGCGATGTCCAGCGAGGTACTGGTGGTCGGGCCGGAGCACACGCTCCGGCAGGCGGCCCGGATGATGTCGGCCCGCGGTGTCGGGTCGGCGGTCGTGATCGACCCGGACTCCGAGGGAGTAGGGATCATGACCGAACGCGATGTGCTGAAGGCGATCGGCGCCGGGCTCGACCCGGATGTCGAGCGCACCGGGGCACACCTGACCTGGGACGTCGTATACGCCGGCCCGGACTGGACGATCGAGGAGGCAGCCGCGGCGATGGCCCGCGGCGGGTTCCGTCACCTGGTCGTGCTCGACGGCCGGGAGGTGGCGGGAGTGATCTCGGTACGGGACCTGATGCGGGTCTGGGCGGGTGAGCACGCGCCGACCCGTACCTGATGTGGTCCGGCGCGAGCGGCGCCGGAGAAAGGGCGATGGCCCGGCCGATATCGGCCGGGCCATCGTCGTATCTGTTCCGTTTCGGTCGTGCCCGCCCGTCAGGGGCCGACGAAGACCGAGGTGCCGCGCCAGTCCACGTCGTCGACGCTCGGACCGCTGCGCACCGTGGCGGAGCCGGTCGGCACGCCGTCGGACCACGCCATCGTGGACAGGTTGCCGGTGCTCCGGGAGACGACGTAGAGCGTGTCGCCGTCCAGGAACAGGCCGCCCGCGTCGGCGAACGCGGTGGTGCCGGTGACCGTGTTGCGCTCGGCGCCGACGGTGCCGGTGTCCGGCGTGAAGCCGCGCCAGAACAGCGTGCTCTGACCGGCCAGCGAGTAGTAGATGCGTCCGCTCTTGTAGAACATCGCGGTCACGTTCGGCAGTTCCGCGGAGAAGTTGCCGGTCATGCCGGCGTAGGTGGAGCCCTCCGGCGCGGAGCCGGTCACGACCAGGTCCCACTTGGCGTCGTGGTACGGGTCCAGCTTCTTCGGGGTGCCGAACTCGTTGCCGTCGAACGAGCGCTTGTAGAGGTCGCCGCCGACGCCGTAGAACAGGTCACCGCCGACCCAGAACGCGCCCTTGATGTTCGACCAGCCGGTGTTGTCGCCGTTCGGCACCGACATCGCGTTGCCGACCGAGGTGGCGCCGTCGTACGTCCGCTTGGTGATGCTGTCGACGGTGGTGGCCGGCGGCACCGGGGGCAGCTTGACGATCTCGATGCCCTGCACCAGCGGGTTCTCCAGGACGCGACCGAAGTCGATGTCGATGTTGCCGTCGCTGGTGATCGGGAACGCGCGCATGGTGCCCCGGTTGGTGGCGCCGATCGCGGCGATCGGGTCGAAGTTGCTCAGCTTGACCACGCCGTCGATCGACACGTTGAACTTGCGCTTGCCGGCGGTGGCGGTGCCGGACCAGCGGTTGGCCAGGTAGAGGCGCACCTGCACCGGCGTGCCGGCCGGGACCGGGAAGTCCCACTGCATGTCCGGCGCGGGCGACTCGTCCCACCGCTCCGCGTTGAACAGCTCGACCGGCGTACCCGACGGCACCGTGCCGTCGAGCGTGGCGTTCGTGGTGTAGCTGGTCACCTGGTTGCCGGCGTTGTGGTAGGTGCTCGGCGCGGCGGCGGTGTCCGCGGCCCAGGCCGGGCCGCTCGGCGCGGCGAGCTGGTCGCCGCCCGCGTTGACCCGGTAGAGCACGTCGGAGGCGTCCGGCGTGGGCGCGGTCTTGACGATCTCGATGCCGTGCAGCAGCGGGTTCTGCAGCACCCGGCCGAAGTCGATGTCGACCACGCCGTCGCTGACCACCGAGATGGACTGCATGGTGCCGCGGTCGGTGCCGCCGGCGGCGACGACCGGGTCGAAGTCGTTCAGCTTGAGTACGCCGTCGATGCTGACGTCGAACTTGCGGGCGCCCGGCTTGCTCGTGCCGGACCAGCGGTTGCCCATGTAGATCCGGACGTCGACCCGGGTGCCTGCGGCGACCGGGATGTCCCACTGCATGTCCGGCGCGGTCGCCTCGTCCCACCGCTCGGTGTTGAACAGCGTGGCCGGCGTGCTCGCCGGCACGGTGGAGTCGAACGTCGCGTTGGTGGTGTAGCTGGTGACCTGGTTGCCCGTGTTGTGGTACGGGCTGGGCTCGGTGGCGCTGTCGGCGGCCCAGTCCGGCCCGCCGTCGGTCGCCGGGATGGCCGGACCACCGGCGTTGACCCGGTAGAGCACCTCGGTCTGCGCCGCACGGCCGGCCTGGTAGACGTTGCCGGGAAGGCCCTTGGTGCTGGTCGAGTGCGGGGTGCTGCCCCCGTCCAGCGGGAAGAAGGCGATCCGCTTGCGCTGGTAGTCGAAGTTGCCGATGTACTCCTGGTCGCTGCCGAGCCAGAGGCCCTCCTGCGTCACCAGCATCTCGGTGACGCCGTAGCCGCGCGGGTGGCGGCCCGGGTTCCAGGACAGCGGCAGGCCGCTCACCGGGTCGAGCGCGGCGATGCTGGCCCGCGGCACCGCGCCCGGTCCGGCCTTGTCGCGGGCGAGCGGGTTGTTCGACCAGCGGAAGTGGCCGCCGACGTAGATGGCCTTCTCGCTGATGCCGACCGAGAGGAAGGTGTCGCCGCCGCTGAAGTTCGTCCAGGTCGGCTTCTGGCCGGCGCCGGTGGCGGAGGTCTCCCAGCGGGCGGCGGAGTCGCAGAGCGTGCCCGGGTACGACGCGCCGGTGGTGACCACCACGAAGTACTTGCTGTCCGGGGAGAACTGGACGTCGCGCACCCACGAGTCGAACGCGGTGTACTTGCAGGCCGCGGAGTAGCCGTCGGTGTTCCAGTCGGCGACGGTCGCGGAGCTCTCGCCGAGGTTGATCCGCACGATCTGGTCGTGCACGACGCCGTCGGCCTTCTTGAAGTTGCCGATCACCACGAGGTGCTTGCCGTCAGGGGAGACGGAGAGCTTCTCCACGCCGACACCGGCCGAGGCGCCGTTGTTGGTCGGGGTCCAGTTGTGGTTCTCGGTCAGCGCCACGGTGAGGTACTCGTCCACCGCGCCGGTGGTCGGGTTCAGCGAGGCCAGCCCGTTGCGGTTGATCGTCGCGGTCGCCGTGGTGAAGATGCCGCCGACCAGCAGGTGACCGTCGACGAGCGCGATGTCGTTCACCGTGCCGTTGAACGCCGGGCCCTTGAACCCCTCGACGGGGGTGCCGTCGGCGACGTTCAGCAGCACCAGCTTGCGGAAGTTCTTGTCGCCGACCTTGTTGAACTTGCCGGCGACGTACACCGTGCCGGGGGTCGGCCCGGCGATGATCGCGGTGACGTCGTTGTCCAGCACCGGCGCGAACGCGTTGTCGATCTTGCCGGTCGCCTTGTCGAAGGCGAGCAGTCCGCGGCGGTCGACCGGGGTGGGTGAGGAGCCCCGGTTCTGCGCGTTGGTGAACGAGCCGCCGACGATCACCTTGCTGCCGGCGTCGTGGATGGCCACGACGTTGCCGTCGTTGATGTTCGGCGTCTTGTCCGACGGCACCTCGCCGACCAGCGTGCTGTGGTCGGGCGCGGGCGCCGCTGCCGGTGCGGCGAGCGCCGGCACCGGTGTGAACAAGGTGGCGATGCCGAGCACGGCAGCGCCGAATGCGGACACCGAGCGGTGTCTCAGGATCGAGGAAGCCACAGGCTACTCCGGGGGGAAACGTCGGAGGCGCTGCGATCGTGGTCGGTGCCGACATGAGGCGGGGCGTCACTCGACCGACCGCAGACGTGAGAGCAATACCTTCTCGCATTCGGCCGTCGCCCGTCCACCCGGGTTCGGCCTTTTTGGCCGAGGAAACGGCCCGGGTCACACGAAAAGACGACCGACGATCAGTCCCCGGACACGGAGGGTGTTCCTGAGGAAACGCTCAGGTCGGGCATCGGTGGCTGGAAGTACGGATCGGTCGCCATCTCCCGGAAGACCTGCTCGCTCTCCGGGTCGTTGCCGAACGTGCTGTCGTAGATGGGCTTCTCCGTCTGCCGGGCCGCGAAGTAGACAGCCGCCTTGATCTGCGGGTGCTTCTTCAGGTACGGCCCGACCTCGCGCATCCATTCGGCGCGCTGGCCCGGCCGCCCGTCCTGGGTCAGGCCGTACTCGCCGATGATGACCGGCCGCGGGTGCTTCTTGGCGAACGCCATGAAGTGGTCCATCCGGTTGGAGAAGCTGTTCCACTCCGGACTGGGATAGACGTCCGCGCAGAGCCAGTCGACCTGGTCGTCGCCCGGGTAGTAGGCGGCGGCCCGGCGCTGCGGCTCGGCGAACCCGTCCGCGTGCGGGCACCACACCCACCCGGCGTTGGTGACGCCCATCTCGGCGAAGATGCCGCGGACGTGCTTCCAGGCGGCGACGTAGTCCTCCGGCGAGTGCATGCTCGCGGCCAGGTTCGGCCGGTCCATCTCCCACCGGTAGCGCAGCAGCACCGGAACGCCGAACTCCTTGACGTCCTTGGCGCGTTCCCGGATCAGCGCGTCGTAGACGCCGCTGACGGTGGACCGGGTGTCGGTGCCCTGCCACGAGATCATCTGGAGCTTGCCCCGGGACTGGAACAACTTCTCGGTGGCGCTCGGGAACGGCTCGTTCCACTCGTGGAACATGTGCGCGATGGTGAGCTTGCCGCCGGCCGCCTGGTTGAACGCGTCGAAGGCGGCGGCCCGCCCGCTGGCGTTGTGGTACTGCGGCTTGACCCAGGTGCCGAGCCAGGCCCCCTTCTCCGGCGGCTCCGGTCCCCACCCGGTGGTGCGGACCGGAGCGGTCCGCGGTGTCACAGTCGGCGGCGGCGGCACCGCCGTCGCCGACTCGTCGGATCGCTCCGAGCCGATGTCACAGGCCGCCACGGCCGGGGCCAGGAAGGCCAGGCCCAGCACGGCAGCCATCGTCAGTCGTAACCGTCGTACCACCGCAACCTCTCCCCAGGACGGTCGCCGGCCACGGTATGGGGGCCCTGACGGATCCGCGTGGGCGGAGAGGCACGCCGGGCCGGGCGGGCGACCCCTGGCACTCTACCTGTGACGCGGCGCTCAGGCGGGGTAGCCGAGTCGCGTCAGCAGCGGCCCGGCCTGAGCCATCACGTCGGCCAGATCCTTTTCGGTCAGTCGCTGCCGCCACCGGCCCACCGAACCCGGCCGTGCCTTGGCGAAGCGGGCGTGCAGCGCCTCCCGTCCGGCCGGGTCACCGACCTCCAGGAAGTCGGCCACGACCTCGGCCGCCTCGGCCGGGCGGGTGACGATGTCCTCGTACCGCAGGTGCCGCACCCGCTCGGCGGGCAGCTCGGCGAGCTGGGTCAGCGCGCTGCTGGTGAACCGCCGCCACATCCAGGCCGACCGGCCCAGGTCGGAGACCTGCGTGAACTCCTCGCGCCGCTCCGGCTCCACCCAGAACCGGGGCGCGGCGCCCCACGGCGTACCGCCGCGGCCGCTGCGGCCGGTGCCGGTGGACGCGGCGTTCAGCCAGGGCTGCTCGGCGTGCGACACCGCCACGTCCCGGCCGTCCCGGTAGACGTGCAGGAAGACCGCGTCCGGGAAGACCTCGGTCAGGAACGGCACGATGAAGCAGTTCTCCGGGTCCTTCTCGGCGAAGCGCAGGCCGCCGTGCCCGGACGCGGCGAGCAGCGCGCCGTAGTAGCCGCGGAAGTAGCGGGCGGCCCGCTGCGGCGTCCAGCTTCCCTCGTAGACACAGCGGGCGACGGCCTTCGTCAGGCGCGGTTCGAAGTGGTACGACACGTCCGGCAGCGCGCCCACGCAACTGCCGAGGAACGTGGTGCCGGAGCGCGGGGCGCCCAGGATGAAGATCGGACGCTCCACCTTCAGGGTGAGCCGGCGGCCGCCCCCCTCGACCGGCCGTTCCAGCTCGCGGCGTTCCTTCCGGTCCGCCAGCAGACCGACCGCGGCGAGCTTCGCGGCCTTCACCGTGGACAGGCCGGAGTGCGGGGCGGGGGAGTCGCTTGTCATCGAAGGTCCCATCGGTGCAGGATCGGTCAGGACTGGGCGGCCGGGTCCGCCCCGGCCCGGTTACGGCCACGGCGCAGGGACCGCAGCGCGTCGAGGTTCAGGGTGCGCCGCCAGCGCCAGACACCCGCCGCGTACGCGACCAGCCCGGCGACCGTGACCAGCGCGAGCACGAGCGAACCGGCACCGAGCAGCGTCGCCACGCCGAGCGGCAGGCCCAGCGTGACCACTGCGAGCGCCATCGCGGCCCGGGTACCGGCGCCGAACGGGTGCAGCCGCATCGACCACCAGAGCTGGGTCAGCGGCACCAGGTTGGTGACCAGGATGGAGACGGTCCAGGCCAGGGCCGCGCCGAGGATGCCGTAACGCGGGATGAGCACAACGTTGCCGACCACGTTGAGCACGGTGCCGGTCATCGCGTTGTAGAACGTCCACGCGGTGCGCCCGGCCATGTTGAGCACCATGTCGACCATGCCGCACCCGGTGGCCAGCAGCATGGTCAGCGCCAGCAGCACCACGACCCGGCGGCCGTCGGCGTAACCGGCCCCGAACAGCGCCAGCATCGGCGTGGCGAACGCCGCGAAGATCAGGTACGCGGGCCAGGAGAGGATCACGAGCCAGCCGGTGGCGACCTGGTAGAGCTGACCCGCCTCGGCCCGGTCGTTGCGGGCGAACGCGGCGGCCAGCCGGTGCTGCACCGAGCTGGACAGCGCGACGCTGGAGAGCTGACCCAACGCCAGGAACCGGGTCGCGGCCGTGTAGATCGCCGCGTCGGCCGGACCGCGCAACGCGCTGAGCAGCACGATGTCCAGCCGCTGCACCACGATCGCGGCCAGGCTGCTGACCGCACGGGGCCCGGTGAAGCGCCAGAACGGTCCGGCCAGCTCACGCGCCGGCACCGGCCGGGTCACCTGCCGGCCGGCCCGGCCGACCAGCCGGCTCAGCCAGAACAGCGCGACCACCGCGGCGATCAGGTACGGCACCACCCAGGCCAGCGGCAGCGCGACGGTGGCGGACAGCCCGAGCCAGGCGGCCACCGCGACGGCCAGGAACTGCACCAGCGTGCGGCCGAGCCGCTCCACTGTGAGTAGCGGACGCATCTGGCCGAAGCCGCGGCAGGCGGCGAGCGCGTAGTCGTTGAGTGCGGCCAGCGGCACGAACGCCAGCAGGATGCGCAGCGCGGTCACCGCCTCCGGCCCGGCCTCCGGCATGGTGGCCCGAGCCAGCGCCGGTGCGGCCAGCCAGCCGGCCAGCCCGAGCAGCGTGCCGACCACGAGCACCGGCAGCAACCCGACCAGGATGGTGCCCCGGATCTGGTCGCGCCGGTCGAGGGTGCGCTGGCGGCTGACGAAGTAGACGGTGCCGACGTCGGTGCCGAGCCGCGCCGCCGACGCGGCGATCATGAACGCGCTGGTGGCCGCGAAGAACATGCCCGCCTCGCGGACCGACCAGCCGCGGGCGATGACGATGTTCAGGCCGAAGCCGGCGGCCGCGGCAAGCCCGACCCCGACCAGGTTGGCGAAGCCCTGCCGGGCCGCGCCGCCCAGCCCCGCGCCCGGCCCGGGGGGCGGTGCGGTGAGCGTCGGGGTGCCGCCGGCGTCCGCCTGCGTCACCGCCGCCACGACGGCACGCGTCCCCACCACGTCGCCAGCCGCTCGTCGTACGGCGCGAAGTGGTCCTCCAGCCGGGTCCTCAGCTCGGCCGACATGGGCGAACGGGACCGGGAGTTGTGCTTGCCGAACGCGATGTCCGCCCAGCGGGGCAGCCCGAGGAAGTCGCACACCGCGTCGAAGGAGGGACGCGGGTCGGCGAAGAAGTCGTCGCTGTCGATGACGTGCATGCGGTCCCGGCCGACCAGCGCCTCCAGGCGCTCCAGCTGCTCGATGTAGCGGCCCCGGGCCAGGTACGCGTTGTGCTGGAGGTGCTCGCTGGCGTACGACGCGGAGCTGATCATCCGCTCCCGCTCGCCCGCCGTACGGGACTCCTCCAGCGCGAGCGCCCGCTCGAAGTCCGCCTCGGTCTCGTAGCCCCGGGCCAGCTCGTGCGAGTGCGCGGAGTAGGCGCGCTCCACCGGGTCACGCAGCAGCACAAGCAGCTTCACCGAGGGCAGGTCCCGGGCGATGCGCTGCCCGGCCAGCGGGTGGAACATGTAGTACGGGCTGGACTCGCCGGTGATCCCGCGTACCCCGATCTGCGCCTTCACCGCCTCGGCCTTGCCGGTGGTGGGGAAGTGCCCGAGGTACCAGCTCATCCCCCGGTGGTAGTCCATGTCGAAGTAGTGCACGCCCTTGTGGTACGCGGGCGGCAGCACTCCGGGATGCTGCGACAGCGTCTTGAACAGCGAGGTGGTGCCGCAGCGCTGCGCCCCCACGATCAGGAATCCCGGCACCATCCGCGAACCGGCGGTCAGCCGGCCGACCGTCCGGCTCACCGACTTCACCGCGCGGAGCGCCTGCTCCTTGGCCAGCGTCACGTCCCCACTCCTCACTCTCACCCGGCCCGGCGGGCCAGGTGTTCCTCGACGGCGGGCAGCAGCCAGGTGTCGACGTGCCCCAGTCGCGCACCCGCCTCCGCCTGCCGATCCCGCAGGTAGCGCGCCGCCAGCTCCACCAGGTAGAGCACGGCGACCAGATCGGCGCCCCCACCGGTCTGGTCGAACGGCGCCAGGGTGGCCTCGGCGCCGGCGATCAGCGCGCGGGCCGCCTCGACCGGTTCCACCCCGTCGTGGCTCATCGCGCCCTGCACCGCCAGGTGCAGCGCGTCGTACCCGGCCGGCACGTCCGCCTCGAACCGTTCCCAGTCCCAGACCAGCACCCGGCCGTCGGCCAGCACCGCGCTGTTGCCGCCGTTCCAGTCCCCGTGCCAGGCGCCGAAGGCCACCACCGGGTCGGCGTCCGCGACGGACTTCAGCGCCGCGCGCAGCCGCCCGGCCTCCGGCCGGGGCCCGAGCGCGTCCACCGCGGCCGTGAGCCGGGCCGCGTGCCCGCTTGCCGCCCACGACTGCCGACGTACGCCGAGACAGCCCGCGACCGCCACCATCGCGTCGCGTTCGGCCGCCTCCGCGGCGGCCGGGGTGGCCCGGGGCAGCCGCACCGGCAGCGCCTCCTGCACCAGCAGCGCGTGGCCGTGCCAGTCGCCGTGGTGGCGTACCCCGGCCAGCACCACCGGGCCTAACGGCACCTCGGCGAGGCGGCGCAGCGCGTCCGCCTCCGCGTGCACCAGCGCGCGGGTCAGCGGGTCGACGCCGAGCTTGGCGTACCCGAGGGCCCGGCCGTCCGGGGCGAGCAGTTGCAGCACCGGCTTGCGGTTCGCCCGGGCCGGGCCGATGTGCAGGCTCACCAGCGCCGGCTCGCCGAGCACCTCGGTCAGGTACGCGTCCAGCCCGCCGCCGTCGACCACCAGCCGGTCGCGGAACACCAGCGGGCCCAGCCCGAGCCGGAACGCGGTGGACAGCCCCTGCCGGACCAGCTTGGCCTTGCGGCCGACCGCCTCGGTGGAGTGCCGGACCGCGCTCGCCGCCGCCCGGCCCGAGCCGGTCGGCACGAGCAGCCGGGGGCGGGACGCCGAGGGCACCACCACCCAGCCGGCGCCGCCGCGGCGCAGGCTGGGCTCGGCCGGCGCGGGCCAGATCAGCCCGGCCAGTTCACCGAGGTACGCGGCGCGGCCGTCGCCGTCCGGGGGTACGCGGAACACCATCAGCTGTCACCGGTCTTTTCCAGTCGGGCCCGTAGCCCGGCGATCGTGCCCTGGGGTGGCGCCGGCGCGAGCGACCGACGTATCCGGTCGTTGCGGGCCAGCAGGGCGACAGTGATCAGGGCGTAGGCGAGTGTCGCTTCCATCGCACCGTAGGTGAACTGGAAGAAGAGCATGAGGATGAGCACGAGCGTGCCGGCGATGCCGACCGCGCTGTGGTCGCGGCGGTAGCGCCAGATGCAGTAGATGAAGAAGGCGTTGTAGCAGATCGCGCCGACCCAGCCCTGCCCGACGAGCAGCGCCCAGACCTGGCCGTTGCTGCCGAGTTCCCGGTTGCCGCACTGCTTGCAGTCCTCGGACTTGCCGATGGCGATGGACCGGTTGCTGCCGATCAGCGCCCGGTTGCCGCCGTACCCGAGGATCGGCGAATGGTTGGCCGCGGTGACCGCGCCCTGGGACAGCGTGGTCCGGATGTCGTCGCTGTGGCCGTTCTGGAGGCGTTCGTCGAAGGTGCGGCCGAGCGGTGTGGCGACGATCAGCACCCCGATCAGCCCGACCGCCAGGGCGAGCCCGCCGAGCACCACCATCCGGCCGCGCAGCGCGAGCCGCAGCGCGACGTACGCGGCGGCGATGCCGAGACCGATCCAGAGGCCCCGGTTCAGCGAGTAGACGATCGGGAAGATCGCCGCCAGGGCGATCGCCACGCCCGCGGTACGGCGCATCGGCTTGCCCAGCACGACCCAGCCGACGATCAGCCAGACCAGCAGGATGGCGGTGTTCTGGCCCCACGAGTTCGTGTAGGTGAACGGCGCGGACGGGCGGGGCGAGCTGGCCTCCCCCTCGATCACCTGCTGCACCTGGGCGAACTTGATCTCCATGAGCGAGGTGACGTACGGGTGACCGGCGATCGACTGGGGCAGGACGAATCGCAGCGGCGCGACGAACGTGAGGTTCGGGTACAGCGAGCCGATCCAGCCGCCGAGCACCACGACCACGCCCATGAACCCGAACAGGCGGACCATCCGGCGCTGGGACAGCTCCCGCTCCCGCAGGTTGTAGACGTAGAGCATGGTCACCGTCATGGCGACGTAGTTGGCGAGCCGGATGCCCCAGCCGATGTACTTGCCGCTGCCGCCGGGGGGCAGCGTGTTCGGCGCGGTGAGGTCGAGGGTGAGCACGGACAGGAACACCCAGAGCAGCAGGACCATCCAGATCCCGAAGCCGGGCGGCACCCGGATCGGGCCCCGCTTGCGCATCTGCACCACCATCGGCACCGCGAAGATGACGAAGACGAAGCTCGACACGCCGAGCACCCACCACAGCGGGTACAGCAGGAAGACCGAGATCAGCGGCCATGCCGTCGGCAGCCGCCACGACCAGCTCTCCGGCCGTACCGTCACCGTCCGCAGGCGGTTCCCGTCCGGAGGCGACACCGCCCCGACCGGAACCGTCCCGCGCGCGGTGCGGGGCGGGGTGGCGGTGCTCATTTCACGGTGACCTTGGCGGTGGTCGGCGCGTAGATCACCCACGCGTTGCCGGGCTGGGGGTGCAGGAGATCGCCGCCGGTGTCGGCGAACGTGCAGACCATGGCCAGGCCGGGCTTGCGCCACCGGCCCTTCGCGCTGTTCGGCCCGGACACCGCGACCACGGCACCCTCACCGAAGACGTTCGCCGACGGCAGCGAGCGGGCCGACGGCTTACGCACCTCCAGCGTGCGGTACTCCATCGTCAGCACGATGACGGAGGCGGCGGTCACGGTGACCTTGCCGACCTTGCCGGCCCACAGGGACTTCGCCTGGTCGTACCGCCAGACCATCGGCGGGCCGCCGGAGACGGTGACGGTGAGTTCGGTGGCCGGCGCGAGGTCGCGGACGGCGAGCGCGTCGCCCTCGCCGGCGTGGTCGATCGGCGGGGTGGGCGGCTGGCCGCCCTTCGGGGCGGCCTTGAGCAGCGCGGCGGTCGACGTGTAGTCGCCGGAGAAGACCTTGCTGTCGTCGTCGGGCGTCACGCCGTCGAGGTCGGAGTTCTCGAACTGGGTGAGGAAGCCGGTGGGGCCGCCGTCGTAGCCGACGAACGGGCGCAGCACGGCGAGCGACCGGATGTCGACCGGCCGGATCTCGGTGACCGGGCCGATCTTGGTGGCGTCCTTGGAGTGGAACACGGCGGTCAGGTGCAGCGTGTCGGACTCGGCGAACTCGGCGTAGACCAGGTCGGCGGCGTCCAGGCCGGCCGGGGTGGTCGCGGTGCTCACCCGCAGCGGCACGGCGACCGCCTGGCGGGTGGCAGCGGCCGGGGTGCTCACCGGCGCGCCGGTGAGCGGGCCGGTGGGCAGAGTCGGCGAGGCACTGGCCGATGACGGCGAGGCGGTGACGTCGCCCGGGTCCACCACCTGGACCTTGCCCGGCTTGGGCTCGGGCTCGCTGCACCCGGTACCGACGCCGAGGACGACGGCGGGGGCGATGGCGGCGCGGAGCATCTGCCGGCGGTTCACCCCAGATCCTCGCCGGAGTCGAGGGCGTAGCTGCGGCCGTCGCCGTCACCCCGGGAGCGGTACGTGCCGCCGGTGCCGTTGAGCGGCACCGGCTTGCCCGGCATGCCCTGGTTGCCCGGGTTCGGCGGCGGGGTGGCCTTGCCGGGTGCCGGCTTGACCGGGGCGGGGCGGGACGACTGCATGCGCGGCAGCACCATCGTCGACTCGGCGGACGGGCCGGGGCTCGGCCGGGGCTTGGGCCGGTTGGCCGGTGCCACCGGGGCACTCGACGTGCTCGGCGTGCCCGAACCGCCCGAGGACGCCGGCCGGGCGGCGCCGGCCGCCGGGACGGGCAGGCGCGGGGCCAGCACGGCACCGATCACCGGCGCGTTCACCTGCTCGAACTGCTGCAGGGCGGCGGTGATCTCGCCGCTGCGGGTCTTGCCCGCCTCGGCCACCATGATCACGGCGTCGACGTACCGGCCCAGGGCCTGGGCCTCCACGGCGAACGTGGGCTGCGCGGTCTCGATGATCACGTGGTCGAAGCGCGCGGACAGCTCGTGCATGATCTCCAGCAGACCGGCGACCGGCAGCTCGACCTCCGCGTCCAGGTCGCCCGGCACCAGCACCCGGAGCTGGCCCAGCCCCGGCACCGGCGCGAGCGCCTTGAGCGGAGGTACGTCGCGGCGCAGCACCGACGCCAGGTTGTGCCGCCCCTCGGCCACGCCGGTGATGGCGCCCACCGTCGAGTCGGGCTTGGTGGTGATCAGCGCGACCTGCTGGCCGGTACGGGCGTACGCGGCGGCGAGGTTGGCGGCGACGAACCCGGCGGCGGAGCCGGCCGAGGCGTCGCAGAGCAGCAACTGGCGGCCGCGTCCACCCTGTGCCGGCTCGGGCACGGCGGACAGCAGCACGTTGCGCAGCCGGCCCAGCTCGCGGGAGACCCGGTGGGTGGCCGGCAGGACTGCGAGCGAGGGCGTCCGCGACGGCAGCTCCACGAGCAGCGGCAGGCCGACCCGGTCGGAGATGTCACGACCGCGCCGGATCCTGGTGTCGAGCCGGTCCAGCACCAGCGCCAGCACGATGCCGAGCAGCAGGCCCGCACCCATGCCGCTGGCGAGGTTGAGCGTGCGGTTCGGCGAGCTGGGCGACTCGGGCAGCCGGGCGTCGGAGATGATCTCGCCCGGGTCGGAGCCGGCCGACACCAGCGGGCTGAGCCGGTTGTTCAGGCCGGTGATCTGGTTGGTTAGCACGCTCCGCTCGGCCTCGGCCCGCTCCCGCTCGGGCGAGTTCGACGGCGCCGCCGCGATCCGCCCGGCGACCGCGCTCAACTGCTTGTTCAGTTCGGCGATCTGCTGCTTGAGCGCGTTCGTCTCGTTCTCCAGCGTCTTCTGCGCGGTGGCCTTGCGCAGGTCCAGGTACGCCTGGGCGAACGCGTGCGAGCCCGACTGGGCGCCCTCGGGGCTGTTCGCCTCGTAGACCACCTGGAGGATCTGGCTGTTCGGCGGCACCTTGACGGTCACCGACTTGACGAGCTGGTCGGCCCCGGTGTCGACCTTCATCAGCGCCTTGGCGCGCTCGGCCACGACCAGGGAACGGACCACCTGGGCCTCGGTGTCGAGGTTGACCTTGGTGTTGGGGTTGCTCTCCGCGCCCGAGCCGAGCGGGCGCACGAGCAGCGACGTGGTCGAGGTGTAGCGCGCCTCCTGGATCTGGTTCAGCACGAGCCCACCGCCCAGCCCGAGGACCGCGGCGAGCAGCAGGATCCACCAGCGGCGGCGCAGCCAGCCCAGGTAGGCCATCAGGGCAAGACCGTCGGCGTCGCTCTCGGCCAAATGGGGTGAGGGCATCAGAGTCTGTCGCTCCCTTTCGACCGAGCCGGGCAGTCCACGGCACAGCTGGACCTGACCGTGGCCTTGAGTGTCCCCGATCCGAACGACGAGGGAAAGTCTGCTCACGTTCCGGTAAGCCTGCCCGGGTGTGGGCAGCCCGCGTAGAAATGGCCGATCGGCGCTGACCATTCGGCGGGTTTCCCGGTGTCGGGCCCGACCTGTCCCCGGATAAGCCGGCGTCGCCGACGGCTCTCGTGCGGAGCGGTGACGGAATCCTGACACATCTCACTTTCTTCCGGTGGCCCGCCCCGGCCGCGCGGGGGGAACCGGGCTGACCTGGACGGTGACCGGTGGGTGGGCATCCCAGTGACGGGAATCGAGAGGTGAGCCGACCGGCGCGCCAGGATCCGTCCAATGGCCCCTTCAGTTGCCCAGGGGCGCGCCAGTAGGTTGTCAGGACGCGTCCGAGGGGCTTTCACAAAAATCCGGACGCGTCATCCGCGTACGGGAGGAACTCTGTGGTGAGCGGGTCAACCGAGGACTCGGGGCAGGTCCTGCTGGTGGGTTCCAGTGGCGGGCACCTGGCCCAGCTCCTGGCCCTGGAACCGTGGTACCGGGATCGGCGCCGCGCATGGGTAACGTTCGACACCCCCGACGCGCGCTCGCTGCTCGCCGGTGAGGACGTGGTCTGGGCGCACCACCCCACCACACGCAACGTCAAGAACCTGGTACGCAACGCGTTCCTCGCGCTGAAGGTGATCCGCCGGCGTCAGGTCGACGCCGTGGTCACCACCGGCGCCGGGGTCGCCCTGCCGTTCGTGGTGGCGGCCCGCATGCGCAAGATCCCGACGGTCTACATCGAGGTGTACGACCGGATCGACAGCGCGACGCTCACCGCCCGGCTCTGCCGGCCCTTCCTCTCCGCGATGCTCGTGCAGTGGGACGAGCAGCGCCGGATGTATCCGGAGGCGACCGTCGTGGGGAACCTCCTGTGATCCCCCGGCAGCGGGACCGGCGCTCCGCGGCGCCGTACGTGCTTGTCGTCGTCGGTACCGACGTGCACCGCTTCGACCGGCTGGTCGGTTGGCTGGAGCGCTGGCACGCGGCGCGGCCCGAGGTCCGGCTGGTCCTCCAGTACGGCCACAGCCGCACCCCGGCGTTGCCCGAGGCCACCCCGTTCCTCGGCCACGAGGAACTCCAGCGGGCGATGGCGGAGGCGACGCTCGTGGTCAGCCACGGCGGCCCGGCCACCATCACCGAGGCGCGGCGCAACGGCCACCTGCCGATCGTGGTGCCCCGCGACCCGTCGCACGACGAGCACGTCGACAACCACCAGCAGCTGTTCTCCCGTCGTCTCGGCGCGGCCGGCATGGTGCGGCTGTGCGAGTCCGAGGCCGAGCTGCTCGCCGCGCTGGACGAGGGCCTGACCGACCCGAACCGGTTCGTGCTGGCCGCCGACCCGAACCGCCCGGACCCGCGCGCCGAGGCGGTCGCCCGGGTCGGCGCGGTGATCGACGATCTGGTCGCCCGCCGGGTACGGCGACGAGCCGTCGGGCGTCGCGGATGAGCGCCCCGGATCCGGCGCCGCCGCGGGTCCTCTTCGTCGGCGGCCTCGGTCGCAGCGGTTCCACACTGCTGGAGCTGCTGCTGGCGCAGAGCGCCGACGTGTGCGCCGTCGGCGAGGTGGTGCACCTGTGGGAGCGGGCGCTCGGGGCCGACGAGCGGTGCGGCTGCGGTGAGCGGTTCACCGCCTGCCCGTTCTGGCGCCAGGTCGGTGACCAGGCGTTCGGCGGCTGGGCCGCTGTCGACCGGGACGACGTGCTGGCACTCAAGGACCGCGTCGACCGGACCCGGCACATCCCCCGGCTGGCGAAGGACGCGCTCCCGCCGGAGCAGCTGGCCGACGTGCGCCGCTACGCCGACCTGTACACCCGGATCTACCGGGCCGCGCTGTCGGCGACCGGCGCCCGGGTGGTGGTGGACTCCAGCAAGCACGCCTCGCTCGCCTTCGCGCTGCGCTGGGCCGAAGGGCTCGACCTGCGGGTGCTGCACCTGGTCCGGGACAGCCGGGCGGTGGCGTACTCGTGGGGCAAGCAGGTGCGCCGCCCCGAGGTGGTCGACGGCGAGGACTTCATGCCGACCTTCTCGCCGTTCGAGGTGAGCAAGCTGTGGACCGCGCAGAACGCCGCGTTCCACCTGCTCGCGTCCCGGGCGAAGGTGCTGCGGCTGCGCTACGAGGACTTCACCGCCGACCCGGCCGGCACCGTACGCCGGGTGCGGGACTTCGCCGGCCTGCCGGACGACCCGGCGGCGCTG
Source organism: Micromonospora sp. Mcm103 (assembly GCF_024519755.1). Lineage (NCBI taxonomy): Bacteria > Bacillati > Actinomycetota > Actinomycetes > Micromonosporales > Micromonosporaceae > Micromonospora > Micromonospora sp. Mcm103. The sequence goes on from NZ_JALJRJ010000004.1 coordinate 340,429, forward strand.
CGCATCCTGTCCGGGGCCGGCGACACCGGCGCGGCGCCCGAGCCGGCCGCGCCGTTCCGGGCGCACAGCGTCGCCGGCAACCCGCTGCGGTTCAGCGGCGGGCCGTTGACGGTGCGCCGGGACGAGGCGTGGCGGGACCGCCTGCCGCGCCGCAGCCGTGCCGTGGTCAGCCTGGCCACGCTTCCCCTGCGGGTCCGCTACGGCTACCTGGGCCAGCGGGGATCCGACGAGTCCGTGGAGAGAACATGAGTGGGCCGAGCATCTCGGTCGTCGTACCGACGCGGGACCGTCCGGAGCTGCTGCGTGCGGCGCTCGACGCGATCCTCAGCCAGGCGCACCCGGGCCTGATCGAGGCGATCGTCGTCTACGACCAGTCCGAGCCGGACCGGTCGCTGGAGACCGACCGGGGTGACCGGCGGATCCGGGTGATCACGAATACCCGTACCGCAGGGCTGGCCGGCGCGCGCAACACCGGCATCGAGGCGGCCACCGGCGACTGGGTGGCGTTCTGCGACGACGACGACGAGTGGCTGCCCGGCAAGCTGGCCGCCCAGTTCGGGGCGCTCGACGCGCACCCGGACGGCGCGCTGGTGAGCTGCGGCATCCGGGTCAGCTACGACGACCGTACGGTGGACCGTTCGCTGGACCGGGCCCGGATCTCGCTGGAGGCGCTGCTGCGCGACCGGCTCACCGAGCTGCACCCGTCCACGTTCCTGATCCGCCGCGCCGCGCTGCTCGACGCGATCGGCCTGGTGGACGAGCAGATCCCGGGCAGCTACGCGGAGGACTACGAGTTCCTGCTCCGCGCCGCCCGGTACGCCCCGCTGGTGAACGTGGAGAGCCCGTACGTGCTGGTCCGCTGGCACAAGCGGTCCTACTTCGCGCAGCGCTGGGAGACCATCTCGACCGCGTTGCAGTGGCTGCTGCGCCGCTACCCGGAGTTCGCCACCGTGCCGCACGGCGAGGCGCGGGTGGCCGGGCAGATCGCCTTCGCGCAGGCCGCGATGGGCAACCGGCGCGACGCGGTCCGCTGGGCCCGGCGCACGCTGGCCCGCAACCCGAAGGAGCCGCGCGCCTACCTGGCGCTGGCGGTGGCGAGCCGGGCCGTGCAGGCCGACCGGGTGCTGCGCACGCTGCACAAGCGCGGCCGGGGCATCTGAGCCGTACGCGAGACGGGCGGGCGACCTCGGTCGCCCGCCCGTTCTCGTTCCGCTGCGATCAGGCCGTGCAGAAGGACTTCCACGCCTGGACGCTCGGCTGGTCGAGCAGCCGGAAGTCGCCCTGGCTGACCGTCTGGTTGTAGTACGCCACGAACTCCGGCCGCTGGCCGTTGAGGAAGCTGGTCATCGACCGGATCCAGGCCGCCCGTCCGGTGCCCGCGTCACCGGGCACCAGGTCACTGCCGGTCTCGGCGACGCCCCACGGCTTACCGAGCGCCTTCGACTTGCTGATCATGGGGCCGTAGATCTCCTGCGGCGAGGCGTACCGCTTCCACTTCTTGCCCCAGTTGTAGCAGTCCCAGCCGAGCGCCTCGATCACGTCGCCGCCCGGGTAGAACGCGTCGAAGCTGCGCCCGGACTTCGGGTCGAGCGTCCAGCACATCAGGATCAGCGTGTTGATCAGCTTGGGGTTGCCGGTCCGGTCGGCCAGGCCGGCGATCCGCTTCCACGCCGTCCGGTACGCCGTCGTGCTGAACGCGCCGCGCTCGACGTCGTCCTCCGGCTCGTGGAAGTACGACCAGTAGACGTTGTGCTCGCGCGGGATCGAGGAGAACCAGGAGGTCAGGCGGGAGTCGAACTTGCCGGTGTTCACCTCCTGCGGCGACGCCTTGAACGACACCACGACGGTCCGGTCCACCACGTCGGCACGGCTGCCGGACCAGGCCGGCGGCAGGCCGGGGAAGAAGATCCGGGCCATCCGCAGCTTGCCGAAGGTCCGGTCGGACCGGGCCAGCGCCTGGCCGAACGTCTCCCCGCTCTGCACACCGATCGAGGCGCCGGGCAGCGTCAGTCGCGTACCGCTGAAGGCCGGCCCGGCGTCCGCGGAGGCCGACGGACGCGCCGAGGGCTTGCCGCCGAGACCCTGGTCGGCGGTCGGGGACGCGCCCGGGGTGGCGGGCGTGCCCGGGCCCATCGAGGTGGCCGGCCCGACCGAGCCGGGCGTCCCGCCGGCCTGCCGTTCCGCCGCGTCGGGTCGCAGCGTGGCCACCGCGACCCCGCTGCCGGCCACGGCCAGGACCAGTGCCGCCGCGAGGGCGACCCGCCAGCGACGACGGGAGCCTCCGGACGACGGCACGGGGGCCGGGGCGAGCGGCGGCGCCGGCGGCTGGCCCGGACCGCCGGTGGCCGGTCCGTGCGGAACGGGTCCGTGTGGAACGTCCACCGGGGGCGGTCCGGTCAGCGTGGCGGTCGCCGTGGTGCCCGCCCCCCAGCCCGCCTCACCCGCCGGACCGGCCTGAGTGGCCCAGGCGTCGTCGTGCGGCTCACCCGGGGGCCAGGCGTCACCGCCGTGGCCCGCCGGCCCGTGCTGCGGCGCCCAGCCGTTCGTCGTGCCGGCAGCGGCGTCCCAGCCGGCCGGGTCGTGCCCGGGCCCGTCGTGGTGACCGGCTTCGGGCCGGTCGCGCTCAGGCCAGGGCAGGTCACCGCCCGGCCGGACCGGTGGTGGCGGTGGCGCGCTCTCGGCCTCCGGCCAGGGCAGCGAAGGGCTGCCCACCTGGCGCGGAATGTCCTGACCCGGCCACAGGCCGGTCGGCTGCCCGAAGGCATTGTGCGGCTCTCGGTCGGCCGGCATGACCCTCCCTGGCTGTCGGCGGCCCGTGGTCGGGGCTCAGATCGCCACGCATACCTGCCCGACGATAACCCTCATCCACCTGGCCGTACGTACCGTGACACTCAGCCGAACGCCTCACCCTGGTCACCGGTGACGGTCGAAGCGGGCATCTCGACCCCGGTCCGGGCGATCGCGTCGAGCAGTTGGTCGGCCAGTTCGGGCCGGCAGACCAGCAGATCGGGCAGCCGCGGGTCGGCCCGGTTGTAGCGCAGCGGCGATCCGTCGATCCGGGACGCGTGCATGCCCGCACCCAGCGCCACGGCGACCGGGGCGGCACTGTCCCACTCGTACTGACCGCCCGCGTGGACGTACGCGTCGACCTCGCCGGTCACCACCGCGCAGACCTTCACACCGGCCGAGCCCATCGGCACGGCGGTGGCGCCGAGCATCTCGACCAGCTCGCCCACGAACGCCGGCGGGCGGCTGCGGCTCACCGCGATCCGGATCGGCCCGTCGGACGCCTTCGGCTGCGGGCAGGTGGTGCCGAGCACGAGCGGCGTACCGTCCACCGTGGTCCGGGCCGGCATGCCGACCGCGCCGGCGACCAGGGCGCCGTCGGGGGCGGCGGAGCGCTGCCAGAGCGCCACGTGCACCGCCCAGTCGTCCCGGCCCTCCTCGGAGAACTCGCGCGTGCCGTCCAGCGGGTCGATGATCCAGACCCGGTCCGCCTCGTGCCGGGGCGCGCGCTCGCCGTCCGCCCACGCGCGGCGCGAGTCGGCCTCCTCCTCGGAGAGCACCGCGTCGGCCGGCCGCAGCCGGGCCAGCGCGGCCGTCATCAGCTCGTGCGACGCGCGGTCGCCGGCGTCCTTGAGCGCCTTCGGGTCGGCGAAGCCCTGCCGGTCCCGCAGCGCGGTGAGCGCCTTGCCGGCCTCGGTCGCCAGCCACTGCGCGAACCGCTGGTCGTCGAGCCGTCCCGCCTCGTCCTCGGTCACGAGCCTCATCCCTTGTTCTCCCGGGTCTGCCGCGACCCGTCATCCTTCGGCGTCCGGTCGGACCGGCGCCAGCGTCCGTCGGATCGTAGACAGTCGCGAGGCGGTCTCGGATCCCCCGGACGCACCGGTGACCCGGCCGGCCGCCCGCATGTTGAACTTCGCGTGTATCGCGGTCGGACCCGCCGGGCCAGGCCCTAGGCTCTGCGCATGACCGCCGAGCAGCTGATCTCGTTCGCCCGTGGCGCGCCTTCGCTGGACATCGTCGATGTCGAAGGGCTCAAGGCCGCCGCCGTCCGCGCCTTCGACGCCGACCCCGCCGGGGTCACCGCGTACGGCACCTCCGTCGGCTACCCGCCCTTGCGGAAGTGGATCGCCGAGAAGCACGGTGTCGAGGCCGACCAGGTGCTGATCACCAACGGCTCGTTGCAGGCCGACGCGTTCCTCTTCGACCACCTGGTCCGCCGGGGCGACGCGGTGGTGGTCGAGCGCCCGACCTACGACCGCACGCTGCTCAACCTCAAGCAGATGGGCGGCGAGGTGCACGGCGTGACGATCCAGCCGGACGGCCTGGACACCGCCGAGCTGCGCAAGCTGCTGGAGTCCGGGGTGCGGCCGCGGCTGGCCCACGTGATCCCCAACTACCAGAACCCGGCGGGCGTGACGCTCTCCCTGGAGAAGCGCCGTGAGCTGCTGGACCTGGCCGCCGAGTACGAGTTCACGATCTTCGAGGACGACCCGTACGCGGACATCCGGTTCCGGGGCGAGCCGCTGCCCTCGATGCTGTCGATGGACAGCCGGGGCGTGGTGGTGCACGCCTCCAGCTTCACCAAGACGGTCTGCCCGGGCGTCCGGGTCGGCTACCTGGTCGGCCCGGCCGAGCTGATCGCGGCGATCGCCAAGCGGGCCACCAACCTCTACATCTCGCCCGGCATGGTGGCGCAGGCGATCGTGCACCAGTTCTGCGTCTCCGGCGCGATCGACGAGTCGATCCGGACGGTCCGTTCGGCGCTCGGCGAGCGGTCGGCGGTGCTGGCCGAGTCGCTGCGCCGGCACATCCCGGAGGCCCGGTTCGTGGAGCCGGACGGCGGCTACTTCCTCTGGGTGGAGCTGCCCGAGGACGTCGACGTCGATCGGCTCGCCCCGGCTGCCGCCGAGCGCGGCGTGGCGGTGGTGAAGGGCAGCGACTTCATGGTCGACGGCGGCCGGCACGCGCTGCGCCTGGCGTACTCGGCTGTCACCGCGGACCGGATCGACGAGGGTGTGCGGCGTCTCGCGGAGGCGATGGCCGCCGTACGCGGCTGATTTTCTGTCGGGTTTCTGACAAGAAGGCCCCGCTGGCCGGTTCGGCTCTCCCGCTGAACCGGCCGGCAGCCCCACAATGCTGCGAGTGCCGCTCACCTTTGGCAGGTGACCTGCCCGCACGCCGGACGACCGGCCGGGCCGGCGGCACGCCCAGCATCACTCCCGCCCCCAAGGGGTGCCGGGTGGGCCGTGTCGCCCCTCACCCCCCTGACGCGGCCCGGCCCGCCCGGCGCCGCCGCGTGACGCCCGTCGCAACCGCCCGTCCCCCGCACCCGCGCCCGCGCTGCGGTTCCCGCCGGTCGGCGTAACCTGCAAGCCGCAGCTTCAGGGGAAGGGGGGCGAGAGATGACGGACCGGGTGGCACGCGACCGAACCGCCGGCACCGACGGCAGCCGGGCCCTGCGCCCCCGCGCCTGGTCGGCCCCGGTACGCGCGATGTCCCGCATCCTCAACGCGGACGGCTCCCCGCGTACGCCCCAGCCGGCCGGCCCGGAACGCAGCGGCATCGTCGACTGCGGGCTGTACGTCGACGGCGAGCGCCGCCCCGGCCGACCCGGGTACGCCGAGGCCCTGGCCTCCGCCCGGCAGGAGCGGGACGGCTTCGTCTGGCTCGGCCTGCACGAGCCGGACCTGACCGAGATGACCGAGATCGCCGCCACCTTCGGACTGCACGAGCTGGCCGTGGAGGACGCGGTCAAAGCCCAGCAGCGCCCGAAGCTGGAACACTTCGGCGAGATCGTCTTCCTGGTGCTGCGTACCGCCCGCTACTGCGAGCACGCCGAGCTGACCGAGAACTCCGAGGTGGTGGAGACCGGCCAGGTGATGCTCTTCATCGGGCCGCACTTCGTGATCAGCGTGCGGCACGGCGACGCCTGCCGGCTGGCGCCGGTGCGCGCCGACCTGGAGGCGAAGCGGGACCTGCTGCGGCACGGCCCGTGGGCGGTCGCGTACGCGATCACCGACCGGGTGGTGGACCTCTACCTGGAGGTGGCCGACCGGCTGGAGGACGACCTCGACGTGCTGGAGGCGGACGTCTTCGACAGGCAGAGCAGCGGCCGGATCCAGCGGATCTACCAGATGAAGCGGGAGCTGGTCGAGTTCAAGCGGGCGGTGGTGCCGTTGCAGCGCCCGCTGATCACGCTCACCTCGCAGGTCAACCGCGCGGTGCCGCAGGAGGTACGGCGCTACTTCCGCGACGTGCAGGACCACCTCAGCCGCACGGTCGAGCAGGTGAACTCCTACGACGACCTGCTCAACTCGATCCTCCAGGCCCGGCTGGCCCAGGTCACCGTCGACCAGAACAACGACATGCGCAAGATCGCCGCGTGGGCCGCGATCGGTGCGGTGTGGACGGCGATCGCCGGCATCTACGGCATGAACTTCGACAACATGCCCGAGCTGAAATGGACGTACGGCTATCCGGGCGTCTGGGCGCTGATGCTCGTGGCGTCCTTCACGCTCTACCGTCTGTTCCGCCGCAACGGCTGGCTGTAACCGCCGTGCCACGGCGGGCCGCCGCAGGCCGCGCCCCCCGGACACGCGGAAGCGCCGGCCACGCGGGGTCTCCCGCGTGCCGACGCTGATCCGACGGTAGGAGGTCAGCGGCGACCGGCGGCCTTCGCGGCGTTCTTGCCGGCCTGGACGGCCTTGGAGATGTCGTCGGCCGGGCGGCCGGAGACGTCCCGGGCGCCCTCGGCGACGGAGGGGACCTGGTCGGTCGGGTGGATCACCGGCTGGCTGCCGGAGGTGGCGGTCGACGCGCTGCTGCCCTTGGCCACCGCCGAGGAGCCGGCGCCGGTCGGGCCGGCCTGCGTCACCTTCGCGCTCGCGTCCGGGGTCTCCACCACGATCGTGTCCACGTCCTCCCGCATCGGCTCCAGCTTGTCGCGACCGGTCGCGCCGAGCGTGCCCGTCGCGCCGAGCGTGCCGGTCGGGTCGTACTCGGCCCACTCCTGCTGCTCGCGGCGGCGGCGCATGGCCATCGCACCGGCCAGGCCGGCGACGGTGCCGGCCACCAGCAGGCCCGCGGTCATGCCCCGCGACCTGCGCTGCTTCTTCTTTCCGGCCTTCATGTTCTTCGCCTTCTTGGTCATCGCGGCCTGCTTCTTGGCCATCACCTTGCGGCCGTCCGACGCCTTGCCGGCGGCCTCGACCCGGGCGTTGCGCACGGCCAGCAGCACCGGCGCGAGCGCCGCGGCGGTCGACGCGAACCCGCTGGAGGCGCGGTCCCGGACCAGGACCGCGGTCGGCGCGACGGCGACCCGGGCTGCCTGGACCCGCGGGCCGACAGTGGCGCCGGCACCCTTCGCCGCGTGCGTGGCGGCCTGCCTCAGGTGACCGATGCCCTGGTTCAGCTCGACCTTGGCGAGCTGGCCCTGGGTCTTTCGCCGCCCGATTCCAAACACGGTCCCACCTCCTGGGAGTTGTTCCTTCGTCATCCTCCACCTTCGAATGCCTCCGCATGGCCAGATCGGGCACATGGGAGGATCCGCAAGGAACTGAACTACGAGTGAGGAGTACCCGTGGCCGAGGCTGTCTACGCCACCTTGCACACCAACGCCGGCCCGATCCGGCTGGAGCTCTTCCCGAACCACGCGCCGAAGACCGTCCGCAACTTCGTGGAGCTGGCCGAGGGCACCCGGGAGTACATCGACCCGCGTACCGGTCAGCCGGGCAGCGGGCCGTACTACGACGGCACCGTCTCGCACCGCGTGATCAGCGGTTTCATGATTCAGATGGGCGACCCGACCGGCACCGGCCGCGGTGGTCCGGGCTACAAGTTCGCCGACGAGTTCCACCCCGAGCTGCGCTTCGACCGGCCGTACCTGCTGGCGATGGCGAACGCCGGGCCGGGCACCAACGGCTCGCAGTTCTTCATCACGGTGTCGCCCACGCCACACCTGAACAACCGGCACACCATCTTCGGGCAGGTGGCCGACGAGCAGTCCGCGAAGGTGGTCGACTCGATCGCCAACACCCCGACCGGCCCGAGCGACCGGCCGCTGCAGGACGTGGTGATCGAGCGGGTCGAGATCGAGCACAAGCAGTCCTGACCGGCACGCGGGTACCTTTGCTCGCATGACTGAGCGCTCCGGCCAGCCAGGCGACGCCACCGGGGGTCCGGTGCCGACCACTCCGGTCTGCTACCGGCACCCCGGTCGGGAGACGTACATCCGGTGCAGTCGGTGCGACCGGCCGATCTGCACCGAGTGCATGCGGGACGCCTCCGTCGGCCACCAGTGCCCGGAGTGCGTCGCCGAGGGCCGCCGCAGCGTGCGGCCGGCGCGTACCGCCTTCGGTGGCGGTGCCGCCGGCCGCCAGGGCAACGTCACGAAGGCGCTGATCGCGCTGAACGTGGCGATGATGCTGCTGTCCATCCTCTCGGCCCGCAGCGGGACCGCGGTGGCCGGCGGTGGCCTGGGCGGCCTGATGGGCAACGGGACGCCGCTCACCGAGTGGGGTGCGGTGCTCGGCCTGGCGCGCTTCCCCGACGGGCACGTCGGCGGGGTGGCCGACGGCGAGTGGTACCGGCTGGTCACCGCCATGTTCCTGCACTACGGCGTGCTGCACCTGCTGCTGAACATGTGGGCGCTCTGGGTGCTCGGCCGGACGTTGGAGGCGGTGCTCGGGCCGCTGCGCTTCCTGGCGCTCTACCTGCTCGCCGGGCTCGGCGGCAACGTCGCCGCGTACGTCTTCACCGAGCCGAACCGGTTCACGGCCGGCGCCTCGACCGCCGTGTTCGGCCTGTTCGCCGCCGTCTTCGTGATCATGCGGCGGCTCGGCCGGGACACCTCGGCGATCGTGCCGATCCTGGTGATCAACCTGATCTTCACGTTCACCGTGCCGAGCATCTCGGTGGCCGGGCACCTCGGCGGTCTGGTGGCCGGCGCGCTGGTGGCGCTGGTCCTGGCGTACGCGCCCCGGTCGCGGCGCACCGTCTTCCAGGTGGCGGGCTGCGCGATCGTGCTGGTCGCACTGATCGGCCTGACGCTGGTCCGCACCGCCGCCCTGCTCGGCTGAGCCTCAGCGCGCGGGGCGGGCCTCGTCCAGCGCCGCGGCCACCTCGTCCAGCGGGGCGTCCAGGTCGCGGCGGCCGAACAGGTGCAGCGACTCCCCGGCGTCGATCTCCAGCGTCTCGGCGGTGATCCCGCGCCGGCTGCGCCGGTCCAGGCGGATCGCCTCCACCGCGTCCCACGGCAACCGGCGCCGCCCGGCGAACCCCCGCAGCACGGTGAGCCCGTCCGGGTCGACGGCGAGGCGGACCGGCGCGACCACGTCGCGCAGCGCCCAGGCGAGCAGACCGGCGGCGGCCAGCCCGGCGAGCGCCGGCCGGACCGGGTCACCGCCGGCGAACACCAGCCCCAGGGCGACGAGCGCGAGCGCGCCCACCGCCTTGAGTACCGGCACCTCGCGCGGCACCCGCCACTGCCTGATCGGCGGCGACTGTGGATCCATCCGCCCAGCATGCCAGCCGCACCTGCCGGACGCCGGGGGAGGACGACCGGTCGGATCAGCACGTAGGATCGGGGCAAGCGAGGTTACCGGGGAGTAGACATGAGTGACGCGGTCATCGTCGGCGCGGTACGGACCCCGGTCGGGCGGCGCAAGGGCAGCCTCGCCGGAGTGCACCCGGTCGACCTCTCGGCGCACGTGCTGCGCGCGCTCGCCGAGCGCACCGGCATCGACCCGGGCCAGGTCGACGACGTCGTGTGGGGCTGTGTGTCGCAGGTCGGCGAGCAGTCCTGGAACGTGGCCCGCAACGCGGTGCTCGCCGCCGGCTGGCCGGAGTCGGTCCCCGGCACCACGCTCGACCGTCAGTGCGGGTCCAGCCAGCAGGCGCTGCACTTCGCCGCCGCGACGGTCCTCTCCGGCCAGGCCGACCTGGTCGTCGCCGGTGGCGTCGAGTCGATGACCCGGGTGCCGATGGGTTCCAGCGTCGCCGGCGGCATGCCGTTCAGCGCGGCGATCCTGGAGCGCTACCGCGGCGTCGAGGGCGTCGCGGAGGACTCCCCGTTGCCGTTCAACCAGGGCGTCGGGGCCGAGCTGATCGCGCAGCGGTGGCGCTTCTCGCGTACCCAGCTCGACGAGTTCGCGCTCGCCAGCCACGAGAAGGCCGCCGCCGCGCAGGACGCGGGCGCGTTCGAGGCCGAACTCGCCCCGGTGGCGCTCGCCGACGGCGGCAAGTTCTCCGCCGACGAGGGCATCCGCCGCGACACCTCGCTGGCCAAGCTGGGCGAGCTGCCCACCCCGTTCCGCGCCGACGGCGTGGTCACCGCCGGGTCCGCGTCGCAGATCTCCGACGGCGCCGCCGCGCTCGCGGTCACCACCGCCGAGTGGGCCAGCCGGCACGGCCTGCGCCCGCTGGCCCGGGTGCACACCGCAGTGGTCGCCGCCGACGACCCGGTCACCATGCTCACCGCCCCGATCCCGGCCACCGCGAAGGCGCTGCGCCGCGCGGGGCTGGGCATCGAGGAGATCGGGGTGTACGAGGTGAACGAGGCGTTCGCCCCGGTGCCGCTGGCATGGCTGGCCGAGACCGAGGCGGACCCGGAGCGGCTCAACCCGCGGGGCGGGGCGATCGCGCTCGGCCACCCGCTCGGCGGGTCCGGCGCGCGGATCATGACCACGATGCTCCAGCACATGCGGGACAACGGCATCCGCTACGGCCTGCAGACCATGTGCGAGGGCGGCGGCATGGCCAACGCCACGATCGTCGAACTGCTCTGATCCGAACGGCCGCCGGTGTCGCACCGCGGGTGCGACTTGCACGTGTGGAAGTTCCAGAAATCGGGCGTGACCCATATCACCCCTGGTCATCGGCTCGTTGGACCGGGCATGGACGTGTTCTCGCGAACGTTCCTTCCGGCCGCCGCCGAGACCGGCCTGGCGACCCAGACCGTCACCCGGCACATGCCGGTGTTCCGCCGGTGCGTCGGCTCCGGCGACGCGACCATCCTGGTCACCCGGTGCAGCCGCCCGGACGACCCGGTGGGCGGCGACTACCTGATGCTCCTCACCCACCGACGGCTGGTGGTCACCCGGCAGACCCGGGTGCTGCACCGGCTGCGCCTGCACCTCAACACCGAACTGCGCGAGCTGAGCAACGTGACGTGGAGCCCCGACGCCCGCGCGCACAGCGTGGAGCTGGCGGCCACCGCGATCGACGGGGTGCGCGAGCGCTTCGTCCTGCGTACCCACCACCCGAAGCAGGTGTGGCAGCTCGACGCCCTGCTCGACCACGCCTTCCGCACCCGCCTGCGTACGCCGGCCGAGCGGGTGGTGGCGACCATCGGCGAGTCGTCGGCGGGCGCCCGCCCGACGGTGCTGCGGCCCGCCCCGGCCCGCTGACGTCCTCCTTACCTGATCCGAACATTCCCTGACCGGCCGCGCGGTCGCCGGTCGGTCATCATGAGCCGGTGACCACCGCCGCCCCGCCCGGGCTCGTCCTCGTGGTGGAGGACGAGCCGGCCATCGCCGACCTGGTCCGGCTCTACCTGACCCGGGACGGGTTCGGCGTACACCTGGAACGTGACGGCGAGGCCGGGCTGGCCGCCGCACGACGCCTGCGCCCGGTGGCCTGCGTGCTCGACATCGCGTTGCCCGGCCTGGCCGGCACCGAGATCTGCCGTCGGCTGCGCGCGGCCGGCGACTGGACGCCGGTCATCTTCCTCACCGCCCGCGACGACGAGGTGGACCGCGTCGTCGGCCTGGAACTGGGCGCCGACGACTACGTCACCAAGCCGTTCAGTCCGCGCGAACTGCTCGCCCGGCTGCGGGCGGTGCTGCGCCGCACCGCGGGCGTGCCCGCCGAGCAGCCCCGCACGCTCGGCGCCGTCACACTCGACCCGGCCCGCCGCACGGTGACCGCCGCCGGTACGCCGGTGCAGCTCACCTCCACCGAGTTCGACCTGCTGGCTCATCTGATGGCACGGCCCGGCCGGGTGTTCACCAGGGAGGAACTGCTGGCCGGTGTGTGGGGGTACGCGGCGCACGCCGGCACCCGGACCGTCGACGTGCACGTGGCGCAGGTGCGGGCCAAGCTCGGCCCGGACAGCGTGATCCGCACGCATCGGGGCGTCGGGTACGCCGCCGATGCCTGAGCCGCCCACAGTGCCGACGCAGCCCGCGGCGCCGATGCCGGCCACCGGGCCGGTCCGGCCCGGCCGGCGCCCCGGGCGGACGCTCACCGCCCGCGCCGTGCTCGCCACCTGCGCGGTGGCGCTGGTGTCGGTGCTCGTCACCGCGCTCGTCGCGGTGCCCCTGGCGGTACGCGGCGCGGAACGCCGGGACCAGGAGGCGCTCGCCGCCCAGGCCCGGCTCGCCGCCGACGTGCTCCGGGTACGGCCGGCACGCCAGCGCGACGGCGCCGGGGACCGGCTCATCCGGCAACTGCGCCAGCAGCAGATCGACGTGTACGTGATCCGGGACGGCCGGGCCGACCGGCCGGGCCTGCCCCGGCCGCTCGTGACGCGGGTCGCCGGCGGCGAGAACGTCTCCGGCCGGCGGCTTGTCGACGGGGAACGCCGGCTGGTCGAGGCGCGGGCGCTGCCCGGCGGGGACGGTGTGGTGCTGACCCGGGCCCGCAACGCCGCGCCCTGGCGGCAGGTGCTGCGGGGACTCTGGCTGCCGCTGCTCGCCGGGCTCGCCGCCGGGGCGGCCGCCGGACTGCTGCTCGCCCGCCGGCTGGCCCGGCCGATCCGTACCGCAGCCACCGCCGCCGCGCGGCTGCGTGCCGGGGACCGGGCGGTCCGCGTACCGGTCGAGCCGCCCGACGAGGTGGCCGACCTGGCGTACGCGCTGAACGGCCTGGCCGCCGCGCTCGCCACGAGCGAGGGGCGGCAGCGCGAGTTCCTGCTCTCCGTCTCGCACGAGTTGCGGACCCCGCTCACCGCCATCCGCGGCTACGCCGAGGCGCTGGCCGACGGGGTGATCGAGGCCGACGCGGTGCCGGCGACCGGCCGGACCGTGCTGGCCGAGGCCGAACACCTGGACCGGCTGGTCCGCGACCTGCTGGCGCTGGCCCGGCTGGAGGCGGTCGACTTCCCCCTGGAACCGGTGCCTGTCGACCTGGCCGGGCTCGCCGCCGACGCGGAGCGCGCCTGGTCCGGCCGGTACGCGGCGCTCGGGGTGCCGTTCCGGCTGGAGACGCCGGGGGTTCCGGTGCCGGCGTACACCGATCCGGGCCGGATCCGGCAGGTGGTGGACGGGCTGCTGGAGAACGCGTTGCGGGTCGTACCGCCGGGGGCACCGGTGGTGCTCGCGGTCCGCGCCGACGTTCCGGCGGGCGGCGGGGTGCTGGAGGTCCGCGACGGCGGGCCCGGCTTCACCGACGACGACCTGCGGGTGGCGTTCGAGCGCGGCGCGCTGCACGAGCGGTACCGCGGGGTGCGCAAGGTGGGCAGCGGGCTCGGCCTGGCGCTCGCCGCCGGGCTGGTCCGCCGGCTCGGCGGGGACATCGCCGCCGGGCACGCCCCGGAGGGCGGGGCCGCGTTCACCGTCCGGGTGCCGCCGGATCCTTACGCGGCTCGAACATCGGCTTGACCGTCTCCTCGCATCGGTGCGGAACGCTCGGGTCGTCACCGCGAGAGAGGACCACTGATGGCACGTCAGCGAATCGTCACCGGCGCCACCGCACTGCTCGCCGCGGCCGCGCTCGGGCTCGCCGGGTGCGGCGCGGCCCGGCCCGGCCCGGCACCGGACGACGCGGTCGAGGTGAGCGCGGCCCTGGGTACGGAGGGTCAGGCGCTCGCCGCGCTCGGCGTCGACGCCGGGGAACTGGACGTGGATCCGCTGGCCGCGCCGGCGCCCTCCGGCAGCCCGAAGGCCGGGCCGGGCGGCGAGGGCGAGCGGGCGAAGCAGGGACACCAGCGGCACCGGGCCCGGGTGCTGCTGCGGCGCAACACGCTGCACGGCGAGGCGGTGGTGCGGACCAGGGACGGAGGCACGAAGACCGTCACGGTCCAGCGCGGCGAGGTGACGGCGATCGACGACAGGTCGATGACTGTCAAGTCCACCGACGGCTTCACGGTGACGTGGACGTTCGGCGAGAAGCTGCGGGTGGTCGAGCGCCGGACCACGATCCGATCGAGCGACATCAAGATCGGTACGACGGTCGGGGTGGCCGGTGCCAAGGAGGGCGACCGGAGCGTGGCCCGGCTCGTGGTCGTACCACTTCGCCAGGAATAGGGTGCCCGGGCTGTCGTGACCTGAGCAATGTGCCAGGCTACGCTATGCCCCGACCTGCCATCGCCTCCGTGGAGATTCCGTGAAGCTCTCGATCCTCATGCCGGTCTACAACGAGGAAGAACGTATCGCGGATGCCCTCAAGCAGGCATTGGCGGTCGACTACCCCTGCGAGATCGAGCTCGTCGTCGTGGACGACGGCAGCCGGGACGGCACCGGCGAGGTCCTCGGCCGCGTGGACGACGCCCGCCTGCGGGTGATCACCCACCAGCGCAACGCCGGCAAGGGCGCGGCCATCAAGACCGCCGTCGACAGCGCCGAGGGTGAGTACATGGTCATCCTCGACGCCGACCTGGAGTACGACCCGCAGGACATTCCGCGCCTGCTGGAGCCGGTGCTCGACGGCCGGGCGACTGTCGTCTACGGCAATCGGACCTTCGGCAGCCACAGCTCGTACAGCTTCTGGTACGTGATGGGCAACAAGGGCGTCACGCTCGCCGCGAACGTGCTCTACAACTCCTACATCGGCGACCTGGAGACCTGCTTCAAGCTGATGCCGCTGGAGCTGTACCGCTCGCTGCAGGTCCGCTCCCGCGGCTTCGGCATGGAGGCGGAGGTCACCGGCAAGCTGCTGCGCCGCCGCATCCGCCCGTACGAGGTGCCGATCAGCTACCGCGCCCGGGGCCGCGAGGAGGGCAAGAAGATCACCTGGAAGGACGGCGTCGAGGCGATCTGGATCCTGGCCCGCGAGCGCGCCCGCCGCCGCCCGGCCGGTCCCGCCGCCGCGCACTGAGCCCGCACCGGCGGAACCCCGCGAGCCCGGCACGAGCCGAGGTCGCGGGGTTCCGCCGTGTCCGGGCCGCTCAGGTGAGGAACGCGTCGACCGAGCGGCGCAGCCCGGCCGCGTCCAGGCCGTGCCAGCGTTCGTGGTCCTCGGCGCTGCCGTAGCGGCGCAGATCCTTACGGCCCACCCCGAGCGCGAGCAGCCGGTGCGGCCGGTCGGCGAGCGCCTCCGACACCACCCGCGTCGAGGTGCCCGCCAGGTACGGCTCGACCAGGATCACCTCGGTCCCGGCGAGCGCCCGCAGCCCGGCCGTGTCGAACGGTCGCGGCCGGTGGGTGTACGCCACGGTGACCGGCCGGTCGGCCGTTGCCTCGACCGCCGCGTCGAGCACCGGACCGACGGCCACCAGCAGGGGCGCGCCCGGCCCGGCGTCCCGGACCACGTGCAGGTCACCCGCCTGCGGGTACGCCTGCGCGTTGGCCTGGACGGACAGCCGCAGGTACGCCGAGTCCTGCCCGCACACCACGTCGCGCAGCAGCGGCCGGACCTCGTCCGGGTGCCCCGGCACGTGCACGGTCCAGCCGTCGAGCGTGTCCAGCAACGCCACGTCCGCCGGCCCGAGGTGGGTGCGTCCCGCCGCCGCCCGGTCGTACGAGCCGCCGATGCCGACGAGCACCGCGCCGACGTCCTGGTGGTCGAGGTCCAGCTTGATCTGCTCGTACGCCCGCTCGACCAGGAACGGGGCGTAGCTGTGCACGATCGGCCGCTGCCCGGTCAGCGCCAGCCCACCCGCGACCCCGATCATCAGCTGCTCGCGGATGCCGACGTTCACGACCCGGTCCGGGTAGCGGGCGGCGGCCGGCTCGAACGCGGCGGCGGAGATGTCGGCGAGCACTACTGTCGTCCGCGGATCGGCGAGCACCTCCTCGGTGCTGGTGACGAACGCGTCCCGCATGGTGCTGCTCATTGTCACTCCCCGTCCGTGACGACCGCGACGACGACGTGCGGCCGGTGATCGTCGTGCCCGGTGAGGGCGGTGTGCAGGGCGTCGTGGTCGCGCCCGTCCACTGTTGCGGCGCTCCACCCGTTCACCGTGAACCGGCTCGCCGCGCCGCCCGGCCAGCCGTACGTGGCCGAGCGGTTGTCCAGCACGATCGCGGTGAGGTTGCCCAGTCCGGTCGCGCCCGCGTACGCGATCGCCTCGTGGTTGGAGCCCTCGTCCAGTTCGGCGTCGCCGAGCAGCACGTACACCCGGGGTCCGGTGCGGCCCTGGGCCCGCAGCCCGAGCGCGGTGCCCACGCCCAGCCCGAGCCCGTGGCCGAGCGAACCGGAACCGATCTCGACGCCCGGCACAAGCGTGCGGTCCGGGTGGTCGCCGAGCCGGCTCGCCGGGCCACCCTGGTCGTCCAGCCACTCGGCCGGCAGGAAGCCGCGTGCGGCGAGCAGCGCGTAGTACCCGGCGACCGCGTGGCCCTTGGAGAGCAGGAAGCGGTCCCGGTCCGGGTCGTCCAGGGTGGCCGGGGTGATCCGGAGCACCCGGTCGTAGAGCACCTGGAGCACGTCGAGCGTCGAGTACACGTTGGCGCCGAACTCGCGGCCGGCGCGCACCCGGTCCAGGAGCGCGCCCAGGTCGGTGGCGGTGGTCGTCGTCATACCGATAGCCTCGGACTTGAAGCGAACTTCAACTCAAGGCCGTGTGATGCACGAAGCAACACTGACCATCGGGCAGCTCGCCGACCGCAGTGGCGTCGCGCCCTCGGCACTGCGCTACTACGAGCGGCTCGGCCTGATCCACGCCGCCCGCACCGGCGGGAACCAGCGCCGCTACGCCCGCACCGAGCTGCGCCGGGTCGCGTTCATCCGGATCTCCCAGCAGGTCGGTGTCTCGCTGGACGAGATCCGCGCGGCGCTCGACTCGCTGCCGTCGGGGCGTACCCCCACGCCCGACGACTGGGCCGCGCTGTCCCGCGCCTGGCGGGACCGGCTGGACGAGCGCATCCGGCTGCTCGGCAAGCTCCGCGACGACCTGGACGGCTGCATCGGCTGCGGCTGCCTGTCGTTGCAGCGCTGCACGCTCTACAACCCCGGCGACTCGCTCGCCGCCGAGGGCCCCGGCCCGCGCCTCATGCTGCCGCGCCCCGGCCAGGGCTGACCCTCACCGGACCAGCAGCACCTTGCCCAGGTGGTCGTTCGTCTCCACCAGGCGGTGCGCGGCGGTGGCGTCGGCCATGTCCACCCGGGCGTGCACCACCGGCCGGATCCGGCCCGCCTCCACCAGGGGCCACACCTGCTCCCGTACGCCCCGGACGATCGCCGCCTTGTCGTCCACCGGGCGGGACCGCAACGCCGTCGCGTGCACCGCCGCGCGCTTCGCCAGCAGCATCCCCAGGTCGAGTTCGCCCTTGCGGCCGCCCTGCATGCCGATCACCACGAGCCGCCCGCCGGTCGCCAGCGCCGCCACGTTCCGGGGCAGGTAGGACCCGCCCATGATGTCCAGGATCACGTCCGCGCCCCGGCCGTCGGTGACCCGGCGTACCTCGTCGACGAAGTCCTGCTCGCGGTAGTCGATCGTGTGCGCGGCGCCCAGCTCACGCAGCGGCTCGTGCTTCGCCGAACGGGCGGTCACCACCACCGTCGCGCCCAGCGCCACGCCCAGCTGGATCGCGAACGTGCCGATCCCGCTGCCGCCGCCGTGCACCAGCAGCGTGTCCCCTTCGGCCAACCGGGCCAGGTCCACCACGTTCGACCAGACCGTGCAGGCCACCTCCGGCAGCGCCGCCGCGTCGACCAGCTCCACGCCGGCCGGCACCGGCAGCAACTGCCCGGCCGGCACCGCGACCTGCTCGGCGTAGCCGCCGCCGGCGAGCAGCGCGCAGACCTCCTGGCCCACCGACCAGCCGGTCACGCCGGGACCGAGCGCACGCACCGTCCCCGAACACTCCAGACCGGGGTACGCGGACGCGCCCGGCGGTGGCGGATAGTGCCCCTGCCGCTGCAACAGGTCGGCCCGGTTCACCGCGCTCGCCCGCACCTCCACGATCACCTCGCCGGGACCGGGCTCCGGGTCCGGCACGTGGGTCCAGACGAGCGCCTCGGGTCCGCCGGGTTCCGTGATCGTGATCGCGCGCATGACTCAGTCTTACCCGATCCGCCCGTCGCCGCGCAGGTGCACCGCCCGGGACGGCTGCCGCGCCGGCCCTTCGGCCACTGTGGACCTGCTGGCGGCCATGATTCCGCTGATCAGCACCACCGCTGGGCTCTCCTACGCGCACACATTCTCGCAGCGAGGGTGGGACGGCGGCTTGCCCGGTACGGCGTCCGTGGCAGACTGGTCCCGGTCGCGCACCCCTCGGGGGCGTGCCGGGAGGGTTCGCCTAGTGGCCGATGGCGCTGGTCTTGAAAACCGGTAAGGCAGCGATGTCTTCGTGGGTTCGAATCCCACACCCTCCGCCCACTCCCATCTCGCCGTCGGCCAGCCGCGCGTGCGGACGCATCGGCGTGTCGCCCCGGAAGTAACCATCGCCCATGCGGCTTATGCCTCTGGGTCATAAATATGACCGAGAGGCATAAGCGTCTCGGGTGCATTCTTCTCCGGCGACCGGCGACCGGCGACCGGCGACCGGCGACCGGCGACCGGCGACCGGCGGCCCGGGCGGTCGTAGGCTGCGGGGTGCGGCGACGGCGGGAGGGCCTGGTGGCGGAGACGACGACGGTGGCCGGGGTGACGGCCGAGCTGGCCGCGCTCGACGACCCGAAGATCCGTGCGGTGAACGAGCGCCACGGCGACGACCACGGGGTCAACCTGGGCAAGCTGCGGGCGATCGCGAAGCGGCTGAAGACGCAGCAGGAGCTGGCCCGCGAGCTGTGGGCGACCGGCGACAGTGCGGCGCGTCTACTGGCCCTGCTGATCTGCCGCCCGAAGGCGTACGGGCGGGACGAGCTGGACGCCATGCTGCGCGAGGCGCGGACGCCGAAGGTGCACGACTGGCTCGTGAACTACGTGGTGAAGAAGAGCCCGCACGCCGAGCCGCTGCGCCTGGTCTGGTCGGCCGCTCCCGATCCGGTCGTGGCGAGCGCCGGCTGGGCGCTGACCACCGAGCGGGTGGCGCGGAACCCGGACGGGCTGGACCTGGGCGGCCTGCTCGACGTGATCGAGGCGGAGATGGCCGGTGCGCCGGAGCGCCTCCAGTGGGCGATGAACCATTGCCTGGCGCAGATCGGGATCGAGCACGCCGCGTACCGGGACCGTGCGATCGGCATCGGCGAGCGGCTCGGCGTGCTCAAGGACTACCCGACGCCGCCTGGGTGCACGTCCCCGTACGCGCCGGTCTGGATCAACGAGATGGTGCGCCGACAGCACGGTGGGGCGGCCAACGGGGTATGAAGGGGCGCAGGACATTCGCGTACCCGGAAGGACCGTTTCGATGACCCTGGAACGACCGATCGCCCCGGACCCGTACGAGCTGCTGCCGACGGTGCCGTCGTTCGACCTGACCAGCGACGACGTGCACAACGGCGAGCCGATGGACGCGCGGTACGCGCACGGCAGCACCGGCGGCGAGAACGTCTCACCGCAGCTGTCCTGGTCGGGCTTCCCGGCCGAGACCAAGAGCTTCGTGGTCACCTGCTTCGACCCGGACGCCCCGACCGGCAGCGGCTTCTGGCACTGGGTGCTGGTTAATCTGCCCGCGTCCGTCACCGAGCTGCCCACCGGCGTGCGTGAGGCCGACCTGGACGGCGCGTTCAGCGTCCGCAACGACTACGGCGACACCGGCTACGGCGGCGCGGCGCCGCCGGCCGGGGACCGCCCGCACCGGTACGTGTTCGCGGTGCACGCGGTGGACGTGGACCGCCTCGACATCCCGGCTGGGGCCAGCCCGGCCTTCGTCGGCTTCAACCTGGCGTTCCACACCCTGGCCCGGGCGGTCATCCGCCCCACGTACCAGATCAAGGAGTGACCGAGGGGCCGGGGGCCGCGACGGCCCCCGGCCCGGCCTCAGGCCGGTACGCGGGCGACGGCGAAGACGGACTGGCCGAACGGCGGCCGGACGCGCTGCTCGGCGGCCTTGGTGACCGGTAGGACGAGCGTGTCGTACACCTTGACCATCGGGCCCTCCTTCGGCATCAGCCGGAAGACCTTGGTGGCCATGAAGTAGCCGATCAGGCCGAGCGCGTTGGCGTAGTGGATCCGCTCGACGGTGAGGCCCGCCTCCGTCATCGCCGCGGCGAGCGTCTTCTTCGTGTAGCGGCGGACGTGGCCGGTGGCGATGTCGGCGGGGCTCATGGCGAACTGGAACGCCGGCACGATGATGACCACGGCGCCGCCGGGGCGGACCAGATCCCGCATGCTGCGTAGCGCGCCCACGTGGTCGTCGATGTGCTCCAGCACGTTGTAGGACACGGCCGCGCTGTAGTCGCCGCGCTCGTGGTGCGGGAGCAGCATCTGCCGGACCTCGACGCCGGGGTGGTCGGACAGCCGCTCCTTGAGCTGGATCAGCCGGTCCGGGTCGGCTTCGGTGGCGGTGATCCGGGGTGCGTACGCCGCCCAGGCGGAGGCGTAGTCGCCGAGGCCACTGCCGATCTCGATCGGGTTGTCACCGAGGTAGGGCACCGCCAGTTCGACGAACCACTGCCGGTGGTTGACAGCTGTCGCCAGGCCTTCGAGCACCTCGGACTGGACGCGCTGATCCCCAGTGATTTCTGCCATGCGTCGATTCCTCACGATATGACTGACCCGCGCCTGGACCGTCAGAGTCAACCATCTGGATGGCTGAGGGGGAAATCGGGGGACGGAGGGGGGCCGAATTGTGATCCGGAGGGGTGCCTGTTCGGCGTTCGGCGAACTCGGCACATAGTACGTGATTCCCCGGAACATTGCACGTGCCCGTCATACCCTGACTACGCTCTGAAATGTCATGACTACTCCGGAAAGCGGCGCGAGCACGCCGAAATCGGGGCAGGGCAGGCGGCTGGACGCGCTCGCCGTGCTCAGCTTCGTGCTGCTCGCGTGCTGGGTGACCGCTCGACTGTGGGTCGACCCGCGCAATGGCATCCGGGACAATCGGACAGATCAGGCGCAATTCGAATGGATGATGGCGCATGGTGCTCGCGTCGTCACTGATTTCGCCTATCCGTTCACCTCGGACCGGATGAATGTGCCGGATGTCGTCAATCTCATGGCTAATACGTCCGTATTATCCGTTTCATTGCCGCTGACCCCGATAACGCTCTGGGCGGGTCCGCGCTGGTCCTTTCTGATTTTCCTCACTCTCGGGCTCGCCGCCACCGGCGTGTCCTGGTATTTCCTGCTCTCCCGAGTTGTCGTGAAGTCCCGCGGTCCGGCGTGGCTGGGTGCCGCCTTCTGCGCGTTCGCGCCGGCGATGGTCTCGCACGCCAACTCGCACCCCAACATCGTCAGCCAGTTCGTGGTACCGCTGATCATCTGGCGGACGCTGCGCCTGGCCGAACCCGGCCGGTGGCTGCGCAACGGCGTCCTGCTCGGGCTGGTGATCGTCTGGCAGGCGTTCCTCAATCTGGAGATCCTGCTGATGACCGCCATCGGGCTCGGCGTGGTGGTGCTCGCGCTCGCCCTCGGCCGTCCCGCGCTGCGCTCGGCGGCCCGCCCGTTCGCCGCCGGGCTCGCTGTGGCCGCGGTGGTCGCCGGGGCGCTGCTCGCGTACCCGCTCTGGGTCCAGTTCTTCGGCCCCGGCGCGTACAGCGGGCTCTCCACGCTGATCCGCGGCTACTCCACCGACCTCGCCGCGTACGTGGCCTGGTCCCGGGAGTCGGTGGCGGGCGATGCCCGGGGCAGCGAACCGCTGGTCAAGAACGCCACCGAGGAGAACGCGTTCTTCGGCTGGCCGCTGGTGGTCCTGGTGGTCGCGCTGGTCTGGTGGATGCGCCGCAACGCCGTGGTACTCGGGCTGGCTGCGGTCGGGCTGGTGTTCGTGCTCTTCTCGCTCGGCCGGGAGATCCGCTACGACGGACAGGACACCGGCATCCCCGGCCCGTGGGCAGCGCTGGAGAACCTGCCGGTCCTGCACTCGGTGGTGCCCACCCGCTGGTCGCTCGCGCTCACCCCGATCATCGGCGTGCTGCTCGCGCTCGGCGCCGAGCGGGTCCGGCGGCTCGCCGTACGGCACCCGGACGCGCGCGACCGGATCCGGTTCGTCACCGTCACCGTGCTCGCCATGGCGCTGCTGCCGATCCTGCCCACCCCGCTGCCCGCGAAGCGCCTCGACCCGACCCCGGCGTTCGTCACCTCCGGCGCCTGGCGTCCCTATGTCACGGACGGGCGGAGCATCGTCACGCTGCCGCTGCCCGACACCACGTACGCGGTCCCGCTGCGCTGGTCCGCCGAGACCCGGCTGGACATGCCGCTGGCCCGCGGCTACTTCCTGTATCCGGACACCCGCCCCGGCGGGGACCGGATCGCCCTCTTCACCGCGCCACCGCGCCCCACCAGCACGTTCTTCGAGACGGTACGGCGCACCGACGCGGTTCCGCCGATCACGCCGCAGGACCGGGTGGCCGCCGTTGACGACCTGCGCTACTGGCGGGCCGGCGCGGTGATCCTCGACCCCCGGCTTCCGCAGGCCGAGGCGCTGCGCCGGGCGATGACGGAGCTGAGCGGGATCACGCCGAGGCGTACCGGCGGTGTGTGGTTGTGGGACGTCCGGCCGCTTGTCGGTTGAGCGGTCAGGCCTGGCGGACGCAGCAGCCCTGGCACACCTTGGGCCGGGGCAGCGTGAACGCCAGGCAACAGGTGCGCCGCTGCACTGTCGGCTCGCCGGCCGGGCCGGGCACCAGCTCGACCAGGTCGCTCAGGTCGAGCGCGCCGAGCAGCGTGCCGACGGCCGCGGTGGCCGAGCCGGGCAGTGCGTCCGACGCGCGCAGGATGCCGTGGGCGATGCCGGAGGCCACCGAGCCGAGCAGCGTACGGGTGCCGATCCGGACCTCGCCCTGGATGGCGCCGATCAGCGGCGCGAAGTGGGCGTCGAGCAGGGACGCGCGCAGCGCGCCGAGCAGCGCCGCCTCGTCCGGGACCACCAGTACGCCCGGAGCGCCGGCGAGAGCCAGCGGGTCGCTCGGCAGCACCGCCACCGGGGTGGAGGCGCGCAGCCCCAGCGTGAGGAGCTGGTGGTGGTCCTCGAAGTGCACGAGCACGTCGGCCGGGTCGAGCAGCGGCACCCGGCGGGCGGACGCCCACCCGAGCACCGCTGGGAGCGCGGTCCAGTAGCTGTAGGACTTCCAGGCCAGCGCGGCACAGGCGTGCGGGGTGCCGCCCCAGCGGCGCCCGGCGCGGGTCAGGAACTCGGACAGCAGCGTGCCGTCGATCAGGCGGGTGGCCGGGGACCAGCGGTCCAGCTCGTCGTGCACCAGCAGGCCGGGCGCGAGCCCGGGCAGGTCGTCGGTGCCGAACATGGCGCGCAGGGTCGCTGTCACCGGGGCGAGCGGGGTGGCGGCGTCGCGCCCCGGCATCACCGCAGTCACCTGGCCGTCCCCTGTCCTGTCGCCCTGCGGTCGGCGCGTGCCGTCGACCCAAGCTAAGGCTAGCCTAACCACCCTCCCGGCGGGAGGGGAAGAGGTGCCGCGGTATCGCGGGGAGGCCCGCGTCACTCCACGGCCGTCGCGTACTACCCGGCCTCGGAGACGGAAAACGCCGCCGGAGAGCCGGCGGCAGACGGCACAAGGATCGATGCACGCCGCTGAAAAGTCAAGGTGAGTGTCGAATACGAGGCAGTTTCCGTACACGTTCGGCCACTCAACGTGAAAATGGTCTTCCCGCGTACGAGGAAGCTGATGACGACCTCACCGATCGAGCGTGCCGCGGACTCGTTCGCGGCCGAACTCGCCCGGCACCGGACCGGCCGAGGGCTGTCCAAGAAGCAACTGGCCACGATGATGGGCTTCGACCCGTCCTACGTCAGCCACGTCGAAGGGCGCCGGCACCGGCCCACCGAGGACTTCGCCCGCCGGGCCGAGGCCGTCCTGGAGGCCAGCGGCGCGATCTGGCAGCGCTTCCGGGAGTACGACGAGCTGCGGCACGGCCGCACCGGCGTGGCCCACCGCGACCCGCCCGTCCCCGGCCAGTGGCTGCCCCCGGGGACCGGCCTCGTGGTGGAACGGGAGGTCGCGACGCTCACCCACTCCGGTGACGGCTACCACTGCGCGATCCGGCGGGAGCTGTACAACGCCGGCACCGAACCGGTCACCCGCTACCTGGTCCGGGTCGCCGTCGACCGCTACCCCAACGACCCCGGCCGCTCCAACCGGCACCACCGGGAACACCCGCTCACCTTCGCCGAGCTGCAACTCAACGCCTACCGGGACGACGGCAACGGGCGCGAGCCGATGCACTGGCGGGCCAAGCACGACCGGGACGCGTTCAAGGAGATCTGGCTGCTGTTCGAGAACGACGAGGGACGCTTCCCGCTCTACCCCGGTGACCGGGTCACCATCGAGTACGCGTACCGCGTCGGCCGGGACAAGTGGGGCCCCTGGTTCCAGCGGGCCGTACGCCTGCCCACCCGGCACCTGGCGGTGCGGCTCGACCTGCCCGCGGACCTCGACCCCAAGGTGTGGGGCGCGGAGACCTCGCTGTCGGCGGAGGAGGGGCCGCTGCGTACCCCGATCCAGCGGTCGGTGGACGGCGGCCGGGTGGTCTTCGACTGGGGGACCGACGACCCGCCGCTGAACGCCCGCTACCGGATGCAGTGGCGGTTCCGCAGCCCCGAGCCGGACGCCGAACCGGACAGCGCGCCCACCGGCGGCGCCCGGGTGCGGGCCAGCGACCGGATGCGCGCAGTGGGCATCGTGCAGCGCGGCGACGACCTGCTGCGGCAGCGGGCCCGCCAGTTCGACCTGCCGGCCGACGAACAGCACGCCCGGGAGGTGATCGACCGGCTCGCCGGGATGCTGGTCCGCCTGGACGAGCTGCACCCGTTCAGCAAGGGCGTCGGCCTCGCCGCGCCCCAGCTCGGCATCGGCTGGTCCGCGGCGCTCGTGCGCCCGGCCGACCGGGCGGCCGACCCGGTGGTGCTGCTCAACCCACGGGTGGTGGACGCCGCGACCGAGACCGACGAGCAGTACGAGGGGTGCCTCTCCTTCTTCGACCACCGTGGCCTGGTGCCCCGGCCGCTGCGGATCGACGTGGAACACGCCCTGTGGGACGGCAGCCGGGTGATCACGTCCTACGAGTACGCGATGGCGCGGCTGGTCGCGCACGAGATCGACCACCTGGAGGGGCGGCTCTACGTCGACCGGATGGCACCCGGCGTGCCGCTGGTGCCGGTGGAGGAGTACCGCGAGACCGGAACCCCCTGGCGTTACTGAGAAACGGGGGGCCGGGTCGCGTGCCCCAGGGGGCGGGGGCACGCGACCCGGCTCGGGGGGAGCAAGGTTCAGAGGTTGCCGAACGTGTCGTACCGGATGTGGTCGGGCGGGACGTCGTCGGCGGCGAGCGCCCGCAGGGTGGCCCGGACCATCGCGGCCGAACCGGAGACGTAGCAGTCGTGCGTGGTCCACGGGCCGTAGCGGGTGACCACCTCGGAGACGTCACCGAGTTCGCCGCCGAAGTCCGGGTCCTCGCTGCACGCCGGCGTCACCGACAACCACGGGTGGGACGCGACGAGGTCCTCCAGGCCGGGCAGCGCGTACA
This sequence comes from Micromonospora sp. Mcm103, assembly GCF_024519755.1. Classification (NCBI taxonomy): domain Bacteria; kingdom Bacillati; phylum Actinomycetota; class Actinomycetes; order Micromonosporales; family Micromonosporaceae; genus Micromonospora; species Micromonospora sp. Mcm103. The sequence continues at coordinate 366,119 of NZ_JALJRJ010000004.1, forward strand.
GCTCGTCCGGGCGGCGCGCGCCGTAGAAGACGTGCACCCAGCGGGTCCGGTTGACCCGGGTCAGCTCCTCCACCAGCGCCTTGATCGGGGCCAGGCCGACCCCGCCGGCCACGCAGAGGACGTCCCGGGTGGACTCCGGATCAAGCGTCATCGAGCCCATCGGCGCGGCCACCCGCAGCAGGTCACCCGGCTTGGTGCGGCGCACCAGCGCGCCGGACACCCAACCGGCCGCACCCGGTGGCGTCCGCACGTGGAACTCCAGCACGTTCTCCTCGTTCGGCGCGTTCGCCACCGAGTACGTCCGCCACACCCGCGGGTGGTAGCGCGGCACCTCCACGCTCACGTACTGGCCGGCCCGCCAGGGCAGCGGATCCTGGAGCGCGCGCACGGTCAGCACCGCCGTGTCGGGGCCGTGCCGCTCGTGTGTCAGCACCTCGGCGTGCCAGAACGGCGGGTTCTCGTCGGATTCCGCGCCGGCGAGCATCCGCGCGCTGATGCCCGCGTACGCCTCCCGCCACGCCTGGTCGTACTCCAGGTTCCAGCCGTCCCCGGCGGTGCTGCGCAGCGCGTCGAGCAGCGCGACGCCCATCGTCGCGTAGTGCTCGGCCGACACGTGGTACTTGCGGTGGTCCCGGCCCAGCGCGCGAAGGTACTCGTCGAAGCTCTCCGGGTCGCCCACCGTCTGGGTGGCCGTGACGATGGCCTCCAGGATGCGGTCCCCCTGGCCGTTCATCTGCACCGGGAAGAGCTTGCGCAGCTCCGGGTCGAGGAGGAACAGCCGGGCGTAGAAGTGACCGCTGAGCCGCTCCCGGTCCTCCTCGACCAGGGTCCAGCTCTCCTTCAGCAGCCGCGCGAAGTTCTCCACAGGGGCACGCTCCTTCTCCGTACGGGCGGATCGGCCCGCATAGAATGTCCACGGAGCGTGTACGCCGGTCGCACAGACTGTGCGACCGTCCGGCCCGGTCGCCGAAGTGCTTTCATGGTCCGGTGACGGTTGACGAGCTGGCCCGTCCGGTCTCCCGCCGGATGCTGGGCACCGAGACGCTGCTCGTGCTCGGTCTGTCCCTCGGCCAGTCGGCCGTGTACGCCCTGGTGTCCCTGATCGCGAAGCTGACCGCGACCGGCGGACTGTCCAAGCAGACCGCCGCGCTGAACACCTCCGCGTCGGCCCGGCCGTACCTCGACCTCACGTACCAGCTGCTCGGCATCGTCTTCGCGCTGCTGCCGGTGCTGCTCGCCGTACACCTGCTGGCGCGCGACCCCGGCGACCCGGCGCGGACGCTCGGTGTCGACTTCCGCCGGCCCGGCTCGGACCTGGCCCGGGGCGCGGGCCTGACCGCGCTCATCGGCCTGCCCGGGCTGGCGCTGTTCTGGGCGGCGGCGCAGCTCGGGCTCAACGCCACGCTGGTCCCGGCCGCGCTGCCGGACCTCTGGTGGACGGTGCCGGTGCTGATCCTCGCCGCCGTGCAGAACGCCGTGCTGGAGGAGGTGATCGTGGTCGGCTACCTGATCACCCGGCTGCGGCAGCTCAACTGGCGGATCGGCGCGGTGCTCGCCACGAGCGCGCTGCTGCGCGGCTCGTACCACCTCTACCAGGGCTTCGGCGCGTTCGTCGGCAACGCCGTGATGGGCGTGATCTTCGGGCTGTTCTACCTGCGCACCCGCCGGGTCGCCCCGCTGATCGTCGCGCACACGCTGCTCGACATCTTCGCGTTCGTCGGCTACGCGATGCTGCCGAAGTCCTGGTTCGACTGGCTCTGACCGCGCCGGCCCGGCACGCGTTCCGTCCGCCGCCAGGTCGGGGAAGTGGCGGCATCGGGCCCCGCCTGACCGCGCCAGCTCGCCGAACTGGTGCCGATCACGCCCGATACCGGGCGACCGCCCGCGCGGCGAGTCGCTCGGCCGTCGCCGTACCGCCCGTCGCGGCCGCCAGCGCCGCCGCTCCCGGCAGCAACCGGGCGGCCAACCGCAGCCCGAGCCAGCCGCCCGCCTGCGCCGCCACCGGCGTGGCCAGCCGCCAGGCCGCCTCCGCCACCCGCCCCCACGGACCCTCCGCCGGAGCATCGGCCGCCCGAGCCGCCGCCAGCGCCGCCCGCGCGGTGCCGTCGTCCGGGTGCACCAACGTGAGCACCAGCAGCTCGGCCGCCCGATCCGGATGCGCCGGATCCCGCCCGTACGCCGCCGCCAGATGCAGCACCAGGTTCGCCTGCGTCCACAGCACTGTCGTCAGCTCCGCGACCGGCGCGAACAACCCGGCGCCCGCCGCCAGCGCCCCACCCGTACCGGCCATCCGGACGAATCGCCGGGTTGCCAGCCGGGCCACCCCGTCGGCGTCCGCCTCCGGGTAGGCCCGTCGGACCTGCTCCACCCAGGCCGAGGCCCGCGGCCCGAGCGCGTCGACCGCCGCCAGGGCCAGCAGCTCCGGCGCGAACCCGGGGTGGTCGCGCAGCTGCGGCCCCACCGCCCGCCAGCCCGTTTCCGGGGTACGCGTGACGTCGGGTTGTGCGGGTGCCAGCGCGACGACGGCCGACGTCGTCGCCGGGGCGTGCGTCGTCTCGGCGGACTGCTCCGCTTGGGATGTGGTGTCGGCAGCGGTGACCTCGGTCTGGGGCGCGTCGTGTGCTGCGGTCTGCTTCGCCTCGCGCGCGGTGGGCGGCATCGGGGTCGGTGCGGCGGTGGATGCCGAGGGCTCTGCCGGGCCCACCGTTGCCGAACGTGCCGTTGCGCGGTTCGCTGTTGTCGGGCCCGCCTTTGCCGAACGTGCCGTTGCCGGGCTTGCCTTCGTCGCCGCCGGGGCGGCCTTCGTGGTCCGGCGGGTCCGTCCGGGCGGCGGCACGGTGACTGACCCCTCCGCCGTGACCGGCTCCGTGCCGTCGGGCTCTCGCTCGGTGGGTACGGGCTCCGGGGCAGTGATCGCCGCCTCCCGCTTCGGGGCTGACGCCTTCCGGGCGGCCTTCTTGACCGCCGGGGCGGCCTTCTGCGCGACGGGGGCGGCTTTCTTGGCGGCGGGAGCACGGCGCGTCCGTTTCGGCGCCTCTGCCCCGACCGGTGGTGCCCCTGGCGCTGTCGGAGGCTCGACGGCTTGATCCTGCTCGGCTGTGACGGGCCTCTTATCGGTCGGGGCCGTGCCCTCGTCGGCGGTCCGTGCTGCGGCAGTCCCACCAGAGGGAGTCGTGGACGTCGCCGAGGCGGCCTGCTCCTTCGGGGGCGTACCCGGGCCGTCGGCAGAAGCCGCGGGGGTGGCCTGCTCGCCGGGCGTACCCGGATCGGCAGGTGAGGGATCAGCGGCCGGGCGTGGGCGCGGTGCCGGCGTTGCGGCGTCGGCCGGCGTCGGCGGCTGGAAGACGACAGTGGGCGCCGACCGGCGCGGACGCCTGGGCGCCGGTGTGTCGCTCGTCGCGTTCTCCGCGGCGGGATCCGGCGTCGGTGGGTTGAACGTCGGTCGTGGGGAGCGGCTCCGCCGGGCCTTGGCTGCGGGCTCGCGACGGGGCGGATCGCTCGGCGGCTGCTCCTGCATATCGATGGAGCGTAGCCGTGGACGTGATCCGGCACACGACGGAAACGCGGTGGCGAGGGCCGGTCCCGGTATCCGCTTTGCCCCGGGCGGGTGCGGGCCTGTATCCTCGGGCGCGGTGACCTCGCGGGTCACCAGGGAGACTTCGCCTAGTCTGGTCTATGGCGCCGCACTGCTAATGCGGTTGGGGTCTTAAAGCCCCTCCCGGGTTCGAATCCCGGAGTCTCCGCGCGAAAGCCGGTTGTGTAGACTGGCCGAGCACCAAGCGCCCGTAGCTCAACGGATAGAGCATCTGACTACGGATCAGAAGGTTAGGGGTTCGAGTCCCTTCGGGCGCACAAACGATCAAGGCTGTGACCTGCCAGAACAGGGGTCACAGCCTTTTTCTTTTCTGCTGGAAGACGAGGTAGAGGACCTTCATCGCGGCCGGCTCGGTCGGGAAGTGCCTGCGTCTGCGAGTGGCCTGCCGGAACCGTGCGTTCAGGCTCTCGATGATGTTGGTGGTGTAGAGGACCTTGCGGACCTCATGGTCGTAGCGATTCTCTCGACAGCAGACATGACCGTGCAGGTGTAGCGCCGTCTCACGGACAGCTCGGCCGAGGCTACGGATCAAGGCAAACGGCTCCTGCGGAGCCGCCGGCCGGGGCGAAAATCAGCCGGCCCGACCCCCACGCCCGCCCCGCGCGTCACACGCTGGGTCAGGAGGTGGTCGTCGTCGACACGTGCGCTCACGCACCCGCCGACTGGACCTGAGCGCCGCCTGCCAGGAGAGCAGCACCCGTCCTGGCTCACTCGGTGAACTCGGTCCAGGAGACAGCGCGGTCGAACCGCTGGGCGGCGA